>JAKAYS010000017.1 GCA_021826695.1 Acidobacteriota bacterium | reverse complement strand
ATCTAATCGCACAAATGAAAATCGTACAATCAAGATGTTCCTCTTTGACTATGCGTTCTGTTGCCATTCTCGCCTGCCTGTTGATGCTTTCTGCCGCCGGGTGCGGTTATCACACCGCAGGGAGCGCGACCCATTTGCCGCCGGACATTGGCACCATCGACGTTCCGATTTTTCAGACCAAGGTGGAAAACTACCACACGGAAGTTGCCTTCACGGACGCAGTGGTGCAGCAGTTGACCAGCCGCACCAGGGACCATGTGACGGAGAGCGACCATCCTCGGCCAGCGGATGCTACGCTGCACGGAACGATCCTGACCGAGACGTATACGCCGCTCACGTATAACTCGCAGACCGGCCAGTCGTCGAGCTATGTCATCACCATTACGGCCAGTGTGGTGTTGAACGATGCAGCCGGAAAAGTGTTGTATAAAAACGACCACTTCCTGTTTCGCTCGCAGTATCAGGAGACGGCGGACCTTTCGAGTTTCATTCAGGAAGACCGCCCGGCAGTGCATCGCATGGCGCACGATTTTGCCCAGTCGCTGGTGAGCGACATTCTGGAGTCCTTTTAAAAAAATGGCGAACACGCGAGAGGATCCCAAGTCGAAGCTGGGCGGCGGTTTTCTGGCCATGGAGCGCCTGCTACAGGAGGTGCGCAGCGATGCGCGACGCCCCGGATATGTTCTGCTGGGCGATGAGGCATTCCTGCAACAGCAGTGTCGTCGCGGCATTCTGGACGCGCTGATCGATCCGCAGTTTCGCGAGTATTGCGTCAGCGATGTGGACCTTTCGGAAACGACCATCTTCGATGCCATCGACCAGGCGAGCACGCCGTCGCTGATGGCTCCGTTTCAGGTGATCTTTGTGCGCAACGTTAAATTGCTCTATCAGCGTGGCGCAAAGAAGGAAGAGTTTGCTGCCATTCAAAAGTATCTCAAGCTGCCGAACCCCCAGGCCCTGCTTGTTTTTGTGGCGGACCATCTGCATATTCCCAACGATGTGCGCCGCATGGACATGCAGGACAAGGACCGCTATGAACGTATCCGCGAAACGCTGGGCGATGCGTGCGGCATCATCGAACTGGGCCAGCCGGACGAGGCCGACGCGATGCGCTGGGCCATCCAAACCGCCGAAGCGCGCAGCGTGGAGCTACAGGCGGATGCCGCCCGAGAATTGGTGGACGCGCTCCACAGCGACCTGATGCGGATTGCCTCGGAGCTGGAAAAGCTGATGTTGTTCGTCGACAAAAAGAGAAAAATTACGCTGGCCGATGTGGAGGAGATGGTCGTTTCGGCCAAGCAACGCTCGCTGTATGAACTGACCGACGCCATCTCCGCGCATGATGCTGCGCGCTCACTGCTGCTGCTGCACGGCTTGCTGAACGCAAGCGACAGCGGCGAAGATGGCGCGATCGGGCATCTGCACATGCTGGCGAAAACCTTCCGACAAATGCTGGTGATCCTGGAAAAAAACGTTCGCGATTCGCGCGCAATCTGGCAGGCGCTATGGCCAGGATTTCGTGTGCCGCCGTTTGCCGTGGATGAGTTGATTCGACAGGCGCGGCGCTATAAATCGCGGCGCGAACTGATGCAGATGCTGGAGCGCATCGCCCGCGCCGATCTGGAGATTCGCTCGTCGCCTCCAGACAAGACGCTGGTGCTGGAGCGGATGGTGATCGACTTGGCAAAAACGGGAAAACCCATGGCGATCACAGCCCGATAAGGCTGGCCTCATCGTCTCCCCCACCTTTAGAGCATTTTCGCTCAGAGTATTAACGTTCGGGGAAAGAGTAATGCTCTCCCACCCTAGCCGCAAAAGAACGCGGCTAGGATGGGGCACCCGGCCTTCTTCCTTATCGAGGGGCACCCGGCTGCTTGACGCTTCACGCTACCAGGCGTTCGTCGGCAGCATGGCTGTTGGGGCGCGAAGTCAATGTGATGGCTGCGCTGAGAATCATGGCTCCGCCTACCCACGCGGCGGGGCCGAGATGTTCGCCGAGCAGTCCAACTCCAAGCAGCGAGCCGATCATAGGCTCCAGATTCAGAAACACGCCAGCGCGGGAGGCGGGTACGCGTGTCAGTCCCCAGTTCCATAACAGAGTCGTGCTGGCGGTGCAGAGCAGACCGCTCGCCGCCAGCGCCAGCCATCCGTTCAGCGAGATGTGGATGGGTGGCGGGCCATCCACGGAAAAGACCCACGCGGCCAGCATGACGGTGCCCGCGCTCAAGCCATAGGCGGTGACGACAAGCGGCGAGTGGTCGCGCAGCAGTCGCTGATTCATCAAAATCCAGACGAGAGAAATCATCAGAGAGATGACGATCATCAGGTCGCCGACCAGGCTGGGAGAGTCGCCGCGGGTAGCATGATGAGGGCCGCCGAGCGCAATCAGCGCGGCCCCAGTGGTGGATGCCGCCAATGCGACCCAACTGATGCGGTCCAACCGCTCATGGGCAAAGATGCCTGCGCCCACCGCGAGCACGACGGGCAAGGTGCCGACCATCAGCGCGGCGTGAGAGACGGTGGTGCGGGCGAGTCCGGCGAATTGCAATAGAAATTGCACTGGAACCCCGAGGAAGGCGGCAAGCAGAAGAATGCGCCACTCACGAGCGTTGAGTCCGGGGCGACGCAGCCACAGCACCGGAGCCAGACCGAGACACGCAAAGAGAAAACGGTAGAGCACCATGTGCGCCGAGCTCATCTCGCGCATGGCGATCTTGCCGAAGAAGAACCCCGTTCCCCAGAGTCCGCCCGCCAGCGCGCAGGCGGCATAGCCGAGAGCGGCGCGGGAGCGATGGTGTGTATACGTCATGGGATATGGAGCCACTCTTCTACTTTGACAGAGAAATAGAGTGGGCACGACGCGAAGGCCGTGCCCGGGTTGGAGCGAATGCTACGAATGAGCTACCAGACGCGGCAGCGGTCCACGGGGGCCATCGGCGCGCCTTTCTTGCAACTGAAGGCGTGGGCAAACTCCGGCATGTTGCGGACGACACCGTTGGCGCGGAACTGGTCCGGCGAATGGGGATCGGTCTGCACGAGCATTCTGACGAAGGCCGGGCGCGCATTCGTACACCAGTTCTGCGCGTAGCCGATGAAGAATTGCTGCTCTGGCGTAAAGTTGCCCATCTTCTTCGCCAGGTCAATGTTGTGCTGGGCCGCGTAGGCCTCCATGGCCATGTAAGCCAGTCGGATGCCGCCGTTGTCCGCCGTGTTTTCACCCAAAGTGAGAGCGCCGTTAACGTGCAGGCTATCGACGGCGACAAAGCCGTCATACTCATTGACGATGCAGGCCGTGCGCGTGTTGAACTGCTTTTTGTCTTCCGGCGTCCACCAATCTTTCAGGTTGCCGTAGCCGTCGAACTGGCTGCCCTGATCGTCGAAGCCATGAGTCAGCTCATGCCCGACGACTGCGCCAATGTGGCCGTAATTCACTTGTTCCGGCGCAGTTTTGTCGTAGAACGCGGGCTGCAAGATTCCGGCAGGAAAGTTGATGTTGTTCATGCTGGGATCGTAGTAAGCATTTACCGTCGGCGGCGACATGCTCCATTCGTTCTTGTCGACGGGCTTGTTGATCTTATTCAACTGCCGGGCTGACTCAAACTTGCGCGCGCGAATGGAGTTCCCCAGCGCATCGTTGCGTGTAATCGACAACTTGGAATAGTCCCGCCATTTGTCCGGATAGCCGATTTTGTTGGTGATGAGGTCGAGTTTCCGAATGGCTTTGACTTTCGTTTCCGGACCCATCCATGTCAGCGAAGTCAGGTCCTGGTTCATGGCGGCTTCGATCGCCTTCACCATGTCGAGGGTCTTCTGTTTACTGTCGCCAGCAAAATATTTTTCAACATAGACCTTGCCCAGCGCTTCGCCCAGGGCGCCGTTCGTCGCCGAGACGCAGCGCTTCCAACGGACCTGCATTTTAGGGATACCACTTAGCTTGCGGCCATAGAAGTCGAAGCTCTCTTCATCGAACGCCTTGGGCAGCCGCGAAGCAAAGGAGTCGAGCAGATGCACCCGCAGATAGTTGCGGATGGTCGCCATGTTCGTTTGCGCGAGAATGCCGTTGAGCGCCTGGAAATAGGCTGGGTTGGCCACATTCAGCGTGCTGACCGTGGGTGCGCCGGTGTCCTTCAGTAGCGTGTTCCAGTGCAACATGGGATCGGTGGTTGCCAGTGTCGCTATGGTTTCGATGTGGTAGGTTTTGTGCGGGTCGCGACGTTCTACAACGCCCATCGAGGCCCTCGCCATGGAGGTTTCGAGCGCCAGCACAGCTTTGGCATCGGCTGCGGCCTTGCCCGCTGGCTCGCCGTATAACTTGAGCATATTGGTCATGTGGGAGAGATATTGCTGGCGCAGCTTGGCGCTTTTGGCGTCGTTACGCAGGTAATAGTCTTTCTCCGGAAGCCCGAGACCACCCTGGTCGACAACGGCGATTTCCTTGGTCGCGTCCTTAAAGTCCTGCATGGAGCCGAGGTCGAAGAATGCGCCGACGCTGATCTTCTGGTAATGCGCAATCAGCGAGGGAAGTTCTTTCTTGTTCTTGAGCGCCGCTATGCGGTCCAGTTCCGGCTGTAGAGGTTTAAGGCCGTCTGCATTGATGGCAGCGGTGTCCATGCAACTGGCGTAGTAATCGCCAATTTTTTGTTCATCGGCTGAGCGGTTGCCGCCGGGCTTTGCCGCCTGCTCCAGAATGCCATGCAGCAACTGGTGGTTATATTCATTCAGATTTTCAAACTGATCGGTGATCGGCAGGTCGGCCGGGATGGGGTATTTCTGCGAGAACTTTCCACACGCATACTGGTAGAAATCGTTGCAAGGATCTGCCCCTGTATCCATGATGCCGGTGTCGAAGCCGGGAATAGGAGAAATCTTTTGCGACTCTATTTTGGCTGCGGAAGAGGTAGGGACTTGTCCCTGGGTGGGAAGGCAGAATGCGCCAGCCATAAGCGGAAATGCCACAGCCATAGCGTGGCGTAACAATTTTCGAGCGACCATCCGTCTTGGTTCCTTTCGAGAAGAAGCGTAATTTGTTGTAAGTAGCTTGCGCTTCCATCAGAAACTTGTCCGATGGCGAAGTCAATAGGAAAGCGTCCTACAGGTGTAGCTATTTGTATGATCCAGTTCAGCCAAGTTGGCCGGCCCCCTCTCTTTCCGCATGCGATCCTTTTAGTTGTTTCGATATTGCTGTCAGCCTCGATGCATGCCCAAAAGGGCCATCCGCCTGTCCGGGTCTATGACGACAGCGCGCGGCCCGAGTTTAGGATTCCCGTAGAGGCGCTAGGGTACCGCGCACCCGGGGTGTTGCCCTCTTTGTCTTTCTATGCAATGGTCAACCTGCAATACATCGATGCAAGCCATTTGCTTTTTACGTTCAATACCATGGGCCTGCTGGAGCGAGACAGCAATTGCTCTGACAATGACTCGGAACGCATGGTGCGCGCGGTTGTTTTGGATGTTCCGTCTGGAAAGCCTGAAAAGCAGGCGAACTGGAAGCTGTACGACTTTATGGATTTTTTGTGGAACCTGGGGGATGGCCAGTTTCTACTGCGCAACTGTTCTCAACTGGAGCGGGTGGATGCCTCACTTGTCCCACAGGAATTCATCCGAGTGGAAGGGTCGCTGGAAGACATCATTTTGGCCCCAGATCGATCGATGGTCCTGGTAGAGGCAAAGCCCCCTCCGCCTGCCGCGAAGCCGCAGTCTGCAAACGCCGCTGGTTCGGCCCCGGCGCATCCACCTGCATCGCCGCCAGACAGCCATCCGGAGCAGCAGCTTGTCCTCGACTTTATACGCCTGCACCCACTTGGAATAGTGGCCCGCTCCGCGGCCCCGGATGCTGTCAATCTGCCTATTATGGGGGACAGCGTTCTGGAGGTGCTCGCCGCGCCTAATAACCGGTGGGACGTTGGCCTGCAACCGATACATGGGACGCTGCGGCACGTAGTTTCCATCCACTCTACGTGCCCGCCGGAGTTGACGGCCATTACCGACAACGTATTTGTGGCGAATACGTGTCCTAAGTCCGATGAGACGGTGTACCAGGGATACAACCTGCAGGGCGCGCTGTTGTGGCAGATCCCATTGCCACCCAATCTATTCTTCCCACGATTCATCGTGGCACAAAACGGGGCCCATTTTGCGATTGAGACTCTTCATGAGACGCATCCCCGGGCCGCGCTGGATCCTATCGACCCCAACCGGTGTGGACAGGGAAATGATTACCGTGTTCGATACTCTGACGGGTAACCTGATCGCCAATTTTGCTCCCACACCGATCTATACCGCTGGAACCAATTTCGATTTTTCTCCCGATGGAGCGCATATGGCGATTTTGCATGATGGCGCGATCGAAATCTATGATCTGCATGCTGTCGCCAAGGCGCAACCGGCTTTTCGGAGGTAACTTCTCGGGCTGGCTATGGCCGTGAGGCAGCGTGCAAAACGTACTGGTAAGTTTTTTGTTTGTAACGATGGCCTGCTGTGCTACGCTTCGCCCAGAGAATCCCAGAGTAATAAAGGGAGTCAACGCACGTGGATCGCAACATGACGACACCCGGGTATGTGCAACCCAACGCCTATGGTCCTGTGACGCCGACGCAGATGTTCGAGCGCACGATGACCCTGCTGCGGGAAAACTTCAAGCTGTTCTTCGGAATTGTTTTGGTCGCCGTTGGTGTCGAAGTGGTGGTTGGCACAGTGATAAGTGGCAGTGGAATCTGGTTGAGACATTCTGTAGGGGCTGCTCCCGTGGCTCGGGCACTCATCCTTCTGCCGCTCAGTCTTCTGGGTGCTGCCTTGATCTACATCTTTACGCAGATCATTCTGGGCGCGCTTTTTTTTGCTACGCAGTCAAAACTTGCCGACGCCCCCATGACCGTTGGCGAAGCGTGCAGGCTTGCCACGGAGAAGACCGGGAAACTTGTTGGGATTGCTTTGCTCGTGGCGTTGCGGATCTTCGGCTACGTGTTGTTGTTCTATGCTTTCATTGGCATTCCACTGCTTGTGATTACGCTTATTCCGGGTATTTTCCGCCATAGTTCGCTGCAACTGGTGCATGCCCCATCTCTGTGGTTCATGATTTTCTTCATAGTATTTTTGCTGGCATTTCTGATTGCGTATTTTGGCGCGCTGCTCTGGCTGGTCGCTCGTTATGCATTATCCATTCCGGCAGGTCTCGCAGAGAACCTTTCAATTAAAGACGCGATCCGCCGCTCCATCCATCTGAGCGCTGGAAGCCGGGGAAGAATCTATGCAGTATTCCTGGTGGTCATAGGGTTCTCGATCGGGATTGCCGCAGTTACCCTTCCGATACAAATAATGGTCGCGCATAAGGCACTCATACACCGGACGATTTCTCCAGAGGCGGTTAGCATCGCGGCACGATGCATATCGGTCATCGCAGACCTTCTCAGCGGAGTTTTAGTCGCATTTATGGGTGTTGCGATCACTCTCTGCTACTTCGATTTGAGAGTACGCAAAGAGGGATTTGGCGTGGTCCTTCCGCCGCCCGCGTCGGAACCGGATCCCATCATCTTGCCGCCAGCTCCGGAACCACAGTCGCCTGGCATGCCAACGGAGGATTTTCCTGCTTCGTAACCGATACAGTTGCAAATCAACATAAAAACGTTTTGAGTGCAGCGATGCCCGCTTCTATCGTCTCCATTGGCACACTGTAGCTGAAGCGAAGATGGCCCTCCCCCTGCGCCCCGAAGGCAACACCCGGGATGGATGCGACGTGGGATTTGTCGAGCAGAATGTCCGCCGCCTTTCTGCTGTCTTTATGGATCTTCGTGGAGCGTGGAAATACATAGAAAGCTCCGGCAGGCGCGATACATTCCAGTCCAACAGAATTTAGTCCTTGTACCAGAAGGTCCCGGCGCTTGCGGTATTCCTCCAGTCGCTCGGTAAGCGCTTCGCGCGGCATGCGCATGGCTTCCAGCGCGGCCCACTGGGTGGGGGTGGAGACGCCGTTGGTGGAATACAGGATGATCTTGCGCAGGCCCGTCATCCAAGGTTCCTGCGCGACCACATAGCCGACGCGCAGGCCGGTCATGCTGAAGGTCTTGGAGAGCGTGTAGGACGTAAGCGTGCGTTCCGCCATGCCGGGCAGTGTCGCAATGGAAAAGTGTTCCCCTTCGTACACCAGATCTTCGTAGGCCTCGTCTGCAATCACGATCAGGTCGCGCTTTATAGCGAAGGCGGCCACCTCTTCCGCATCCTGGCGCGTGAACACAATGCCGTTCGGATTCTGCGGCGTGTTGTAGTAGATGGCTCGGGTTTGCGGAGTGGCATACCGCTCAAGCGCTTCGGTGATGCCGTGGTTGCGCGCGCTTACTGTAGGCACCAGTAGCGGACGACCCTGCGCTCCGATAATCAGCTCTCGAATCGGCGTCCAATAGGGAGAAAACAGCAGTACGTCGTCGCCAGGATCCAGCACGCACTGGAACGAAGCGTACAGCGCGTGGGAACCTCCAACCGTCAGTAGTACCCTGTCGGCGCCCACGTGCATGTGGTTAAACGTTTGCAGCTTGTGTGCAATTGCTTCGCGTAGCGGTTCCAGTCCGGAGGAAGGGGCATAGCGGGTTTTATCTTCGACAAGTGCCTGCATCATGCCGTATTTGATCGGGATAGGGGTCGTGAAAAATGGTTCACCTCCGTGGAAGCCGTAAATCATCTCCCCTGCGGCGCGCAGCGCCATCACTTTATTGCGGATCTGGACGATATCGGAAAATCCAACTTCTTCCAGTCTCTTCGATAGATGCAGAGAGGATCTCTTCATGGGCGTATCAACAATCTTTCAAGTACAAGAATTCAACTGAACGTCAGATGCGCGCGGCCATTGGGCCAGACAAATAACAGCATAGTGAATGGCGGATTCACGATGAATTATTCGACGAGCATCCTACGGTTAATTTTATGCCTGCATCGCGCCGGTGTAGATCGCCATGCCCGCCACAGCGTCCACCTGTATGGCTTCGAGATCATCGATTTCCGCCAGCGAGCGAATGCCTCCGGCCACAATCAACTGCCGATTTGTATGTTGTCGAAGCCTCCGAGCTACTTCCATGGGAAAGCCTTGCATGGTCCCTTCAGTATCCACATGGGTGTAAAGAAATGCGCTACAGAAAGGCTCTAGCGCCTGCATGGCGTCTTCCGCATGAAGAGAAATTTGCTCCCGCCAGCCTCGGATGACGACCTTATCATTTTTGGTATCCACGCTGAATACCAGGGGAGCGACTCCGAGTGACTCAGCTAATTCTTCTGCAAACTGTCTCCGCACAAGGTTGGAGAAAGTATTTTTAGCAATGCTGTCCGATGCGACCGCGCCAGCATCCGCATCGAAAAGGGCCGAGCCAAAGATGACGCGCCGGGCTCCCATGGCGAGAAGAATTCGCGCGTCCTCGCTACTACGGATGCCACCGCCGACCTGGCATGGCAGTCGCTGGACGATCCGCTCGATAAGAGCGCGATTGTTTCCCTGTCGCTTCGCCGCATCCAGATCGATCAGTTGTACCAGCGGATAGGCGACGAAGCGTTCGATCCAATATTCGAGATCGTCAAATCCAAGCGCCAGGTCTTCCCCATGCACCAGTTGCACGACTCGACCACCCATCAGATCAATGGAAGGAATCAGCATGTATGCCTCAAATTCATTTCTGTCCTTTCATGCTGCGATACGGCGAGTTCAACAGGGCAGGCGCATCGGAAGCCCGAGCGCTGCCAACGCATGCTTTAAAGTGCGCGCATCCGATACCCCAAAGTGAAAGATACTGGCTGCCAATGCAGCATCGGCATGGCCGCGAGAGAAAACCTCAGCAAAGTGCTGCACGTTGCCCGCGCCACCAGAGGCTATAACGGGAATCTGCACCTTACTGCTTACCATCGCAGTTAGCTCACAATCGAAGCCCGCGCGGGTCCCGTCGGAATCCATCGAGGTAAGGAGAATTTCTCCAGCGCCTCGTGCTTCAGCCTCTGTGGCCCACGCGAGGACGCTAAGACCTGTAGGTTTTCGTCCTCCGCTGGCATACACTTCCGCAGATTCTACGCTGTTGGAGTGGCGGCGGCCGTCAATAGCGACGACAACAGCCTGTTCTCCAAAACGAGAGCCAATTTCGGTAATGAGTTCTGGACGGTCCAGCGCGGCGGAGTTGATGCTGACCTTATCGGCGCCCGCATCGAATACCTGCATTGCGTCCTCAAGCGTGCGAATGCCGCCTCCCACTGTCAGCGGAATGAATATCCGATCGGCTGCTCGACGCACCGCATCCAGCAATAACGAACGCTTCTCGTGGGTCGCCGTGATGTCGAGAAAGACAATCTCGTCCGCGCCGCCCGCGGCATGGCGCACGGCAAGGGCCGCCGGATCGCCAGCATCGATGAGATCGACAAATTGCACGCCTTTCACCACACGACCCGCGGAGACGTCCAGGCAGGCAAGAATGCGACGCGTCAACATGCGGAGACCTTTAAGAAGTTTTCTAAAATCTTCAAGCCAACGATACCGGATTTTTCGGGATGAAACTGCACGGCCATCCAATTGTCCTGCTCGATGACAGCGGAGAACTCACCGCCATAATTTGTAACTGTGGTAGTGTCTTTTATCAATGGTGCTCGATACGAGTGCGTGAAATACACGTAGGGAGAATCTTCCAAGCCTGCAAGCAGACGGGACTCTTTCGCTGTTTCGAGAGAGTTCCATCCCACATGGGGAGACTTCACGCTGAAAGGGAAACGCTCGCACATGCCTGGAAATACCCCTAGGCCGGGCGTCTCCGGTGCTTCCGTGCTGCCCGCGAACAGCCATTGCAGTCCCACGCAAATCCCCAAGAAAGGAATACCGTTCGCCACGCGTTTCCGCAATGCCTCTCCCATACCGCTGGTTAGCAGGCAGCCGGTCGAAGCGAAGTGTCCGACGCCCGGAAGCACGATCCTTGCTGCATCGAGCAGAGCATTCGGCTCGTCCGTGACGTGTACGTCTGCGCCGACAGCTCGCAGCGCCTTACATACGGAGTTCAAGTTTCCGGCCTGATAATCGATCACTACAGTCTTGCCCTGACTCATGCGGCACACTCCATTTAGAGCAATCCTTTTGTGCTGGGCAGCATAGTGCGCAACTGCGGATCGCGGGAGCAGGCGAAGCGCAAAGCGCGAGCGAACGCTTTGAAAATGGCCTCAATCTTGTGGTGATTGGACCGGCCATAGAGTACCTTCAGATGGACATTGGCGCGTGCTCCGCGAGCAAATCCCTCGAAGAAGTCAGCTAGGAGTTCTGTCTGTAAATCGCCCACAATGCGCACACGAACTTTCGCGTCGATCACACATGATGAGCGACCGCTGAGGTCAATGGCGGCAGCGGCAAGTGTTTCATCCATCGGCATTAAGAAATATCCAGCGCGGAGAATGCCTTTTTTGTTGCCAAGCGCTTGAAGGAATGCCTCGCCGAGTGCAATGCCGATATCTTCGACCGTGTGGTGCTGATCAACGTCGAGGTCGCCCGTACATTGCAACGACAGGTCAAAACCTCCATGACGCGCAAACAACTCTAGCATGTGGTCGAGAAAGCGAATGCCGGTCTGCACACTGTAGCGGCCTTCGCCTTCGAGGGTGAGGCGCAGGTCGATCTGCGTTTCCGTAGTATTCCGCTTGAGTGTCGCGCTTCGCCGAGCCACGCTTCCGGGAGCTATTTTTCTGCTTGCCATGCAATCTCCTTCAAACTGTTTTCTAAAGCTGCAAGTCCGCGTCTGGTGTGTTCGACGGTCCCGAGCGTGATGCGTACGCAGCCATCGCAGCCAGGGTCCTTGCTGCGGTCACGGACCAGCACACCTTGGCCGCGCATGGCGTTGACGAACGCGGAGTGTTTTTCACCAATCTTCATAAGAATAAAATTTGCATGGCTCGGCCAATATGGAACATGGAGTTGTTGGAGTGTCTGCTCTGCCTTTATGCGGCCCTGGTGGACCTGGTCTGCATACCATTCAATGTAGGCTTCATCTGCGAGTGCTTCTGGCAGACATTCCAGCGCGATGGAGTTTACATTGTAGGGGGAACTGACTTTACGCACGAAGCGCATCGCCTCCGGGTGGCCGGCCAGAAGGCCGATCCGAAGTCCAGCAAGACCATAGGCCTTTGAAAAAGTCCGGGCGACAAAAAGATTTGTAACTGCACTGGTTGCGTTTAAAACCGACTCGCCATGAAAATGATAATAGGCCTCATCGACAAGCAACGCAGCTTGCGGTGTTGCCGCGGCGAGATCCAGTAACATGTCGGAATCGATGACCGACCCGGTCGGGTTGTTGGGCGATGCGAGCATGATGAGTCTGGTGCCGGAATGGATGGCTTCGCGCACCCGCTGGTACGGAAATTGCAGCGTGGCATCGGCCTGGATGGTGCGGACGGTTGCGCCTGTAACTTCTGCGTATAGCGCATACATGGAAAACGTCGGCGTGACAATGATGACCTCGTCATCCGGTTCGAGATAAGTTTCACAAATAAGATGGATGGCTTCATCGACGCCGTTGGTCAGAAGCACAGCCTCAGGCGCGAGGCCAAAATGTTTTGCTGCGATGCGCTCAACGTGTCCACGTTCGGGATATTTTGTCAGGCTCTCCGCGGCAATGCGTTGGAGTACGGCCTGTACGCGAGGAGAGGGAGCGAGGGTGTTCTCGTTGAAGTCCAACCGAAGGCCATCGCGACCGGCCAACGGAGGATGATATTCATGCATCCGCTCGACGGCTGCGCGCGGGCGCAATTTTTGTGATATTTGTGCGGGATTCATCGAGTCACTCCACGTTTCCTTGTGCTTTGTGTTTCACATTTGTTCATACGGATGCGCACGGACGCAGCGTGGCCTACGAGGCCCTCAGCAAAAGCCAATCGCGATGCGTGCTGGCCCAAGCGTGCCAGGCCAGCCGATGTATATGCCTGTGTGGTCACAATGCGAAGGAAGTCAAGCACGCTCAGTCCGCCGCGCGTACGCGCCAGCCGCCCCGTGGGCAGTACATGGTTGGGCCCGGAGATATAGTCGCCCATGCTTTGCGGGGTATGTGAGCCAATGAAGATGGAGCCAGCGTGGCGCAGCCACTCAAGGTCATTGTCTGAATCGATGGTCACGTGTTCAACGGCCAGCCGATTGGTAATAACCTGAGTTTCCTGGCTGTTTTTTGTGATGAAAATAAAGCCAGCTCTGTTCAGGGATAGTTTAGCAATTGTATTGGTTACAGATTGCCGTTGAACTTCCTCGGCAGTTGCTCTGGCTAACTCCTCATTGCTGGATACCAGAATGGAAAGAGCTTCTGGATCGTGCTCAGCCTGCGCGACAAGGTCGGAAGCGATCCACTGCGGATTTCCATTTTCACTGGCGACTAAAATTTCTGTCGGACCGGCCAGCATGTCGATACTGCAATCGAAAGTGACCAGTTTTTTGGCGGTGGTGACGTAGAGATTGCCAGGGCCAACGATTTTATCCACGCGCGGGATGCTCGTCGTCCCATACGCAAGCGCAGCGATGGCCTGCGCGCCGCCCACACGATAAAACTCCTGTACGCCAGCTAAATGAGCGGCTGCAAGGGTCTCTTGTGCAGGGTGTGGAGAGACCACAACGATGCGCGAAACGCCCGCCACCTGCGCGGGTAACGTCGTCATCAACAAGGTGGAGGGAAGTGGATAGCGGCCGCCGGGAACGTAGCAGCCGACAGACTCGATTGGAAGACAGCGCTGACCAAGTTGAAGGCCATCCAGCTTGCGCGTCCATGCTTTTGGCATCTGGGCTTGCGCGAAGCGGCGAATGTTTTTCGCCGCAGCCTCCAGGGCTTTGCGCAAATCGGTTGGAGTGTTTTCCCATGCGGACGCCATCTCTTCTCGGCTGACTCGTAGAGGTACGCTTGGGGCGAGGCCATCCAACCGCTCCGCATACTGCCGTAGCGCAACATCGCCTTTTTTTCGCACAGCCGTCAGGATGCGTTTGACGGCTGGCTCCAGTTGCGCGGTTGCGGCGCTGGAACGGCCTTCGATCTGCTGTAACAAGCGCTCCGCCTCTTTCGCGCTTCTTCCGTAGGTGCGTATCAGCTTCATCTTTCTCGCGGTAGCTCCCTTAGAAAACAATTTTGTTCAGCGGATATTCGACGATGCCGGTGGCGTTGGCCGCTTTCAGGCGTGGGATGACATCGCGCACGGTGCGTTCCTCCAGAATAGTATTCACGGCGACCCATTCGGAGTTGTTGAGCGTGGAAATGGTCGGCGAATTCAGCGCTGGCAGCACTGCAATGACGGCCGCCAGATCGACGGCGCGCACGTTCATCATTAACCCCACCTGGCCTTGTGCTGCGATGGCTCCCTGAAGCATCAACGCAATATTTTCAATTTTCCGTTTCTTCCAGGGGTCGAGACATGCCTGGGTGTTGGCGATGAGTTGCGTTTCGCTTTCGAGGATAGTTTCTAAAATTCGCAGGCGATTGGCACGGAGCGAGCTTCCCGTCTCCGTCACTTCGACGATGGCGTCGGCCAGTACCGGCGGCTTGACTTCTGTCGCGCCCCAACTGAAGTCAACCTGGACGGGGATGTTCTTGCCGGCAAAATATTTTTTTGTGGCTTCGACCAACTCTGTCGCGATGATCTTGTTGGCGAGGTCTTCGGCGCGCTGGTAGGTCGAATCTTCCGGCACGGCGAGCACCCATCGTACCTTCTGGCGGCTCTGCTTGGAGTAGGTCAGGCTGGCGATGGTTTCGACAGTCAGGCCGCTCTCCGTGACCCAGTCGTTACCGGTGAGTCCGGCATCGAGCGCTCCGTGGTTCACGTAGCGGGCCATCTCCTGCGCGCGAATCAACATGCATTCGATTTCCGGATCGTCGATGCCGGGAAAGTAGGAGCGGCCATTGGCGAAGATGCGCCAGCCCGCGCGTTCAAACAGTGCAATGGTTGCGTCCTGCAAGCTGCCTTTGGGGATTCCAAGTCGAAGTTTATGGCTCATGCTTTCGTCTCGCTTTCCGGTTTAGGGGTGTCTGCTTTGCGGATGGATAGAGGTTTGGTGAAGCAACTGACCGTGCCCTCGTGGCACACCACTCCGTCGCCTTCTACGACGACACGGAACAACAATGTGTCATTGTCGCAATCGGTGGAAGCTTCTGTAATACGAAGGCGATTGCCGCTGGTTTCACCCTTCATCCATAGCTTTTTGCGGGTGCGACTCCAGAACGTGACGAAACCGGAATCGAGGCTTTTTCGATAGCTTTCTTCATTGAGAAAGCCAACCATTAGGACATCTCCTGTGCCAGAATCCTGCACGATGCCGGGAACGAGTCCGTCAAGCTTGGAGAAGTCGATGACGGGGTGGGTGAGTGTTTCCTTGGTCATGGTGAATCTTCCTTATGCATGTTTCTGGTTAGATGGTGCAAAACGAAAAGCCCGTGGATGCGGTTCGCATCGGCGGGCTTATAAAATCTCTGAACTTGTTGGATCTTTAAGAAAGCCGCTCAGAATGCTCCGCTGACACGTTCGCCACGTGGGAATGATGGTGGTGATGATGATGGCGATGGAGCGGGCTAATCGGCATGACTTGAGAATAAGAACAATCAAGCACGGTGTCAAGATGCCTCATCGAGATTGCAGATGTTGAAGGAAGCTTGACCCTTCGATTTGACTGGCTGCATACGGGCGACTACCGTGTTGCGTGAGCATAAATTCTTAGCTCATTGGAGGGTCACTACGATGGATATTGGAAAGCCGTTACGTCGAATCGTTCTTGGCGCTGGCCTCGCGCTCGCGCTTGCCGTCGTTCCGGGAACCTGGGCCGTATCTTCAGGCTCGACTGCCGCACAGATGGGTGCCATGTCAGCCATGCATTCTCAGATGTCCAAACTCGACATCAATACCGCGTCGGAAGACCAGTTGAAGGCCATCCCTGGCATCGGAGACGTGTATGCGAAAAAGATCATTGTCGGGCGTCCATATCGGACGAAGAACCAACTGGTGACGAAGGGGATTTTGCCCCGCGGTGTGTATGAAAAAATAAAAGAGCAGATCATTGCGCATCACGTAAAGAAATAAAGCGGAAGTCCTGGCCGGTCGCAAATCTACCGTGGCCGACGGCTGTTTTTCGTCTCCACAAATAGTTGACGCCGGGATTTGATCCCGATATATCTTTTAGTAGCCCTTGGTGTTCGGGAAGCGCGGTGCAACTCCGCCACTACCCCGTAACTGTAAGCGCGGAGAGCTAGGCAGGGCCCGCCGCGGCGGGCAGCCACTGGACGCAACCGTCTGGGAAGGCATGCCTCAGCTCGTAGACGCGTGAGTCAGGAGACCGGCCAGGGTCACTTCTAAGCTTGTCTTTCGGTCGCGATGGGAGGACCGAAGGGGCGTGAGCAAAGCTGCCTGTTGCGGCGGAAGTTCGCATTCCCGTTTCTATTGTGTTTCTTAAGGTTGCGTATTTCCTCGGTACGAGGGATACGGAACTTCCGGCGTCTGCATGCGTGCTGTTGGCGGCAGGTGTAAAGGTTTTTAACCATCCATGAAGTGTCGGGAAGCGCGGTGCAATTCCGCCACTACCCCGTAACTGTAAGCGTGAGAGCAGGGCAAGGCCCGCCGCGGCGGGCAGCCACTGGACGAAGTTGGTCTGGGAAGGCGCCCAAGCTTGAAGAACGCAAGTCAGGAGACCGGCTTCATGCAACCAAACCATCCGAGGGGATTGCATCATGGCATTTACGAAATCAATTTCCGCATTCTTTCGATCGAGAGGGCCGCTGGCGGCGCTGGCGCTCTTGCTTGTTCTACGGACCGTACCAACGCTGCCTGCCGAGGCCGTTTCCCCTGTGAAGGGTGCGCCACCGACAGTGCAAGGAACCGTGACCGACCCGCTGGGCGCGCCGGTCTATAACGCCCAGGTGAATCTGGTCACGTTGAATGGCATCATCCTGGGGGTACGCACTTTCACTGACGGACGCGGACATTATGTCCTTTCCACTACGAAGCCGGGACGATTCATTGTGCGTGTCGTTGCGACCGGCTTCGACGTAACTTCCAGCAAAGAGATTTATATGTCCCCGTCGCACCCCGCGTTTGCCAATGTGACGATGCAGTTCGGCCAACTGGAGCAGCATGTCACGGTGACGGCGAACGGACTTTCCACTCCGCAGGAGCAGACGGGTGCTTCCACCACCGTTATCGACCAGTCGCTGTATCCGCATACCACAGAAATCCAGGACACTTTGCGACTCGTCACAGGTTTGCAGCTAGTCAGCACAGGCCAGCGTGGGGCCGCCACATCGCTGTTTGAGATGGGTGGAAACTCCAACGCGGCTGCGGTCCTGCTGGATGGAGTCCCGATCAACGATATTGGCGGCGCGGTAAATTTTGCTTACATCGCGTCCAATGGCATCAGCCGGGAGGAAATCTACCGTGGACCCGACAGCGCTCTGTATGGAGCGGATGCATCTGCGGGCGTCGTTGCCCTGACCACGACGCGCGGCACCACGGCGAAGCCGTTGCTACAGTATGCAATCGATGGCGGCAATTTTGGCACGTACCATCAGGAGGCTTCGCTGGGCGGGACGCACAAAGCGCTGGATTATTTTGGGGACTTTGCGCGGATCGACACGTCGAACAGCTATCCCAACAGCACGTTTCACAATGCAAGCTCCGTGGCCAACCTGGGCTATGCCATCAACCCTCACACGCAACTGCGGGCCACGTTACACCGGACTGCCGCTGCGACGGGCGAGCCGAACGCAATCCTGTTCTACGGCATTCCCGACGTGCAGTATTTGAAAGAGCACGATCTATACGGCAGCGCCGTGATCAACGATCAGCAAAGCCCGAAGGTCGATCTGATGGCGCAGTACGGACTGGTTCGGCTGCGCTCCTTGAACACGGATCCTGGGCCGGTGGGCGTGCTGGTGAATAATCCGAACAATTTCAACTGCTATGACAACGCAGGCAATCCCGGCGCGCCGGAATATCTTGGCCTGCCGGTAACGATTCGCGGCGCGAACGGAACCAGCGCAAGCGGGCAGGCTTTCTATTCCTGCCAGAACCAGAGCTATCCGGGAACGGACGGAATACTGACCAATCGCGACTTTTTCTATGGACAAACGAATTACAAGATCAGTCCTCAACTGGTAATCTTCGGCGCATTTCGTTATGAGTCCGAGCGCGGCTATACAGCGTACGATTACTTTCCACAGTCGGCGACCCGCGGCAACTTCGACTACATTGTGCAGACCTCCGGCAACTTCAGCAATCGTTTCTATTACAGCGCGGGTGCCGATCTGCCTAATTATTCTGTTTTCGGTTTTCAGCCCGCGCCGCATGCAACGGCGGCGTATTATCTAGCGCGTCCGACAGCAGAGGGCTTTTTGACTGGAACCAAAATGCGATTCAACTATTCCCAGGGCATTCTGGAGCCGACGATTGCCGAGCAGCGTGGCTCCATCTACAACGTGCTTGGCGGCCTGCCAAATGGCCAGCAGTTGATTGCGCAGAACAAGATCACGCCAGTCGGCGCGCAACTGGCCCGCACGTATGAAGCTGGGATCGACCAGCACATGATAGGCACCCGCGCACTGCTGCACGCTGGATATTATCGCAATCAATTTTCCAATCAGATTGAGTTTGTGGATGCTCCCGCGCTTTTGCAGTTGGGAGTTCCGACCCCGGTCGAGCAGGTGATTGCCAACACTTCCTTCGGCGCGTACATCAACTCGCTGAACTTCAGCGCGCAGGGGCTGGAAACCAGCGCCGATTATCGTGTGACCAACCGGCTGTTTGTGCGCGGCGGCTACACGCTGCTGAACGCGAATGTGCAGCGGTCTTTTTCGAGTGACAACTCCGCGCCATCGTACAATCCCGCGTATCCCAATACCCCGATCGGCGCCTATTCTCCGCTGGTCGGGCAGCGGCCTTTTCTGCGAGCGCCACATTCCGGCTTTACTGTGGTGACGTATGCACGGCTACGTTGGTATGCGCAGATGGCCGGCACGTTCGTCGGACGCCGCGACAGCAGCACGTTCCTGACGGATGCCAACGGCGGGACTACGTTGTTGTTACCCAATCGGAACCTTGTGCCGGCCTATCAGGATGTTCGATTCACGGCCAACTACCGCATTAACCGGCATATTGCCGCTTACACCGTCATGGACAATTTGTTGAGCCAGCATTATCAGGAGCAAATCGGTTATCCATCCTTGCCTTTCAATTTTCGCTCTGGCCTGCAACTGGCCTGGGGCGGAGATTCAGTGCGTTAGGGCGAATTCGCGGATTGATGGTTAGTGTAGCGGTGTTAAAAAGAGTCATTCTGAACGGAGGTCGGTCGCCGCGGGTCGCCGCGGCGACCGCAGGGTTCAGAATGACAACTCCCTGGCCCTCCCGCTATTGACAATTAACGGACGATCCACAAAACCGTTCAATGCAAGTGTGCGTGGTCCTGATAACAGCGCAGCACGTCCGCCTGCGATACAACTCCTTCGAGTAGCCCAGACACCGCGCGATTGACCACCGGGAGCAGCGGCCAGTGCGGGAAATAAGCCAGCGTCTCATTCAGAGGCAGGTCTGGATACAGATAAGGTACGCGGTCTTGCGGCAGGATTTCTTCGATTGGCTGATCGAGCCCGGCTCCCGCTTGCAGGATTTTCGTTAGCTCTGCCGCGGTCATCACGTACCAGCGGTTGCTGGAGCAGCGAATCAGGACAATGTCCGCCGTCTGCTCGGCAGTCTTTTGCTCTTCGAGCTTCGCAGCAATGGCGGCTGCGGTATCAGTCCCAGAAAATGTCGGTCCTTCCACGGGATGAATCGCGTCTTCAATGCGCAGCGCGGTTTCTTCCCGGGCCTCTTCCATGGAAGGCAGGTTGAGTCCGTCCTGCAAGGTGAGCTGTTCAAAGATAGGAATCGGCTGCAGGCTGCGCGCCAGCAGGTAGGCGATGGTGTTGGCGAGAATGACCGGGAGGACAATGGAATAATTTCCGCTGACTTCAAAGACCATGAAGACACTGGTGAGCGGAACCCGCAGGAAGGCGGCGAACAACACGCCCATGCCGACCAGCGCATACGATCCCACGGAGCCGGTGAGATGCGGGAAAAAATGTTTTTCAAAACTGCCGACGGATGCGCCGAGCATGGCTCCAATGAACAGCGTAGGCGCGAACATGCCGCCTGGCGTACCGCTGGAGAAAGACACAGTTGTAGCGAGAATTTTAAGGATGGCGAGCGCCAGCAGAACGTGCCAGAGATATTCTCCGTGCATGGCGTGGTCGATGGTGTCGTAACCCGCCCCCATCACCTCAGGGAACCCGAAAAAACCTACGCAGCCGACCAGCAGGCCAGCTCCCGCTGGTTGCAGCACCTGCGTCCATTCCGGCAATGATCGAAGCCACGGACGCAATACGCCGAGCAAACGAGAAAACATAACTGCGGCGAAGCCTCCGACAATGCCCAGGACCGCGTAAGCCAGCAATTCGCGGTTGTCGCGCAGCGTCACGGCGGGAATGCGAAACATGGGTTGCGCACCCCAGAACGCGCGGGCCACCACCACGCTGGAAACTGCCGCCAGCACGATGGAGCCGAGAACAGCCGCACTCCACGCGCCGATCACTTCTTCGATTACAAAAAGAATTGCCGAGATGGGGGCGTTGAAGGCGGCGGCAAGACCTGCGGCTGCTCCCACGGGGGCAAAAAGGCGCAGCCGTTCGCGCGAAAGATGCAGACGTCGCGCAATCAGGGATGCGATGCCAGCGCCAATCTGTAGCGATGGATCTTCTGGGCCAAGCGACTGACCGGAGCCGATTGCCAGCGCCGCAGTAATGAATTTGCCAATCATGGTGCGGGCCGAGATGTACCCGTTATAGATGTAGAGCGCGGCCTTCGTCTGGTTGATGCCGCTGCCCCTTGCCTGGGGAAAGAAATATTTGACCAGCAGCCCAACCAGCAGGCCCACCGTCATGGGAATGAGCAGCAGTCGATATTGGCCGGGGTGAGGAACGGAGCCTAGCAGCAGCACCCGCAGCCATTCAATGGAAATGCGGAAACAAACGACCAGCAGCCCGGAGAGTCCTCCGATAAAGATGGAGAGGATTAGAAACAGGCGTTCTCCACGGGATGGCGCGATGCGGTTGATGTCCGCATCCGTCAACGCCGCTGTGTTGTCGTTGAGTGGCGCATCTTCCGCGGAGGGCATGTCCGCTTGTATCTCGTTCAACTCTTTCACGCTCGACTCATTCTGTTTTATCCGGTACCAGGGCCAGTTGCAGCAGCAGGGCGTTGTCGCCTGTGGGCGCTCCGCAGAAATTTGAGGTTACGATCTCGGTCTGGCTGGTCCAGTCCGTCATGCTCTGCTGCGCAGCCGCGTCCTGGGCCAGCGCGGAAGGCTGGATATGCGCCATTGCCTCCCACTGGGACTCTAGTGCCGACAGGTCGGTGGCGTGGATCCCGCCATCGATACCGCCGTCACCCGAGGCGGTTTCCGTTTGTATCTGCGTCAAGCAACTTTGCAGGCGCTGGTGGGCAATGTTGGCCTCGACCAGCAGCCGCTTCGCATGCTGTATGGGTTGGAGCCCGTAAAACGGAATCAGTTGCAACATTCGTTTCAGTTGTCCCAACTGCTGGGATACCTCCCGCTTTTCCTTTGGAGTACTTGCCGAGGGATGTTGATGCGCTTTTATTTCAAAGCGATCCAGCGCCAGAGCAGCGCGTTTATATTGGCCCATTGAAATTGCCGCGCGGGCTTCTCCGAGCAACGCCTGCTGGATCTGTGAAGGGTTTGCACGGCTGTGCCGCTCCACACGCCGATAAGCCTCCCAGGCATCGGAGGGATCCTCGGCCTGCTTCAGAAGGTCGGCGATTTCAAACAGTGCGGACGGCCGATCGAGGGAATTTCCTTCCGCGGTGAGAAGGTCTCCCTGCGCAGCGCTGATCTTGCCGAGAGACAACAGGTACTTCGCCAGTTCGAGACGGATCTGTAGACGGAGTTCTGCTCCCTGCCCATGCCATGATCCGTTCAAAGCGGAGTGGTAAAAAGCGATTGCCTGGGCCGGGTCCTTCCGTCGCACGGCCAGCCGGGCAAGTTGCAGATTCAGAAATCCGTCCCCCGGTTCCGCATCATGCAAATTGGAAAAATACGCGTAGGCCTCATCGGTTTGGCCGGCGGCGGCAAGTGCCTCAGCGAGGGCCATTTCATAGTCCCGGTTGGCGGAGGAGAGAGATAAGGCAGAACGAAAATCCTGCACCGCGTCTTGAGGGTGGGCCGCCGCAAGCGCCATTTCTCCACGCGCGAACCAACGTTTTTCCAGTACGCGGCGATGCTCGCGAAAGGAATGAAAAAAGAAATACGTCAATACTGCGATGCAAATGGTAATCGCAGTAAGGCTGAGTAGAACAAGACTGTCCTGGAAAATGAGCTTTCGACGCAGATTGCGCTCGGCGGGGGAAAGCAGTTTTCTATTTTTCGCGTTGCGCGCGGTCAGCGTGGAGTTCATCGTCTATCCGTATTATTTATATAGCGAACGCCTGTATAAATCGAGCAAGCAGGAACCTACTTTCAGGGCTTGCAAGCAGGCCACGCCGGATGCTATCTCCGGAAGACGGCGCCAGCCCTAGCAAGCGGCCAGGAGTCGATTTTGAGGATGAGAGAAAACATGACCTTTTCTAGCAGCCTGCGTCCAATGGGAGACATCCTCTAATTCGGATGCACCGTTGCGCTCGACTGCGTTTTCGTTGAAATAGGACATTTAGTGGATTTTGCAGCCGGTTTCGGGGTTCGGCGTTTTGCGCCGCAGGACTGGAAATTTACTATTTAAGGCTTATTGAAACAGAGCCGCCAGCGCCGAATACGTTAAGATGAAATTCAGTGACAGGGTACACGGAGTAATTCTCCAGCAACCAAGGGTACAAACTCAATCTTCCATTGTTGGAGTCCCAAAGGTACGGATGAAGCACAAAGAGACAGGGAATAGCAGCCAATTGGGCGGCAATCGTCAGGCGCCGTTTGCTTATTGGAGCGGATTCAGTGTCTGTCTTTTTGTGGTGCTGTTGGCGGTGTTTATCTGGGCCCTTCACTACCGATTGGCGCAGTACGAATCCACGCAACAGGCGGGTGGTCATGTGCCTGCCGCCAAAATGTGCTTGACCGAGCGCAATCGGATGGTGGCTCCATCCCGGCAATCGAGAGATAGCTCCCATGGGTCTCTGGGATCGATGATTTTTTGGGTGGTCTTTGCTTTCGCGACTGTGGTTCTTGGGTTAGGCAAGTTTGGCTCTTCGCTGCTGGTTCGCGACTCGCAGCAACGCTTTCGCTTCAAGCGAAGCAGGTCCTGCCTGACTCATTTCTTCTTCTTACCGCCTCCCGTTGTCTTCGCAGCGTTGTAAGAGTACTTGCCAGCGCAGGCATGCACCCCATGTTTCTAAATATAGTGGTCCCTGCACGGTAGGAATCCATAGGTGGCTCAAACTATGCCTTTTGGCACAGGTAGGAAACTTTTCCCATGAGTAAGTCCAAGCGCACTGTCATTATTGTTGCTGTCATCGTCATCGTAGCCATTGGCGCCCTCTTCATGATGCATGAAAGGTCTGTGGGCGCAAAAGAGGAGTCCAACCGGGCCTCCGAAAATCAACCTCTCGCGGCTGCGGTAGCAAGCGTACAGCTCGGGCCCGCGGTGAGTTCTGTAACGGTCCCTGGGGTGTTTCAGGCATATCAGGACATTCTGGTCCACGGCAAAGTGTCGGGCTATGTCAAGGACATCTTTGTCGATATTGGAGACCGTGTACACACCAACGAAGTTCTGGCCATCCTCGAAATTCCGGAACTGGATGCGCAGGTGAGAGCGGCCCAGGCTGCGGTGGTCCGTGATAGCTCGGAAGTGGAACGTACGAACCACGATGTTGCCCGCGCTGTCGCCATCCACGCTGCCTTGCACTCCGAATACGTTCGTTTGAGCAATGCCGCGGCCAAGCTGCCGGGTTTGATTGCGCAGCAGGACCTGGACGATAAGCAGGCCGCTGACCTATCCTCAGAAGCGCAGATCGATGCTGCGAAGTCCGCGTATGCGGCGGCCCAGCAAAAAGCGAGTGAAGACGCAGCCGATCTGGAGCATTACAGGGCGCTACAGGCGTATTCCTATGTGCGCGCGCCCTTCGATGGGGTCGTCACTTTCCGTTATGCCGATACCGGCGCTCTGATCGCAGCGGGTACTGGCGAGAGCAAGGACGCCATGCCGATCGTGCGTCTGGCCCAAAGCGGCTTGTTGCGACTCCGCATGCCAGTGCCGGAATCGGATGCGAACTATATGCGTCTGGGTGGGCCTGCGGTGGTCCAGGTGCAGGCGACAGGCGAAGTGATTCACACGACGATTGTCCGCTTCACGCGCTCCATGGATCGCAATACACGCACCATGTTGACCGAGGTGGACATCCCGAATAAAGATCTGCATCTGTCTCCTGGTATGTATGCCAATACCACCTTTCCCTTAAAACACAAAAGCAATGCCATGGTGGTCCCCATCGACGGCATTGTGGAAGGAGACCAACCTTATGTCCTGGTAGTGGACCAGACCAACCACGTCGTCAAGAAGCCGGTGGTTCTGGGGATTCAAGGCGCAAATTTTTATGAAATTGTCAGCGGCGTCAACGTAGGAGATCGCGTGATCGTGGGCAACCAGGCCAACTACCAGCCGGGCCAGCTAGTGACACCGAGTCCGGTCGATATGAGCTTGGCCAACTTCAACCAAACGTCGCAACAGAAACAAAGTCCGCAAGAGAAGCCACACGCGGTCCCAGCGCAGGGAGGACAGAAGTAAATGTCGTCCTTTGCCATTCGCTATCCGTTTTTCATTCTGATGGCCTGCATGTTCATCGTGGTAGTGGGCACGGTGAATGTGATGAGCATGCCGGTGGACCTTTTCCCCGCTATCAAGATCCCTGTGGTGGTCGTGGCGACCTTCTATGCCGGTATGCCGCCGGAGCAGATCGAAGCCGACATCACCAACACGTTTGAGCGCTTCTTCACGCTGGGAAGCAACATCGACCACATCGAGTCGCGGTCGATGACAGGCGTCAGCCTGATTAAAGTGTACTTTACGCCGGGCACAGACCCAAATGCCGACGTCAGCAATATCTCCAACCTGGCCATGGCCGATTTGCGCCGTTTGCCGCCAGGGACCTTCCCGCCGGTCGTACTTTCCTTCGACGCCGCGAACCTGCCAGTCTGCCTGATTACCGTTGAAGGCCAAGGCCTGAACGAAATCCAGTTGAAAGACTACGCGATGTTTGAGATTCGCGATCAGGTGGCCAACGTCAAAGGTGCATCGGTGCCACAGCCGTATGGAGGGACCTATCGCCAGGTGATGGTCTATGTCGATCCGCTCAAGATGGAATCCAACGGCCTGAGCATCAATGACGTCTACAAGGCCGTCAATGATTCCAACCTGATCCTTCCCGCCGGCGACGTCCGCATCGGCCCCAAAGATTACAACATTTATGCCAACAGCCAGATGGTCAAACCATCGGACGCCAATAAGATCCCGCTGAAGACCAAGGGCAACTCCTCCGTGCTGGTGGGGGATGTAGGCCATGCCGAGGATGGCGGGCAATTGCAATACAACATCGTCCGCGTGGATGGGGAACATTCCGTCTACCTGCCGATCTTCAAGCAGGGTGGTGGCAGCAATACCATCACGATTGTGAACGGTATCCGCAAACGCGTGAAGTATCTGTTGGATGTACCGCCGCAGTTGAAGGCGAAAGTGGTCTTCGATCAGTCCGTCTTTGTCAAGATGGCGGTCGATAACGTGACCCGCGAAGGTCTTATCGGACTTGTACTGACCGCTACCATGATTCTGCTGTTTCTCGGCAACATTCGAGCGACCGTGGCCGTCATGTTGTCGATCCCGATTTCCGTGCTGGCTGCCGGGCTGCTGTTAAATGCGACCGGCAACACCATCAATACCATGGTGCTGGGCGGTATTGCGCTGGCGTTGTCGCGGCTGATCGACAACTCCGTCGTGGTGCTGGAAAATATCTTTCGCCACATGGAGATGGGCGAGCCTCCCATCGTGGCAGCGGAACAAGGCGGCAAGGAAGTCCAGTTGGCCGTGCTGGCCGCCAGCGTGTCCACCTCCATTGTGTTTTTTCCGGTCGTGCTGCTTGTGGGAGTCAGCAAGTATCTGTTCACCGCCCTTGCTCTGGGCGTGGTGCTGGCCCTAATGGCGTCGTACCTCGTCGCCATGACCGTCGTCCCTCTGTTCTGCGCGAAGTTCATCACCATCGAAGGGCACGGCGAGCATAACTCTGAGGTCGAGGAACGCGATCCAGCCGGACTGGCAGAGGACGAAGCGGCAGAGCAGCGCGCTCGAGAACCTAAACACTTGACGCCGTTCCAATATGTCGTGGCACGGTTTAACGATGGCTTCCATTACATCCAAAGAAAGTACGACCACGCGATTCACCGTTCTCTGGAAAGGCCCGTTCTGGTCACTGCGGGATTCCTGCTTTTCGTCCTTTGCAGTTTCGCGCTATACCCATTCCTTGGCGTGGCGTTTTTTCCCCGGACCGATCCCGGACAGTTTCAAATCACCGTCAAAGCTCCACCGGGAACTCGCATTGAGCTGACAGATCAATACTTCAATCACATCGAGAATATTGTGCGTCAAGTGGTCAAGCCCGACGACTTCAATATGATCGTTTCCAACATCGGGGTGTATCCCGACTTGTCCGCCATTTATACCAGCAACACGGCGATGGACAACGGAGTGATTCAGGTCAGCTTGAAGGAAGACCACAAAATCGGCAGCTACAAGTACATGTCGATGGTCCGCAGGCGCGTCAGCAGGGAAGTCCCAGAAGTACAGACTTACTTCCAGGCAGGCGGTCTGGTGGACTCCATTGTGAACCAGGGCAAGCCGGCGCCGTTCGATGTCCGTGTCAGCACCATGAGCTTTAAGGCTGGCGATGCCGTCGCGCAGGACATTGCGGCGAAGGCCCGCAAACTCGGCGATGTCAGCGACGTGCTGATTCCGCAGAACATCGACTATCCGGGCCTGCAATTGAACGTAAGTAGACAGCGGGCGGCGATCCTCGGTTTGACAGAAGAGAATGTCGTCAATGGGGTCATCACAGCGCTCACGTCGAACGGAATGATTGCGCCCAGCTACTGGATCGACCCCAAGTCTGGCAATAACTACATGCTGACTGTGCAGTACTACGACAGCCAGATCCAGTCGATGAAGGACTTCAAGGAAATTCCTTTGCGCGCTGGCCCTACCATGATCGCCGCGGAACGGACGGACACAGGCGCAGTCCCGGAAACTTCGACGCTATCGCATGAGACGCACGACAACATCACTCCTCTGGAAGCGGTGGCGGACGTGAAGTACATCAATACGCCGACCGTCGTGGATCACTATCAATTACGTCGCGAGTTCGATGTCTACATCATGCCGAAGACCGAGGACCTGGGGAAAATCGGCGTAGAGATCCAGAAGATCGTCGATGGGGAACATCCCCCCCATGGCACGTTGGTGACGATTGCGGGTTCCGTGAACGATATGCATGACTCCTTCCGGAGTTTTGCCATCGGCCTGACGCTGTCCGTGATCCTTGTCTATTTGATCCTGATGGCGCAGTTCGCGTCCTTCACGGATCCTTTCGTCATTTTAATGGCGGTTCCCCCCGGTGTATCGGGCGTGCTGCTGTTTCTTCTGGTGACGGGAACCAGCATGAATATTATGTCTCTGATGGGGTTGCTGATGATGACCGGCATCGTAGTCTCCGACAGTATTTTGATCGTCGACTTTGTTGGCATCCAGCGCGCGGAAGGCAAGCCCCTCAAGGAAGCACTTACGGAAGCCTGTAAAGTGCGTCTGCGACCGATCATGATGACTACCCTGGCCACTGCCCTGGGTATGATTCCCATGGCGCTCGGCCTGGAAGCGGGCAGTGAACAGTATGCTCCGCTGGCGCGCGCGATTTTAGGCGGCCTTACCGTTTCTGGTATAGTCACAGTGTTTTTGGTCCCTACGGTGTACTTTCTGATCCACCGCGGCCATGAAGCGCAGAATGATACGCACGGCTATCAAGCGCCTCCGGACGGTGAAGCATGGATCTAGCGCGAAAAAGGAGGAGGGGCCATTTCATCTCATCGCGAATTTGACAGGGTGTCTGGCGCTGTGAGGTATTCAAGTAGTGGCTCAACAAGAATGCGCGCACCAATGATGGATGCAACGGATGGCGGGAGCTTCCAACCTGACCGCCGTGCATGCTACTTTGCTTTATATGATACCGGCCCGTGCGATCGGCACGGCGAACGCTCCGCCTTTGAAAGGGCAGAAGTAGATGTCGTCTTTTGCCATTCGATATCCGTTTTTCATATTTATGGCGTGTATGGTCATCGTGGTGGTCGGCATGGTGAACCTTTTGAGTATGCCGGTGGATCTGTTTCCGACCATTAATATCCCGGTGGTGGTAGTGGCGACCTTCTACTCCGGCATGCCGCCGCAGCAGATTGAAGCCGACATCACCAATACCTTCGAGCGTTTTTTTACGCTGGGAAGCAACATCGACCACATCGAATCGCGGTCGATGACAGGTGTCAGCTTAATCAAGGTGTACTTCCAGCCGGGGACCGATCAGAACGCTGGCGTCAGCAATATCTCCAACCTGGCCATGGCCGATTTGCGCCGTTTGCCGCCAGGGACCTTTCCGCCGGTCGTGCTTTCCTTCGATGCGGCGAATTTGCCAGTCTGTCTGATTACCGTCGAGGGGCAGGGCCTAGACGAAATCCAGTTGAAAGACTACGCGATGTTTGAGATCCGCGACCAGGTGGCCAGCGTCAAGGGGGCGTCGGTACCACAGCCGTATGGAGGGACCTATCGCCAGGTGATGGTGTATGTCGACCCGCTGAAGCTACAGGCCAACGGTCTGAGCATCAACGACGTGTACAAGGCGGTGAATGCATCGAACCTGATTCTGCCGGCGGGGGATGTGCGCATCGGCCCCAAGGACTACAACATCTACGCCAACAGCCAGGTGGCCAAACCATCGGACGCCAATAATATCCCGTTAAGGACCCATGACAATGCTTCGGTCACGGTGGGCGATGTGGGCCATGCCGAGGATGGCGGCCAATTGCAGTACAACATCGTGCGGGTGGATGGGGAACATTCCGTCTACCTGCCCATCTTCAAGCAGGGGGGCGGCAGCAATACCATTACCATCGTGGACGGCATCCGCATGCGGGTGAAGCGCCTGCTGGATGTGCCCCGGCAGTTGAAGGCGAAGGTGGTGTTCGATCAGTCGGTCTTCGTGAAGATGGCGGTCGACAATGTGATGCGCGAAGGCGGCATCGGCCTGGTTCTGACGGCGCTGATGATCCTGCTGTTTCTCGGCAACCTGCGGGCCACGGTTGCTGTGCTGCTGTCGATCCCGATTTCCACGCTGGCGGCATTTCTGCTTTTGAATGCGACCGGCAACACCATCAATACCATGGTGCTGGGGGGCCTGGCGCTGGCATTGTCGCGGCTGATCGACAACTCCGTGGTGGTGCTGGAAAATATCTTCCGTCGCATGGAGATGGGCGAACCGCCCATCGTCGCTGCCGAACAGGGCGGCAAAGAGGTCGATCTTGCTGTGCTTGCAGCTACTGTCGCTACGGCCATCGTGTTTTTCCCGATAGTTCTGTTGGCGGGTGTCAGCAAATACCTTTTTACCGCGATGGCGCTGGGCGTGGTGTTCGCTCTATGGGCCTCTTACGTTGTGGCGATGACGGTGGTGCCGCTGTTTTGCGCAAAGTTCATCACCTTCAAAGGACATGAAAAGGCTGCATCGCAGAAGAAGATTGCAGGGTACGAGTCTGCGGACTCTCCAGGCACGCTAAAAGCTCCTGTAAAACACGGGCAAAATTCTCTCTTCCAAACTGTGGTGCATGGCTTCAATTCATATTTTTATCGCCTGCAGGTCTGGTATGACAAAGCCATCGTCTACTGCCTGGATCGGCCAGTCGCCGTGGTGGTGGCGTTCTCCATTTTTGTCATCCTCAGTTTCGCCGTATACCCCTTTGTCGGTGTCGCTTTCTTCCCGCGGACCGATCCGGGGCAATTCGTCATCAACTTGAAGGCCCCGGCAGGCACTCGTCTGGAGTTGACCGACCAATACTGCGCCCGCATTGAAAACATCATTCGCCAGGTCGTGCCGCCGAGCGACCTCAATATGATCGTCTCCAATATCGGGGTGTATCCCGACTTGTCTGCCATCTATACCACGAACACGGCGATGGACAACGCATTCATTCAGGTGAGCCTCAAGGAGGACCACAAACTCAGCAGTTATCAGTACATGGAGAGGGTGCATCGGCGCGTGCGACAAGAAGTCCCGGAAGCGCAGACCTTTTTCCAGGCAGGCGGATTGGTGAATTCGATCGTGAACCAGGGTAAGCCCGCGCCTTTCGATATTCGCGTCAGCACGATGAGCTTTCAAGATGGCTACGACCTGGCGCACGACATTGCGCTGAAGGCCCGCAAACTGGGCCGGGTCAGTGATGTTCTCATCCCTCAGGACATTGACTATCCCGGGTTGCAACTGGGGGTCAGCCGACAGCGCGCCGCCATTCTTGGACTGACGGAGAAAAATGTGGTCGATGGCGTCATTACAGCGCTGACATCCAACGGCATGATTGCGCCCAGCTATTGGGTCGATCCCAAGTCGGGCAACAACTATATGCTGACCGTGCAGTATTACAACAGCCAGATTCAGAACATCAAGGACTTCAAGCAAATTCCGCTGCGCGCCGGGAGCCCGCTGGAAGCTGCATCGCGCAGTCTTGAAAGCGGCGCGGAAGCTACTCCAATGGCGCATGACAACATCGTTCCACTGGAAGCGGTCGCGGACGTGAAATACATCAACACCCCCACAGTGGTGGACCATTATCAACTGCGCCGGGTCTTCGATGTGTACATCATGCCGCAGACGGAAGATCTGGGTAAAGTGGGCGGACAGATCCAGAAGATTGTCGACGGGGAACATCCTCCGAACGGCACGCTGGTCACCATTGCGGGTTCCATCAACGACATGCATGATTCCTTTCTGAGTTTTGCCATTGGCCTGGTTCTTTCGGTGATCCTTGTCTACCTCATCCTG
>JAKAYS010000170.1 GCA_021826695.1 Acidobacteriota bacterium | reverse complement strand
CATTCCATTATTGTCATGCATGGCGAGCAGATTCGCCAAATCGCTCTAAGCGTGGGTCTTCGGTCAGTCGTCGAGAGCGGCGTTTTTACGGCATATGCATGGAGGGCTGGCCCATATTCATCCGATAGCGTGGCAGGGATACGGGTGCCCCAGGAACTTAGCCGGACACGGCAAACAGCTTACGCGGCATGGATTTCAAAAATGGCAGCGATTTTTCCAGCGCGGCTTCCACCGACAATCCATACTTGGCGCGGAGTTGGTCCACTTTTCCGTGCTCGATGAATGCATCGGGCCAACCGATGCGGACTACCGGCACTTGCAGATTTTTCGCGCTGAGATGCTCCACAACCGCGCTGCCAAAGCCGCCCATCAATACGTGGTCTTCAAACGTGACGATCAACCCAGCGCGCCGCGCATGTTCTTCCAGCAGCGCGGAGTCGAGCGGCTTGGCAAAACGCGCATTGATGAGCGCGACAGAATGGCCTTCGCGCTGTAGCTGATCGGCAAAGGCTGTCGCCATGGGGACCATTGCTCCCAGACCCCAGACCGCAATGTCGCTGCCGTCGCGCAGCACTTCCGCTTTGCCGATGGGCAATGCCACGGGCTGGTCTTTGACTACGGCGCCAGGGCCAGCGCCACGCGGATAACGGATCGCCGATGGGCCAGAACGCTGCTCCGCGGTCTTCAACATATCGGCCAACTCATCTTCATCTTTGGGGGCCATTACGACGATGTTCGGCACGCCGCGCAGATAGCTGATGTCGAACAGTCCATGATGCGTCGGGCCGTCATCTCCGGAGAGACCGGCGCGGTCCATGCAGAAGACCACCGGCAGATTTTGCAGGCACACGTCGTGAATGATGGGATCGTACGCGCGCTGCAAAAAGGTGGAGTAGATCGCGCAGAAGGGCCGCAGCCCCTTGGTCGCCATCCCCGCCGCGAAAATTACGGCATGCTCTTCCGCGATGCCGACATCGAAATAGCGCCTGGGATGATGTGGGCGGAACAGGTCGAGCGCGGTACCGTTCGGCATGGCGGCAGTAATGGCGACGACCTTGTCATTTTGGTCCGCGAGTTTCACCATGGTCTCGGCAAAAATCTCCGAGTAGGTCTTCTGCCCGGTCGCTGTGGTCTCGCCGGTTTCCGGATCATACGGCCCAAGCCCATGGAATTTCTTCTGCTTATCGAGCGCTGGCTGAAAACCGCGGCCCTTCTGCGTGAGCGCGTGCAGAATGACGGGACGGTTCTGCACTTTGAGAAAGCGAAAGGTCTCAATCAGCAAACCTATGTTGTGCCCATCGATAGGGCCGTAGTAGGTAAGTCCAAATTCTTCGAAGATCAGCGACGGCAGCAGCATTCCCTTGGCTGCTTCCTCCGCGCGGCGCACCACATGGCCGACGGTCTTTCCGCCGAGTCTTTCGATCAGACGCGTAGCGCGATCATGCAGATACGCATAGCGTTCATTGGTCACGATGCGATGCAGATAGGAAGAGATTGCGCCGACGTTGCGGTCGATGGACCACTCGTTGTCGTTCAATACGATAATCAATCGCCGTGTCTGCGCGGCGACATTGTTCAGCGCTTCGTAAGAAATGCCGTTGGTGAAGGCGGCATCCCCGGCCAGCGCGATGACGTGTTCCGTGCCGCCGTTCAGATCGCGCGCAACCGCCATACCGAGCGCAGCCGATAGCGCCGTGCCCGCATGTCCAGCGCCGTAAACGTCATGCTCGCTCTCGGTACGCAGCATAAAACCATTCAGGCCCTGCGGCTGGCGCATGGTGGCAAACCGCTCGCGGCGTCCGGTCAATAATTTATGAATGTATGCCTGGTGGCTGACGTCAAATACGAAATGGTCCTTCGGAGTATCGAAGACCACGTGCATGGCGATCGTCAACTCGACCACGCCCAGGTTCGGGCCAAGGTGTCCACCTGTCTTTGCGAGCACAGCAATCATGCGCTCGCGTATCTCCTGCGCGAGATGCTCCAACTGTGGAAGGGTGAGATGTTTTACGTCGCGTGGCGAATTAATCGAATCGAGAATGTTTTTCATTGTTTTCAACGAATTCGTCAAAAGCTAACCTGGGTGTTCGCAGGAAACATTTGCCGGAGCTCCACGACAGCACGCAACGGATGCTGGGACCAATCACAAGAAGTCCGCGCCCGCTGGTATCCCAATACCCATCGAAACACCCCAGTATAGTCCTGCGTTGCCATAACTGGGGGACTGCATGGAGAGCTTCACCACCTTAAGAATTGGATGACGCAGAGCTTCGAAGAATTTAGAAAAAAATTCAACTTGCTGAAATCAATGCATCGCTGGTCTCAGGGATTCTCCTTTTTGTAGCCAAAGTAGCGTTTAAGCCGCAGAAAATGAACTTCATACGCGTGATAACTGCACCACGCCGCGAGAAATACCGCAAATACATTTACGCAGAACTCCAGCAGAATCGCTGCCACGCGAGAGTGAAAATAGGGCGCGAGATAAATGCGCAGGCTAGTACCCAGGGCCCTGTTGAGAAATGTTCCCAGCAGGTGCGCGACAAAAATATGCAGAACATAAATACCGTAGCTGTATTTGCCGAGGCTCCGCAGAAATCGCCAACTGAATACTCGATGCGCAATCGAGGAGGTATCGAGCGCGGCAATCAGCAGCGCCACGCAACCCGCCGCAATCACCGTGTAACCGAAGGTCGAGCCAAAGAAGCTGTAGCGCATGTCATGGCCCAGATTTCGCAGCGTGTAGACCACAATCGTTGTCGCGGACAGAAACGCCAACGGGACCATCCAGCGGCGCGGAATCCAATCGCTGTCGCCGCGAATCAGCAGCGCCACGCAGCCGCCAAGCAGCAGCGCATCCATGCGGCAGGGAGTGGACATGAAGATTCGCAGCGGCGAGACCCCATGCATATAAAGGACGATGCGCAACAGTAGAGCGGAAGCAGAAAGCGACAATGTGAGCGCAATCAGGCGATTCCGTCCGCGCAACAGAAACACCAGCAGCGGCCAGAACAGATAGAACTGCTCCTCGACAGCCAGCGACCAGAAATGATCCAGGTCCGCCCATACGCCGGGATGAAAGTCCGTCACTGGAAACCACAGGCCAGAGTTTTGCATATACGCCAACAGCACATATTGACGGCCGCCCCAGGAAAAATGCAGCCAGTGCGCCAGCAGCATCATGAAAAATAAAAATCCATAATAGAGCGGAAAAATGCGCAGAAAACGCCGCATATAAAAACTGCGGAAGTAGCGCGGGTCATGCAGTGTGTCATACAGAATGCCGGTAATCAAAAAACCGGAGAGCACAAAAAATAAATCGACTCCGACCCAGCCCAGGCCGCGCAGCGCGGAAAGCGAGTCGCCGAATCGGCTGCCTGTTTTGTCGTTGAAAAGCATCAGGTGCGAGACCAGTACGAGCAAAATCGCCAGCCCGCGCAGGCCGTCCAGCGCAGGCAAATGGCTGCGCGCTGGTCCCGCGACCTCCACGGATGGATTTGACTTCACTGCGAAGAGACCCCCAATCTTTCGCAGTATAGAGTGTCAGCGAAATATCTTTGCGAATTGGTGGGCTTTGCAAGTAGGCGCGGCAATCCCACCTTAGCTTCGCGAAGGTGGGGCACCCGGGTTCATCTGTTTAATTTTTGTTCGAGGACCTATTCTTCTTCCTGCCTTAAACTCGCAATCACACCTAAGTCTTCCAACGTGGTGGTGTCGCCCTTCACTTCGCCAGTCTCGGCAAGTTCGCGCAACAGGCGGCGCATGATTTTCCCCGAGCGCGTCTTGGGCAGGCTGTCAGTGAAGCGCAGATCGTCGGGCCGGGCCAGCGCGCCAATTTCTTTTGCGACCCAGGCACGAAGTTCATCCTTCAGCGCGGGTGAGGGTTTGTATTGCGCCTCCAGCGTGACAAACGCGGCGATGGCCTGTCCTTTCAGCGCGTCCGGGCGACCCACCACAGCGGCCTCGGCGACCTTCGGATGCGCCACCAGCGCGGACTCAATCTCCATCGTGCCAAGGCGGTGGCCGGAGACATTGATGACATCATCGACGCGACCCATCAGCCAGTAATAGCCGTCGGCATCGCAGCGCGCGCCGTCTCCGGTGAAGTACGCGCCGGGGATGGTAGACCAGTACTGCTTCACGTAACGGTCAGGATCGTTGTGGATGGTCCGCGCCATGCCCGGCCACGGTTTGCGAATAATCAATAGGCCGCCGTTGCCTTCGGAAACCGGCTGGCCGTCGGCCTTGACGACATCTGGCACGATGCCGAAAAATGGCTTGCTCGCCGAGCCGGGTTTGCTGGCCATTGCGCCGGGAATTGACGCGATCATGATGCCGCCGGTCTCGGTCTGCCACCAGGTGTCCACTATCGGACACCTGCTTTTGCCGATCACCGCGGAGTACCACATCCAGGTCTGCGGATTGATCGGCTCGCCGACGCTGCCCAGCAACCGCAGGCTGTCGAGTTTGTGGCGATTGGGAAATTCGTCGCCCCATTTGATGAATGCGCGAATGGCGGTCGGCGCGGTGTAAAAGACGGTCACGCGATGGTCGTCGATGATCTTCCAGAAGCGGTCGTTTTCAGGATAGTTCGGCGCGCCTTCGTACATCACCGTGGTCACGCCGTTCTGCAAAATGCCGTACACCACATAGGAATGCCCCGTGACCCAGCCGATGTCTGCGGTACACCAGTAGACATCGTCGTCCTTCAAATCGAAGATGAGCTTGCTGGTGAGATAGGTATGCACCGCGTAACCGCCGGTGGTGTGGACGATGCCCTTCGGCTTGCCCGTCGTGCCGGAGGTATACAGGATGTACAGCGGATGCTCGGCATCGAGCGGGACGGCGGCGCACTCTGGATCGGCGCGCTCCATTGCGTCGTGCCACCACAGGTCGCGGCTGGGCTGCATGGAAACTTCCGCGCCCGTTCTGCGAAGCACAATCGCCTTGCACACCGAGGGACACTTCGCCAACGCTTCATCGACCGTTGCCTTGAACGGCACCTGATGACCGCGTCTCCAGCCCGCATCCTGCGTAACCACGACGACCGACTGCGCGTCGTTGATGCGGTCCACCAGCGCGCTGGCGGCAAAGCCGCCAAAGATGACCGAATGCACGGCGCCGATACGCGCGCAGGCCAGAACAGCGATTGCCAATTCCGGCACCATGCCCATATACAGCGCGACGCAATCGCCCTGCCGCACGCCGACGCCGCGCAGCACGTTGGCGAACCGCCGCACCTGATCCAGTAACTCCAGAAAAGTAAACTTGCGGACCTCGCCGGATTCGCCTTCCCATAGAATTGCCGTCTTGTCGCCGCGTCCGCGCTCCACTTGCAGGTCCAGGCAGTTGTAGGCGAGGTTCATTTTTCCGCCGACGAACCACTTCGCCCAGGGCGGATCCCATTCCAGCACCTTCGTCCACGGCTCGAACCAGTGCAGTTCATTGGCGGCAGCGGCCCAGAACTCTTCCGGATCTTCCACAGACCGGCGATAGAGCGCCTCGTAATTTGCCAGGCTGCGTATATGCGCTTTGGCGGCAAACTCTTCCGGTGGAGGAATGACGCGCAGTTCATGCAACAGAGATTGAAAACTTGTGTCCGGCTGATCGGTCATCGACAAAAAATCACTCCGCATGGATTAGAACTTCATCATGGATACTACATAAAACGTTGCGCCTTCGCCGAGCTGGACAGTCGGAATATGTCCAGAAATCTAAGCCAGCCGGTCTGAAAAGTTGATAGGCTTAGGCCATGTGCGGACCATGGTTTCGTCAGGACAATGGCGCAGCTCTTCGTGGCAGCATTCGTTTGAAAAGTGGGCTTTCCTTCCACTTCTTCAGACGTCTAAGTGATCGGATTGTTCCTCCAAAACGGGATTTCTTCCTATTTCCGTTCCAAGAGGAGGTTACGATGAGACGATCATGGATTAAGCAACTCTTCCAACCCCCCCAAATTGGTCAAGCCGCGGCACGGTATTGGGTGGCCCCTATATGCCTGACGTCCGCTTTTGCGATTTTGCTGGCCGGCTGCGGAAGTGGATACATGAAACCTGCTGCTCCTACGAGCACGGTAGTCTTTACGAAAGCCTCCACGCAGCAATGGATCCATGAATTTGGCACCGGAACTGTCAGCCATGGCGACGATCAGGGAGATACGCTTGTGGGCATCGCCACGGACCCGCAAGGAAATGCCATTACTGCTGGGTACACCACGGGCGCATTTTCGGGATTCAGCAACCCCAACGGAGTGCCACAGGACTTTATTGCCAAGTACGATCCCGCAGGGACCCAACTCTGGCTACAGCAGTTTGGCACAGCAAACGGCGACCAGTTGGACGGCGTCGCCGTCGATACGCAGGGAAACATTGCTGTGGCCGGAGTGACGGAAGGCGCATACCCCGGCTTCACCAACCCAAACCACTTTCTGCAAGCCGTGGTGGAGAAGTTGGACAGCAGCGGCCATCAACTTTGGCTGCAGCAGCTCAATCTGAGCACGAGCACCACAATCGATGGCGTAGCTGTCGATGGTCAGGGAAACGTCCTGGTGTGCGGCCAGGCCAGCTCGTCCACTTATCAATTCTACCCAGACCCTTATTACGATTACGCTTCGCAGCCAACCAACATATTCGTTGAAAAATTGAACGGAGGGACCGGAGCTGAAGAATGGATCCAGCAGTTTGGCAACGGTAGCGCCACGGACAGCGTAAGCGGTATTGCTGTCGACAGCCAGGGGAACCCTGTCCTGGTGGGGACCAGCAGTGGGGCATTTCCCGGAATGATGAATTATCCAGGCATGAATCCTTCACAGCCTTTTGTATTGAAGCTGAGCGCTTCTACAGGACAGACTCTCTGGATGCACCAATCCTCCAATTCATACTCGCCATCCGGCTTTGCCTACAATGCAGTCGCAGTGGATGGCCAGGGGAATGTGATCGCGGATGGTGAGGGTGCAGGACCAGAATGCCTGGTATTCAAGTTCAACGGCACGAATGGAAGCCAGATGTGGCAGCAGAATTTCGGCGACGCCCAAGGATGCCTAGCGGGAGGTCTGGCGCTCGATACAGATGGCAGCATTCTGGCTGGAGGGTATGCTACGGGCGCATTTCTGCCCAGCTTTACCGCCAAGATGGATGACATTTTCCTGGCAAAGTTTACCGCGGGAGGTCAG
>JAKAYS010000169.1 GCA_021826695.1 Acidobacteriota bacterium | reverse complement strand
GTTGGTCAGATGTAGAAGCCGCTGCGGGAGGCTTGGTTGCCGGTTTGTCCTGGCCATAGGCCATGCATCCGGCGAAACATATTGCTGCAACACCTAAAACAGACAGGAAACTACACAGTCGCTTTGCCATTTCAATGACTCCAACGTTTGTAATTCAGAAAAACTAGAATTGATTAACCGAGAAGGATAGCAGTAATTTTCTATGGGCATCCATCCCAGAAACAAGAAGAGGCAGCGGAATGGGCTGCCTCTTCTTGTTTCTGGGATGGCATGAAGAAAGCTTACGCGGAAACTGTTTCCACCGCTGTCACTTTTACCGGAGTCAACCAGTGGAAGCGGTCGGGGCGTTTGCCGGTCGCGATGCCAAAGTATTCTGCAGCAAGTTGCCTGGTGATGGGGCCAGCCTGCCCGTCCTTGATCCGAATGCGATCGATGGAGCGGATCGGCGTGACTTCCGCGGCGGTGCCGGTGAAAAAGACCTCATCGGCGATGTAGAGAAGTTCGCGCGGGATGGTCTGCTCCACCACAGGAATGCCCATGTCGCGCGCCAGCGTCAGAATGGAAGAACGCGTGATGCCCGCGAGGACAGAGCTGCCGAGCGATGATGTCAGCAGTTGGCCTTTATGGACGACGAAGAGGTTTTCTCCCGAGCCTTCGGAGACGTAGCCGTTGACGTCGAGGGCGATGCCTTCATCGTAGCCATTGATGGCAGCCTCCATGCGGATGAGCTGCGAATTCATATAATTCGCGCCTGCCTTGGCCAGCGCTGGCAGCGTGTTCGCCGCCATGCGGTTCCAGGAAGAGATGCACACGTCCGCGCCATGATCGCCAGCGACATATTTGCCCCATGGAAAGTTGCCGATGTAAAGCTCAATGGGGTTTCCTGTGGGGTCCACGCCCAGCTCGCCATAGCCGCGAAATGCGATGGGACGGATGTAGCAGGGGGCGACGCCGTTCGATTCGACGGTTTCGACGACAGCTTCGTTTAGCCGGTCCAGTGTGTAGTCCAGATCCATGCGGTAGATTTTGGCGGAGTCCAGCATGCGCTGCATGTGGTCGGACAAACGAAAGATGGCTGCGCCCTGCTCCGTCTGATAGCAACGAATGCCTTCAAAAATGGACGAGCCATAATGCAGGACGTGGGACATCACATGCACCTGTGCCTGGTCCCAGCGGATGAGTTTTCCATTGTGCCAGATGTGCTTTGTGGGTTGCAGAGGGGCCATAGTGCAATTTCTCCTTACTTAGATGATAGACCGGAACGATTATTATATCGGCGAGAAGATAAATTCCGCGAAGAAGGAGGATTGTGGGCAATGGGCCAGTTTGAACCATAGGCCCCAATGCCCATAGACGCTATGAGTGGTCCGAATGCGAAGCGACGTGCTGCGGCTTTGGGATAGTTTCCTGCGCTGCGGTCGGCGTTTACGCCTTTCACATCCTCGCCCCTCTCTTCATCGCTGGTCTTGCTGTGGCATCGTCGGCGCTGCGACCGGAAAGCCGCAAGATCGGCATCCTCTTTCCAGCGAAAAACGGCACGCCGATATAAACACGAGCGCGGCGAACGTCGGTCGGGATGACAATTCAGTTCAACCCCACTCAAGCCAAGAAACGGCTTGAATGGGCCACCCGCCAACAAGGTCTAGTCCGAGGGGTTCATCCGGGGTATCAACGCCTGGGAAGCCCAAAGCGTTCTGCGGCAAAATCAGACTCGAATTAGAACGCTACACGTTCAAAGTCGCAGTATTTATGGGCCGACTCTATAGGCCGCTCAAATTGGCTGTAACTTTCGTCCGGAATCGCGCTGAATATGTGCCGGACTCCAGTGCTGCCACATTATGAACGCGGAAGGTACAGCAAGAAATAAACAGCAATTTCAAGACACTCCTATTTTCAGCAGCCGTTTCCGGTCTATTGACAGGGACCGCTGTCTACGCGCACGCCGCAACGGCACAAGGTGCCGAAGGCGGTCAGGCACAATAAGTCAGCATGGGGTGACCGGCTAAGAGGATCGCGACACAGTGGCCGCATGCCCCGCATGGCAATACTGGCAGGCCTTCATCTACAGTCGTTCGTCTACTCAGCTGGTGTACCCCTCAAGGACCGCTTTGTCCAGAAAACGATGCAGACGGGCGCTATAACCGGACGGGACCTCAAATATGCGTTCGTCTCCTGTGATGACCAGCATCTTCCGGGTGCTGTCGTACACGGCACTGCATCGGCGGCAATGTCGCAAATGCTGCTCGATCGTGTGGCACAGTTCCGGCGAAGCTTCGCCATCCATGTACTCGGACAGATGGGGGATTTTCGTTTTGCAGCGAACCATGGGTTCACTCCTTTCCAGCGTTCCCAGATCGAGACCTTGGGTTCGGCGAAGATCGGCGACAGCGCTTCGCGCATCATCAGGCGGGCCCGGTGCAATCGGGTCTTGACCATGGGTAAGCTTATGCCAAGAATTTCTGCGGCTTCTGCGATGTTCAGGTGTTCCATGTCCCGCAACACAAATATCTCACGGTAGATTTCGGGGAGGCTCGTCAGCGCCTCTATGATCGCAGCGCGGATCTCTCCCTGCTCCAGGATTTCATTCGGCAGATCGCGCCAGTCGGCAAATTGCTTCGGATAGAAGTGTTTTGTCTGCCCGTCTTCCGCAGGCTCCTCATCCACGGACTGATAGAGGTTCTGGCGACGTTTCCGCTTATACATTCTGGCTTCGTTTTCGACGATACGCATGGCCCACTGCGCGAATTTGTCCGTCTCTGCGAGTTGTTCCATATGCAGAAATATCTTCAGCATGGACTGTTGCACGGCATCTTCCGCATCGTCCTGATTGCGAAGGATGGAATATGCAATCAGGAACGCGCGCCGCTCATACGGCCGGATCAGTTCATGAAAATGGTTGCGCTCTCCCGCCCTGATTCTCTGGATCAGGAATGGCTCCCTCGATTTTTCCATCAGCGCAGGATCTACCATCGGCAATCCAGTTCCCAAATGTCTTCTTTGCTAAAGATTCGCAAGGCCGGAAAAGGTTACAAGATGCCACTCCCCAACCTTGAAGACAGTGGGCTTTGTAACCTTTTTCGATTCCGGGAATCAACCTCAGAAGAAAGAGACCTTTCATCGGAGATGCGTTTAATTGGGAGATACATGTTCCTGCTTGGATGACCGAAACATGTAGCCTGGTGTTCAGAATTGTAAAGGGGGAAGATTGAAATTGATAAAAGCAGTGACATGCGAAAATACAGCTATACCTGCCGTAACAAACTGCGTCTTTATCCTGCCTATCGGCAAGAGAAATTCTTCTATGATGTCCTTGATCGCCAAACATGTTGTGCTTTTGGCGGCTTTGTTTGTCTGTGGCATGGCGCATGCGACGCCTGTCACTTTCGTCACTGCGCTGCCAGTATCCACCAACCAAATTCTCTCCCGTTTCAACTGGCAGCCGACTTTTAGCAGCGACAACCTGACCAGCGTCCAGTTTCCGTTCGATCTGGACTATGGCCTTACAGCACGCTGGACCATCTTTGCCACGTTCCATGAGGGGTTCGCATCTATGAACATGCTCTCCCCCTCGGGAATGGTGCAGATGGCGCACTCGTCTGGCCTGGGAGACACGCTTTTGTTTGTTCGCTATACCATGTTCAAGCACGACAAGGCGCACGCAACGTTCCGTGTGGCCCCGCTCGCGGGGTTCTTCATTCCAAGTGGCAGCAGCACGCTACAAGACCAGAACGGCCTGCTGCCAGAGCAGCTACAGACTGGTGCGGGCACATGGTCTCCGTACATCGGCCTGACGCTGGGATCGTATTACAACGGCTCCGGTTATTCTGGCGACATCACCTACCGGCACAACCCGGTGGAAAATGCGGGGATCACTCCGGGCGACCAGATGCGCGCAGACTGGCAGGAGCAATGGCGCTTTTACCCGTTTAAGCTGCACCAAGGATTTCCGCATTTTGGCCTATTGTCTCTGGAAGAAAACTATGTGCACAACGCGCAGAGTCACCTATTGGGCGCTCCCGTGCCAAAATCAACGGGATTCTTTTACACGCAGGACATTATTCCTGAATACCAGGCGATGAATTACATGATCGGTTTCGGTATGCGATTTCCGGTGGTGCAGGACTATACCAGCACCACATCTGTGCGGGAGAAGCGGGGCCTGCTATTTGTCTTTGAATACGATTTTTCTCGACGCTAAGGATACATGAATGAAGGTAATCTCAAGCTGCCACCATCTGTATCGATGGATTGTGGCCGTATACATACTGCTCGCTGTATCGTCGGGTGCACATGCACTGTCACCCCAAGGGATAGCTGATTCTACCGCTTCCGCAGAGGGCCAGGACTATGAGCGCATTATTGCGCATTTAAGGGGCGTGTATGGTCCACGCGGATACTTCAACGTTGTCGTGGGCCTTTATAGTTACCCATTGCCCGGACTGTATGGCGTGCAGTTCAATATCAAAGCAGGTCTGATGGTACTGGACATCGCCCCTGGTTTTCCGCGTGTGAACGTGGCCCAGATGCATCACATTGAGGCGATCTCTGGATACAGCCCTGGTCCGGTCGAAATACAGGACATTCCTGCAAGCAAGTTTGCCGAGACCGGGCCTGGCTGGAGGAAGATACAGCCGCCAAAATCCAAGTATGCATTTGTGCGTTGGATTAAGCAGAACTTCGTCAACCACCACTATTAAATCTCGCGTGGTGCAAGTTTCATGCTGGGCGCCAGTGCTAAGGAACCTCTGAATAAGTCTGCGATCCGCAGTTTATGCGGATAAAGTTGTAGGCGGAGGTAAAGGGCGATGCGGCAGCAGACATTGGCGGTGGCAGCAGATGGTAGCTTCGAGAAGTATCGCAAGGCGACGCGGCGCGAAGTATTTCTCGGGGAGATGGACCGGATCGTACCGTGTGAGCGGCTGAGCGCGCTGGTTGAGCTGCGGTATCCGAAGGCCGGCAACGGCCGCCGCCCCGATCCATAGGAGGATCACTTGGCTCAGGGAACTTTCTTCATCACCTCTCGCGCGCAAACTCCGGTATTCCAAACCGAACGCAGCGCCGAGTTGTTCCTCGATGTCCTGCAATCTTATCGGCGGCAACATAAATTCATGCTGCACGCTTTCGTGGTGATGCCGGACCACTTTCACATCATCCTGACTCCACCGGAAGGCGTCACGCTTGAACGGTGCGTGCAATACGTGAAGGGCGGATTTTCCTTTCGCGCCAAGAGGGAACTCGGTATCCAGCGCGGACTTTGGCAGCCGAAATACCATGATCGTCGCATACGCGATCAGGAAGAATGTGCTGTCCTGCTCCGTTACCTGGAAGTCAATCCCGTGAAGCGCGGGTTGACGGAAACATCTTCAGGATTTCCATTCTCCAGTGCGAACCCACGGTTCATCGGGGCGAACGCGTTAGACGAGTTCCCGGAAGAACTTCGAAGCTTGCAACCTCAGCGCCTAAAGGCGCAGTTTAGCGACCGCTGATCCCCGGACTGAAGTCCGGGGTCTACCCCGATCACATCTGTCTTCCTGGGATTAAGTCGGGGTCTACCCCGATCGCATCTGTCATCCTGGGATTAAGTCGGGGTCTACCCGAGCTCATCATCGAGCTGAAGTCCGGGGTCTACCCGAGCGCATCCGTTCTTTAAGGAACGGATGCGTCGGATTTCTCTTCTTGGCGTGCACCTACAGGAAAACCTATCTTCATCGCAAGTCGCGGCCTCCGCGCCGCTACGCAGTCCCGACACGTTCTGGTCCAGTACCAAATTGTGTTTCGCCCTGTCCTTCGCGATACAGTGAGAGGCGGTGATCCAGCGGCCGGGGTACGGAAGACATCCTGGAGCCAGGGAAAGCATGGTCCGACCGGGAGATATGCGCGTTCTCTTTGTGGGTCCCGCAAGCATGGCGATGCGGGGAATGCACTCCTACTACGCGCGTTTTTCGTGCTTGCGCTGAGTTCTCTTTTCTTTCTGGCGTGATTGCCCGACAATAGAACGGGCCTGGCTGGAAACAATCTTTGCAACAGTGGTGGGACCGAATACCTGAGCGGAGCAGCGGACATGCGGGGTCGTCGATTTGTTATATGTGCAGGTGCGTTGCTGATTGGCGCTGCTTTGCAGCCTGCTCTTGCGGTAACGGAGCCGTATTATCAGCCACATTATTGCAACAATGCGTTTACGTATAAGCAGGAGATCGCATTGGGGCAGAAGGCCGAGCAGCAGGTCTACAAGCAAATGAAAGTGCTGCCCGATACGAGTCCCATTACACAGTATGTGCAACAAGTGGGAGCGAAACTCACCGCGTATGCGCCGGGATACAAGTGGCCATACCGTTTCCACGTGGTGGACTCCAAGCAAATCAACGCCTTCGCGCTGCCGGGCGGGGAGGTTTTCGTCAATACCGGAACCATTGCGGCGGCGGAAAATGAGTCTCAGCTAGCGGGTGTGATGGCGCATGAGATTTCCCACGTGGTGCAGCGGCATTCGACCTGCAACCTGACCAAGCAGAGGAAGGCAAACGTAGGCTGGGGGCTGGTGGGGATGCTCGCCGGAGTGCTGCCAGGTATCGGCGGCGTATTGGCGCAGGAGGGGGTGGGCATGATGCAAAACATGAGCTACCTGCAAATGTCCCGTACCGACGAAAAACAGGCCGACTTGCTGGGGGTGGAAATTCTTTACAACGCGGGCTACAATCCGCGTGGCCTGATGCAGATGTTCCAGATTATTGAGAAGAAATATGGCTCGGGCGGAGCGCAGTTTCTCAGCGACCATCCGAATCCGGGCAATCGCGTGCAATATGTGGACAGGGAAATTGCCGCGTTGCCCGCCAAATCGCACTACATTACGGACACCCCCGAGTTCGACAGAATCCATGCGCTCGTAACCGGCCAGAGCAGTTTGGGAAATGCCAGTGTAGGGCAGCCGACAGCATCTTCAACGCAGGCGCCTGCCGCTTCTTCTTCTGCTGGGAGCACCGCACCCGTAGGGGAAGGGAACCCGACGGCTGCCAGTAAAACCTATGTACCGTTCCAGCACCAGGGATACAGCCTGAGTTATCCGGACAATTGGAAGCTGTATGGCGACAGCGGTTCCATTGTGACCATTGCGCCTACCGGGGGGATTCAGTCCGGCGCAACGGGGCCGGGCGAGCAGGCAAAGGACCAGGTGGCGTACGGAGTCATCGTCGATGGATTTCAGCCAGACCAGGGCGATTCTCTGAATCAGGCTACCAGGCAGTTGGTGGCGAGTTTGCGTCAGGCCAATCCACAGCTACGCGAAATTGGCAGTGCTGAGAATGTGCTGGTCAACG
>JAKAYS010000168.1 GCA_021826695.1 Acidobacteriota bacterium | reverse complement strand
ACAAGCTGGTCCTGTTCGTTCCCGAAGGATTTGCGGAAGAAAAATGCATCCTGATGCGCGGATTTGGCGCGACCGTCGAACGTACTCCGGAAAGCGAAGGGATGCAGGGCGCCATTCGAAAGGCACTCGACCTGGCCCGCTCGACCGCTGGCGGTTGGATGGCGCGGCAGTTCGACAATGCGGCAAATCCAGAATTCCACTTTCATACAACGGCGCAGGAAATTCTGGACCAGATGGAGGGTCGCATCGATGCCTTTGTCACTGGAGTTGGGACCGGCGGCACATTTACTGGCGTAGCTCGCCGCTTGAAGCGGGACCTGGATTGCGTCTGGACGGTCGCTGTCGAAACCGAAGGTTCAGTATTGCAGGGTGGGCCGCCCGGAAAACATAAAGTAGAGGGAATTGGCGTCAGCTTTATTCCCAAGACGTTCGACGCTACGGTCTGCGATGCAATCGTGAGCGTGCGGGATGAGGACGCGTTTTGCATGGTGCGGAGGCTGGCGCTGGAAGAAGGTGTTCTGGGCGGGTCCAGCGCGGGAGCGAATGTATTTGCCGCAGTGGAGCAGGCGCGCAAGATGCAGCCCAGCCAGCGCGTAGTGACGATCATTCCAGATTCCGCCGAGCGGTATCTATCGAAGAAAATCTTCGACGGCGGCTGCTAAGAGCATTTTCTAAGAAATGCAATCCGGCTGGCTTTCATCGACAGCCTCTACAATCCTGAAGGACACATGCATGCCTGAAAAGAAAAAAGGTTTCTCGACGCGCGCCATTCACGATGGGCAATCCGCCGATCCACTTACTGGGGCGGTCAATGTGCCAATCTATGCCAGCTCCACCTACGTGCAGGAAGAGATTGGCAAGCACAAGGGTTACGAATACTCGCGGGTTTCAAATCCCACGCGGACGGCGCTGGAAGAGAATTTCGCATCGCTTGAAAGCGGCACTTCCGCGCATGTTTTTGCCAGCGGGATGGCTGCGATCACGGCGCTCTGCACCATGATGCAGAGCGGCGATCACATAGTATGCAGCGACAACATGTACGGCGGAACGACGCGACTCTTCAATCAGATATTGGTGCGCTATGGACTCGAGTTCAGTTACGTCGACACGTCCAACGCGGAAAATGTCGATCGCGCGATACGGCCCACCACCAAACTGGTGCATATTGAAACGCCGACAAATCCGATGATGGCGCTGACCGACATTCGCGCTGTCGCGGACATTTGCCACCGACATGGCGTGGAACTGAGCGTCGACAATACCTTTATGTCGCCGTATTTTCAGCGGCCCATCGAACTGGGCGCAGACCTGGTCATGCATTCCACAACAAAGTTTCTGAATGGACATTCCGATGGCCTGGGCGGAGTCCTGGTAGGCACCACGCCACAACATGCGGAGACATTCGCTTTTGTACAGAAATGCACCGGCGGAATTCTGTCGCCATTTGAGTGCTGGCTGCTGCTGCGTGGCGTGAAAACGCTGGCAGTGCGGATGCGGCAGCACGACGCGAACGGACGCAAAGTCGCCGAGTGGCTACAACAGCACTCGAAAGTCAATAAAGTTTTTTATCCCGGTTTGCCGGACCATCCGCAGCACCAATTGGCGAAGCGGCAGATGTCTGGCTTCGGATCGATGATCAGCTTTGACCTTGGATCACTGGATGCGGCGAATCGGATGCTGAAGAAAGTTTGCATCTGCTCGCTAGCTGAATCGCTCGGCGGCGTGGAGACGCTGATCTCGCATCCTGCGACGATGACGCATGCCGCCATTGGCGAAGAAGGGCGACGCAAGCTTGGGATTACGGACGGCCTGGTGCGCATATCCGTGGGAATTGAAGACGTGGAAGACATTCTTGCGGACCTGGAGGATGCGCTGGCCGCGGTGTAGCCGCTACTCTTTGGTCTTCTTGCGTATTTCGATATTGAGACGTTTAATTTTCTGATTCAATGTCGAAAGTGGAATGCGGAAGGACTCGGCTGCATCCGTCTGGTTCCAGTTGCAATGTTCCAGGCGGTCCGTGATGATTCGCTTTTCAATGTCTTCAACAATTTCAAAGAGCGACGAGTTAGGACTGTTTTCCAGCAGGCTCGCGGCATAATTGCGTCCGGTGAGTTGATCGGGCAAAAGGTCTTTTTGAATCGTTTGCTCCGTCGATAGGACCACACAGCGTTCGATTACATTTTCCAGTTCCCGCACATTTCCTGGCCAGGAGTAGTCCATCAGAACTCGCATGGTCTCCGGGGAGATTGTGCGCAACGGAAGCTGATTTTCCTCACAGAAACGCTTCAGGCAGTGCGCTGCGAGTAGCGGAATGTCTTCGCGCCGGTTGCGGAGCGGAGGCAGATCGACGGTGATGACGTTGAGGCGGTAATACAGATCTTCACGGAACCTCCCCTCACGCACGGCCACGCGAAGGTCTGCGTTGGTCGCTGCAACAATGCGCACATCCACCTGGACTTCCTGTACACCGCCGACCAGCATAAATTTTCGGTCCTGAAGGACACGCAGCAACTTCGCCTGTGTATCCAGAACCATGGTTCCGATTTCATCCAGAAATAAGGTCCCGCCATTGGCGATTTCGAAGAGTCCTTTTTTCGAGGCGATTGCAGACGTGAATGCGCCTTTGACGTGGCCGAAGAGCGTGCTTTCCAGCAGGTCGGACGGCACGGCCCCGGTGTGGACAGGAACGAACGGTTTGTCACGGCGCGGCGAATGCGAATGGATGGCCTTGGCAATCAGCTCTTTGCCTGTTCCGCTTTCTCCCTGCACCAGCACGGTAGAGCGACTGGGAGCGACCTGCGCAACCAGGTCCAGCACGGTCTGCATACTTTCGCTTTTGCCGATGATGTTTTCGAAACTGTAGCGCTGCTTCAGCGCCCTCTTCAAGTGGATATTTTCAGTTTCCGCGCGATGTTGTCCTATGGCAGCGCGAATGTCCGCGAGTAATTTTTCGTTGTCCCACGGCTTCTGTACAAAGTTATTGGCGCCGTGATGCATGGCTTCCACAACGTTTTGCACGGTCCCATACGCCGTGATCATGACCACGGGCAGGTTGGAGTGGCGGGCGCGAATTGCCTGCAAAATTTCAAAGCCGCTTTGTCCCGGCAGAGCAAGATCGAGCAGAACAAGGTCAAATACGGATTCTTCAAGTTTCTCCAGGCCCTTTGCGCCGTCGGCGGCGGAGACAACGACAAAACCTTCCAGTTCCAACAAAATTTCCAACGACTCTCGGATCGCAGCCTCATCGTCGATGATCAACACCCGTGGACGCAGGAGAGGTGTATCTTGACTCGGCGTGTTGGCAGTGACAGGGACCGCAACGTCAGACATGAACGGGTTTCCTTAACATGGGGAATTCCAGGTGAAACGTCGTCCCCTGACCGACTTTGCTTTCTACCTGGATCTTGCCAGCATGCTCTTGAATGATTCCATAGCTCACAGAGAGTCCCAGGCCCGTGCCGCGGCGCTGGCCTTCGGCGAGCGTGGATTTTGTGGTGAAAAACGGATCGTAAATCCGGCGCAGATGCTCTGCCGTAATGCCGGAGCCCGTGTCGCCGATGATTACCTCAACGTGGCCGTTGGCAACTGTTTCCACGCGCAGGACGCCCCCCCCAGCCATGGCATCTTTGGCGTTCAAAAACAAATTGAGAAATACCTGCTGAAGTTTTCCCACATTGCCAAGGATGTCCGGTAGCTCCGGCTGCAATGCAAGATCGACCGTGATATTTGCGCTGCGGAATTGATGTTCCAGCAACGCCAGAGTTTCCTCCAGCAAATGATTGATGCTGACGGCCTTGAATTCAATGGTGCTGGTGCGGGAAAAATTGAGCAGGCTGTTCACAATCTCCGACGCGCGGAAAGTCTGCTGGGTGATCTTGTCGAGCAGCGGCGCGACACGCTCATCGCCACGAATCTGTTTGGCCAGCATCTGCGTGTAGGACGAGATGACCGCCAGTGGAGTGTTCACTTCATGGGCGACACCGGCGGCCAACAGCCCAATCGAGGAAAGTTTATCGGCCTGCATCAATTGGCTTTCCAACTGCACGCGATCTGTAATGTCGTCCACCAGAATGATTCTGCCGACGGTGATAAAGTCTTTATCCACGAGCGGGGCAATCGTGATGTTGGCGGTACGAACCTCTCCGGTGCGTGTCGCCAGATGAAATTTATAGAGGTTATGCAACCCAGAATCGTTCTTGACGCGCTCATATTCAGCGATGAAGTCTGGAGGTAACAGATCCGACAATGGCTGACTGAGCGCCTCCGCCCGAGGCACGGCATACATCGATTCCATCTGCGCATTCCAACTGTCGATACGGTCCGCGAGGTCGACCGCCAGAATTCCAATGTTGATGGACTCGACGATGTTCTCGTTGAACTCTTTCAACTGCTCGTACTCGGCAATTTTCTCTTCCAACCGCGCATACAGCCTGGCATTCTGGATGGCGATGCCAACGTAGCTGGCGAGCGTTTCCAGCAATTCCACATCCTCGCTGGAGAGAAAATCTCCATTCGTAGTGCGACCCAGGCCCAGCACGGCAATGGTACTTTGCTGTACGCGACAGGGCAGATAATAGTTCAAATCCAGCATCTGCACGGCGCGTCGCTGCTCGTCCGCCAGATGAGGAGAATTTTGCGTGCTTTCGAAAAAAATATGCGAACCATCTCCCAGTCCGTCGAAGCGAAGAAATCCAGTGTCCAGTTTCGTGGCGTTGCTTTGCACTACAGACGGAATGCCGTGGCTGGCGGCAAGGATGTAATGTCGTTGGTGGCCTGTCGATTCCTCGAGAAACACGCCGACGCGCGCGACTTGCAATATGCGCGGCAGACGGTCCACCAGAGCCGCGAGCAAGGCCCCCAGATCGGTCTGCGTATTCAGGCTGCGGGCAAATTCGATCAGCGTGGCGCGAGAATCCAGCCGCTTGCGATCGAAGATGCGGTCCACGCGGTCCTGAATCGCGCGCTTCATTGGGTCGAACACCAGCGCGGCGACGATGATGGCCGCCGCAAGGCCCCAGCCCCCGGCAGCAGGCAGGTGCGCGTGGACCACTTCTCCGGCGAAAGCGACCACGCCGAAATAAATTCCGACCAGCGCGCCGGTGGCCAGTGTGTAGGTCACACCGCGCTTGAAGATCAGGTCCACATCCATCAGCCGATAGCGGACGATGGCATAGCTGAATGTAAGCGGCAGAAAGACTAGGCAGAGCACGCCGATCTGGCCCAGGAGCGTATTACCGGTCACTCCGACAAGCAGATAGGGAATTGCGTACAACACTGTAAAGGGAATGACCGCGAGTAGCGTGCCGCGGGTCAGCCACTTCAACTGCTGGCGCGTCAGTGGATTGTCCGCTCGCCGATAGTTGATGAAGAAGACCAGCGCCGCCGCCACGTAATACGTGGCCATGTAGCCGAGCGCGATCTGGTTCAGCCGGTGGCTCAATAGCTCGGTTGCCGACCATAGCCGGATTGCCGATGCGTAAAGGGCAATCAGAGCAATCCCCGGAACATACAAAAGCCAAGCCATGCGGCGTCGGCGAATTGCGGGATTGGGCTCAGGAAAGGTAAAAGCAAAGTGCAGGAACAGCGCAGGCTGCACCGCTCCGGCAATGACATTGCCCCAAAATATGATCCAGTCGAACAGGTTCAGCTTGCCGGTATAGATGAAGGAATACAGCACGAAGGAAGACAGGCAGAAGATGTAAAAGTGGACCGAGCGCGGAGCGGTCCATCTGCGGAACAGAATATACAGGCCGATGAGCAGATAAACCAGTGCGATGAGCCGCAGGCCAGCGTTGATGCCGCGGTCGTCTTTCGGCACCAGAATGACGGGGATTTCCAATCGTATGCCAGAACGGGCAACGGTGTACGTGGCCTTGCTGTATATGCCGGTGCTGAAGATCTGTCGCTGTAAGGATGCGATGCGAGGTGTGTTGTGTTCATTGACTGCGATCAGCAGGTCTCCGGCTTCAATGCCGGCGCGCTCTCCCGGGCCGCCTGACAGCACCTTCTGGGCGACCAGTCCGCCGCTCGACTCCGCCCACCAGACACCATCGGTTGGCAGTTGGAACTCATTCTCATGGCTATAGTTAATGGATGCCAGAATGACGGCGGCAAGCGTCAACACCGCCAAGACAATAGCGGCAATGCGGAATGGGATGTTCCGTGGCATTCAAAAAAACGTCCTTCCGCGTCAGAGTGCCCGGCCTCTCGTACGCGCATTACAGCAATACTGTGCGCTTAGTGCAACTTGCGTGCCATGCTTGCAACACTTTCTGTGGAGCAAATCATTTTGCTTGCAAAAGCTTGTCGAACAAGGTGTTTACTGCGGGCCTGGTCATTTCGGTTTGCCGGTAAATTGCACATCGCAGGGGATTTATCCGTAATTGTAAATTGAATTCTATGATTTATGGAATTATGTATATTTACGAAGCCTTTGGGGATTTCCCATAAAAATTCACTTCTCCAAGAGATTTCAAGTTAGCCCACTAACCCAGCAGAATCCGAAGGTCTCGCAGATTATTTCCGGTGGGTCCGGTCATCACTGTTGCGTGGCGTTTCATAAGAAAAGGGTAGGTATTGAATTTCGCCAGGGCATCGAGAGCTGCCTTATAGGAATTTCTGCGATCTGGCTCGTCCAGCGATGTGCCGCCGAATGGAGTTGCAGTTTCTGGAAAATTGATGGATTGCTCGTTGAGAGTGGTTTCGTCCACGACGGCGCCGGCCGCTGGACTGGTTCCGTCGATCCCATCGGAGCCAGCGGAGAGGACCGCGATGGGCCTGTCTTCTGGATTGAGGAGGGTGGCAGCATACAGGGCAAACTGCTGGTTGCGTCCACCGATTCCAACGGGTTCGCCGGTTTTGCTTGCTGGCAGTCGCACGACCACCTCCCCAGCAGAGAGCAAGCACACGCGTTCATGTTGCTGTTGCAAAGCCCGCAATCGTCCTAACAAATAATGGGCAGCTTCCTTGTAGTCCCAGTCGTCGCACGTGTTGTCGAGGATGACTGTCCAGCCGAGCGCTTCGGCCCGCCGCCGCGCGGCCTCAGCAAGATGGTCCGTATGCAGCAACATGCTTGCGCTTGCGTGGAGTGTCGCGGGTTTGGGAGTCTCTGGCAACGCGGACGATGTAAAAAAACGCTGCACAGCAGCGGGGAATTGCGAGAGTATTTCATAGCGCGCCAGGATCTGCCTGCACTGCTCCACCGTGGAAGAATCGGGCAGGGTTGGCCCCGAACCTAAGGCGTCTTCCTGGCCTAAAGGAACATCGGAGACCAATAGTGAATAGCAACGAGCATTTCTTGCGGCCAGGGCGAGGCGTCCGCCTTTAGATC
>JAKAYS010000167.1 GCA_021826695.1 Acidobacteriota bacterium | reverse complement strand
CCTTCAGACCCCGCCTCGCGACGACGCCCTTGCGCTTCGCTATCACTTCTCCTCCATCAGGATGTGAAGGGGACTTCCACCCCCAAGCTGTCATTCATGCACGGCGTACATGAATAACCCCGCCGCAAGCAGCGGGGTATCTCAAAACAGCGCGAGATGAAGGCTACGCCGCAAGCGGCGGGGAATCAGACCCGAAGAGATTGAATTTCCGCCGAAAACGGTAGAATGGTTGTAGACGCCGCTATGCGTCCAGTTCCCTCATTGGCACAATACGTACAGTTTTTTGCCAACAATCGGCAACTTTTTCCTCGGCTTCCCGAATGAAAAACCTACGGAACCAATTAGAATCAGCAGTTTGGCCAACTTCCTGTCCAGGCATAATCCTTCAACTATCTCGCACAATCCCTCAACTATTCTGCGTAATCCTTCAACAATTCTGGCTGCTACCGCCGCCCCAACCGCCCGTCTGCGCTCCAAAAAGCTCCCCCTTTGGCTTTTCCTGACTCTCTCTCGGACAATACCGCCTTCCAGCCTCGTATAAATGAAGAAGGCGCCCCACCGAAGCGCGAAGAATTTCAGGTCGCCATGAAGGGAAAATTCCGCACTAGCTTATGATTCGTTCCTACCAAGGCAAATCCCCAATTATTCCGCCATCCTGTTACATCGATCCATCGGCGCAAGTCATCGGCGATGTCACGCTCGGCGAGCATTCCAGCATCTGGATGAACGCGGTCGTTCGCGGCGATGTGCATTCCATTCGCATCGGCGCGAATACCAATGTGCAGGACTGCTCTGTGCTGCATGGAATGCGCCATCGCTATCCTGTCATCGTCGGCGACTGGGTCACGATTGGCCACAACGCGACGGTGCATGGATGCATCGTCGAGGATGCCTGCCTGATCGGCATAGGGGTCGTGATCCTGAACAACGCCCGCATTGGCGAGGGTTCTATCATTGCCGCAGGCGCGGTGATTCCAGAAAACACCGTTGTTCCGCCGCATACTCTGTGGGCCGGAGTGCCGGGCAAAGAACGTCGCCAGCTCACCGATGCGGACCGCGAGATGATCCTGCACTACGCGAAGAATTATCTCGACTACACGAAAATCTATCTGGAAGAGGCCCGCGCACAGGAGAAACACTGAAGCTACAGCGCCGTCGCCGTACAATAAAGATTCAATAGAAATTTCATCCCGGCTGCGGTCTTTCAGTCCGACCTGGCAGCCAAAGATATTTTGGAGTGAACGAGCATGGCACACATGGTTCAATGCGCAAAATATAAGGCGCAAATGGAAGGGCTGGACGAGCCGCCCTTCGACAGCGATTTCGGCAACAAGATTTATCACAGCGTTTCGAAGAAAGCCTGGGGCGAGTGGGTGGAGCGGCAGAAGATGCTGCTGAATGAATATCGCCTGCAACCGTGGACGCGCGAGGCGCAGGAATTTCTCGTAGAGCAGATGGAGCAGTTCTTCTTTGGGGAAGGTTCCGCCATGCCGAAGGAATACGTTCCTCCAGCGCAGTGAGTTTGAGCTGGATTCGACTCGACCGGGTGTCTTCGAGGCGAACGCCGGTGTAAACTGTGTCAGACCCCGCGTTTATGAAACGCGACCGTCGGGACGTGGCTCAGCCTGGTAGAGCACTCGCTTGGGGTGCGAGGGGTCGGCAGTTCAAATCTGCCCGTCCCGACCAGATTTTCAAGTTCATTCGCAACCTAACGTAAATCTCAGCGTCATAATAATCGAGGAACACACCATGGCATGGGACGAATCCTTTACGTGCGACATTTGCGGAAAGATGAAGCTGGAGTCCAACCATTGGTGGATGGTCACGCTTGGCGATGTATTTTGTTTTGAAGCGGACCAGCCGCCCAAGCATTTCAGCATCGTGCCCTGGAACGCATCTGAATCGAGAAACGAAGACGTGCATCACATTTGTGGAGAAGGTTGCGCAACCAAAGCGCTGGAGCGCTTTATGTCAACAGGTACTCTGGCGAAGGAAGTGCATCTTGGCTCTATGCACGTATAGCGCAAGCGAAAAATTACATCACCATCGCGAGTTTTTCCAGTTCAGCCTGCATGCAATGGACGGAACATCCAATTCCTTCCATTCTTGAGACGGCCTCGCGCGCGCTCTGCCGTGACACTCCGTAGCCGCGACCCGCGAGAAAGCTGCTGATCAATTCCGCCGCCTGCCAGCTATCCAATCCGTTCCGTAACAGCCCTTCGCGCAGTTCTACCAGTTCAGTGACTGGAAATTTCTCGATGTGAGTGCGAGCTTGCATGTCATCTCCTTTTTTGGCATTCCGATCAGCAGCCTTGCTTCGACCCCAACATCCTGCACATTTAGTCAGACTCATATCTGGCACGATCAGTTGCTAAATTTTTTCTCGAAAGCTGGAGAAACATCAATTTTGTCAACTTTTCTGCTGTTTTTTTTGCCCTCTCAACAATTGACGAACGATCCAATCGTCGCTTTGGATGATTCATCGGCAGCATGTTCTCATGCCATCAGTGAACTTTGGTCATGCTCAAAGCCATTACCCATGAGTATCCTCGGGTTCAGCGCGCTCGAGGATGAGAACCGGAATTCCGTCAACGATCGGGTATCGCAATCGACAACCATCACACACCAGCCATGAGGGGTCGGAGTGCAGGAATTGTCGGCATGCAGGACATACTATGAGATTTTCGAGGATCTTTTCCAGCGGTATCGGGGAAGGGTCGGGCATACTGTCCAGTCTATTTTCAACCATCCGGTTTCAACGAATTGATTTTTCCGAAGGCACCTAACCCCTGCAATGACAATCCTTTTACAAATTCTTAACGGGACAGGCCCCTTCAGGAAGAAACGAGGCATTCGACGCACCGAGTGGCTGCATCCTTTACCATTAGGATGTGATTTCCATGAACAAAACAACCGCCGCCGCCCAGGTCCTCGATGGCAATGCCATTGCCACTGCTATCAAGGCAGAGGTGGCGATCGACATCGAACGTTTACGCGCGCAGGGCATACAGCCAGGTCTCACAGTGGTGATGGTGGGCAATCATCCAGCGTCTGAGGTTTATGTCCGCAACAAAGTAAAGACCAGCGCAGAGCTGGGCATCGCCAGTGAACTTCTCACTCCGCCAGGTTCTGTAACCACCGAAGAAATGCTGCAATTGATCGAAAAATTGAATGCACGCGAGGATGTCGATGGAATTTTGATCCAGCTTCCGCTGCCCGCGCATGTCGATGCCAAGCGGCTGCTGGAGGCCGTTTCACCGGAAAAAGATGTCGATGGTTTCCATCCGGTGAATGTCGGTCGCTTGCAGAGCGGTCAGCCAGCCCTGGTACCTTGCACTCCGGCAGGCATCATCGAGACGCTGCGGCGTACGGGCATTCCCATCGCGGGAAAACATGCGGTCGTGGTGGGTCGCAGCGATATTGTGGGCAAACCGATGGCCATGCTGCTGCTCCACGAGAACGCCACTGTCACTATATGCCACAGCAAAACAAAAGACCTGGAAGGGTTTTGCCGCTCCGCGGACATTTTAGTCGCAGCCATTGGTAAGGCCGGGATCATCACCCCGGAGATGGTGCGTCCTGGTGCTGTGTTGATCGATGTTGGGATGAATCGTATCCAGTCGCAGGCGGAATTCGACCGCTTCTTCGCAGGCGACGCGAAACGAGAAGCGGGCTTCAAGAAAAATGGCTCCGTACTGATGGGAGACATCGATCCACACGCCTTTGCGTTGGCCAGCTATTACACGCCGGTACCCGGAGGAGTAGGCCCGTTGACCATCGCGATGTTGATGGCCAGCACTGTCCGCGCTGCGCGACTACGTCGCGGGTTGCCTGTTTCAACATAGAGGAATGCACCATGCTGCGCGTCGGGCTCACGGGAGGATTGGGGAGCGGGAAGAGTACGGTCGCCCGTATGTTCGCGCGCTATGGTGTCCACATTCTGGAAGCGGACCAGATCGGTCGCGAGCTGATGCATCCGGGACAGCCTATGTATCTAACGATCCTGGAACACTTTCGACAGTATCCCGATGCCCCGCCACTGACCCATGCCGATGGAGAACTCGACCGCCCCGCACTCGCTCGCTATGTGTTCTCGACCAACCGGCTCAACGAGTTGAGCCGTATCGTTCATCCACCGGTCATTCTGGAGCAAGAGCGACGCATGGAAGCCATTTCCCGCGGAGATCCAAAAGGGATCGTCATGGTCGAATCCGCATTGATCTTCGAGGCCGACCGCGCGGGGACCGCACCGGGGCTGAGCCATCGTTTCGACAAGCTGATTCTAGTGACTGCTCCGGAAGAATTGCGGATCGCCCGGTACGTCTCACGCGCGAGTGGCGGAAAAACACTTTCTACTGAAGAAAGAATGATGTTGGAGGACGATGCGAAGAGTCGAATGCGTCTCCAGATTACCGATGCCGAAAAAGCGCCACTTTGCGATTTTGCGATTGAAAATTCCGGGCCGGTGGAAAACATTGAGGCCCAAGTGCAGCATATTTTCAAGGAGCTTGAGAAGCTGGATAAAATATAACTGCTACGCGCTGTCCTGGCATTAGGTGGCGATGGCAGAGGGTCGAGAGTTTCTATGCCGATGAAAGCACGCTTGCTGATTTTGATTGCTGCAATTCTTGGTGGATTTTATTTTGTCACCACGCATACAACTTCCACTGGAAATACGCATAGCTGGATTTCCCGCACGGTTGCCGACGCAGCACCGCAGCATCTTTTGGGAACTTTGCCCGGCGACATGCAGTTGACCGAGGCCGAAGCTGCGCCCGGACTTCTGTCCGAAGAACAAAACAACATTGCGGTCTATAAAAAGGCCCTGCCATCGGTCGTCAATATTACGTCCACCACTGTCACGTTCGACTTCTTTTACGGACCGGTGCCAGAACAAGGACAGGGATCTGGCTTTATCCTCGACACGAAGGGCCACATCCTCACCAACTTCCATGTGGTGTCCAATGCGCGCACCGTTGAGGTGACGCTCTACAACAAGCACAAGTACAAAGCACAGGTCCTGATGACGGACAAGGCCCATGACCTGGCGCTGCTGCAGATCGATGCGCCGGACCTGCAACCCGTAACGCTGGCGGACTCGCATGGACTTCAGGTAGGCCAGATGGTCTATGCCATCGGCAATCCCTTTGGCCTGAGCGGGACCATGACGCGCGGCATGATCAGCTCGATCCGCTCGGTGCGCGGGCCAATGGGCAATTTGATCTCCGATGCAATTCAGACCGATGCCGCGATCAATCCCGGCAACTCCGGTGGCCCGCTGTTGAATTCCCATGGCAATGTGATTGGCATAACGACCATGATTGCCACGGGTGGCGGCGCGGACCAAAATGCCGGAATCGGCTTCGCCATCCCTATCAACACCGCTAAAGCCGCGCTGAACGATTTTTCTCGTTACGGCAAAGTCCTGCGTCCGACGCTGGGCATTCGCGGCCTGCCGATTGGCCCGGACATCGCCAGCCAGATGGGGCTGCCAGCGGCTTACGGCATATTGGTCGAGCGTACCGTTCCCGGTGGACCCGCGGACCATGCTGGCATCCACGGCGGCACGCAGAAGGCATACCTCGGGAACACCCCCATCTTTATTGGCGGCGATTTAATCGTCGCCATCGATGGAGACCAAGTGACGAACGACCAGGACATTCAGGAAATCATGGATGGACATAAGGCTGGCGAGACCGTAACTGTGACCATCTTCCGTGGTCAAAAACGTATGGACATTAAAGTGATCCTGGGAAACGCCGGCGACAATGGGGATGTACAGGTCTAGTTTTACAAATCTGGCCTATCTAGTTTTACAAACCTGGCCTAGGGAAACACACGAAAAAGATCGCTCAGGTCAGTCTCTTGCGCCGCATCCCGCAACAGTGGAGTGACGCCGAAGATTTCTTCCACTGTCCGCAGCGTGGAACCGTGGTTGTAGTAAATATTGTTGGAGTATCCATTGCCCTTGGCGAATGGCGAAAGCACGATCATGGGTATCGGCCCGTCGGCGCGCTCGGCTTCGTCCCATGTGAGGAAGATGACGCCGCCGTTCTGATAAGCCTGGGATTGCATGATAGCTGGCACAATCTTCGAGAGCCAGTCGTCGCCTTCCTTGACCCGGTCCTGTCCATTGCAGGAGTCGTGCATGCTGTGGCAGTAATCTGGCACGATGAAGTTGTAACGCGCCACCGTGTTGTTCGTAAGGTCGGTCATGAACTGGACGGTGTTGTGCATGTTGGCCACGCAGTCCGGGGACTTCGGATTCAGGTTGTCGGTGACATCGTCGAAGAAAACGAACGGGTTATGGAAGACCTTGAAATCGCACATACCCGGCTCAACCCCTTCTGCGTAGGAGGCCCATGAGATATTGGCATTCGACAGCAGAGTGACCAAATGTTGCGTCGTGGTCTGGCTGTGGTTGTAGGGCGTTACATCGGCGAGAATGCCAAAGTTCGTGCCCGCCTCCAGCCATAGATAATTTGGCAAACTGGGATGATTGTGCGGTGGGTTGTTGTAGTTGTTCGCATGAGAAGCCATCGGAATCAGCGTCTTATTGATGTAAGGAGCATTTGGATTGTTTTCGATGGGGCTTACTACTGAACTGTAGTTGCCCGGAGGAGGCGCCGTCCAGTTGTGGTTCTCCATCACGATAATGAAGACCGTCTTGATGTGATGACCGGAAAAAGGGGTGGTTTTACTGGCTGGCGCGGACCCCATGGACGAACAGCCCGACAAAACCAACATCAAACAGGCGACGCCCCATACGGCAGATACCGGTAGGACGCGCTTTGAAATTGCACTTTTGGACATCGTAGGACAACCTCTCAAAAGCAATTGGCAGTGGGCACCTACGCCGCGCGGCGACTTTGCTTCGATCAGTCGCTATCAAGGGATACTCCTCTCGGCCTGTTACGTTGGATGTTGCATTGGAGCGCATGGCTGCCCAGCCGCCACGTCGAATTCATCTGCAATGGAATAAATAGCTTAACGTCTGCCGTGTCCGGCGGTTGCGGTACTCGCATTTGCAGAAAAACTCTTGCAACAGCACACCATTTGTGAGAGTTCACATTTCGGATTGGAAAGCGCCGCAGCTCACGGTAGCCGCACAACGAGACCTGTACTGATTGTCTCAGGGTTGTAACTGGTCCCAAGTCCGGAAAGTCCGCCGTAGCTGAACTCCACGACGCGCCAATCGATGCGCGGGAATACGGTCATATCCAGCCCACCTAGAAACTGATACTCGAACTTCGTCTCATCGACTGCCGCCACGCCTTGCCCAAACTGGGCGTGACCCACTCCAATCAAGCCCTCAACGTAAGGCTGGATAGGAAGAACATGCGGCTGAAACACCAGCCTTG
>JAKAYS010000016.1 GCA_021826695.1 Acidobacteriota bacterium | reverse complement strand
GATGTGCGTGCCGCTGAAAATGATATTCTCGACCCAGCGTGGAAGGAGCGGAACATGCGGGAACTGAATCGCATCACCCAGCAGCCGGGCATGATGGGCGGCAAAGCCTGCATCCGCGGGATGCGTGTCACAGTGGGCATGATCGTCGGACAGGTTGGCGCAGGCAGCAGTATCGATGAAATCCTCGCTGAATATCCGTATCTCGAGCGGGAAGACGTGATGCAGGCGCTGCGCTATGCCGCGTGGCGGGCTGAGGAACGTGAGGTCGTGCTGGCTTCGGCATGAAGCTGCTCATCGATATGGCTGGAATGGAAGAAGCGGTGAGTGGCGGAACCAGCCTCAGGGCTGTCGCCCCTCCGCGGAGGGCAGGCGCGGCGACCGAGACCTGGGGCACCTGGATTTTCGCGTCCCACTCAAGCCAAAGGCGGGCTTGAATGGGGCACCGGGTCCCTTAAATCCAGCTCAATTTAGACAGTTTAGACGGGTCCGAAACACCCTGCGCTCAGGATTACAGCCATTGTTTATGATTCAGGTATGAAAGACCAACCTTCGACCACTTCTAGCAGTTCAGCTTGGGAGACGCTCGCGCAGGTATATGCAGAGTCCAGGCAAGTGTCGGTGGACAAGCTAATCGAGTGGCCCGCGCAAAGAGAATTAGTCGGAGATTTTCGCGGAAAACGTGTCTTGGATGTTGGATGCGGAACCGGTGACAAAGCTCGGTTTTTCGCGGAGGAAGGCGCATCATCAGTCATTGGGATTGATGCGAGCAGCGGGTTTGCAAAAAATTGGACGGAACATGCGAACTGCTCGAACCTTGAGCTTGTTCAAGGTTCATTCGACAGGTTGCCCTTTCTGCCCAGCCTTGAGGGGAAGACCTTCGATCTGATCGTTTCTTTCCAGGCGCTCATGTACGCGCATGACTTAATGACGACGATGGAGGCGATTTCAGATATCCTCGCTGACGATGGAGCACTCGTGTTCTCCGTACCTCATCCTTTTCGCTTCGCTATCCTGCGCAATGAGATCGAGGGTTGGGGCCATGGCTTTGCGTATCAACAAACAGGACCCTACAGCTACCCCTCGCCGTGGAGCGCCGATGTCACTTTAGAGCACCCGATGCCACGTATCAGCGACTATCTGAATGCGATTGCGTTTGCGGGGCTACGCTTGACTGTGTGCAGGGAGCCTTCGGTGACACAGGAATTCCGCGAGATTGCTCCCGAAAAGGCAGAATGGATGGACAGGTATGTAGGTATCATCCTATTTCGAGCGGACAAGAATGGATGACGGGCAAGCCGGACACCGACCCGCAACCTATTCTTTCCCTTGCTTGCGAAGAACCTTCACCATCTCTGGCAGGCGGCTGTAGGCGGCCACGCAGCGCAGCCACAGGCGATTGTCGATGCCCGGAGAGCCGCTCATCATTTTGCCGGGCGGGACATCGTGCGAGACGGCGCTCTGCGCGGTCAAAATCGCGCCGTCGCCAATGGTGCAATGTCCGGCCACGGCGGCTTGTCCGGCAAGAATGACGTTGCGGCCCAGATGCGAGGAACCGGCCAGCCCAACCTGCGCGCACAATAGAGTGTTTTCTCCCACCGTGCTGCCGTGCCCGACCTGTACCAGGTTGTCGATCTTCGCTCCCTGGGCAATGCGGGTTTCGCCGACGCTGGCGCGGTCGATACAGGCGTTGGCCTGCACCTCGACGGCATCTTCCAGGACTGCCGGGCCAGACTGGAGAATCTTGTGCCAACGGCCCTCGTCATCTTTAGCGAAGCCAAATCCATCCGCGCCGATGATCGCGCCATTTTGCAGGACTACTTGATCGCCGAGCCGACAGCCTTCGCGGACCACGGCGTGCGCGTGGGCGAAAAAGCGACTGCCTATCCGAACATTGGGATAGATGACGACATGCGGCAGCAGGACCGCATGGTCGCCAATCTGCACGTTCGCTTCAATCACAACATAGGCGCCAATGTGGCAGTCGCGGCCCAGCCGGGCCGTGGGATGAATGATTGCCGTGGAATGAATGCCGGACGGATACGCGGGCGGCTGATAAAAAAGCTCGATGGCGCGGGCAAAGGCAAGGTACGGATTCGCCGTTCGCAGCGTGGCGGCGGCGATGGCGGGGAAGTCCTCTGTGACCAGCACGGCGGCGGCGCGAGTGGTGCGCGCCAGGGCCGCATATTTTGCGTTGGCGACGAAGGTCACATGGCCTGGGCCCGCCTCTTCAATCCCGGCGACACCGGTCACTTCCGTTTCCGGATTGCCTTCCAGCCGCGCATTCAACAAGACCGCCAGTTCCGCCAGTTGCATGGGCTGATTGTATCGCTTGTTTTCCCCTCTCAGAGTTTGTGGAAGGAAGGGACCAGGTTAGGTCGCCGCGGCGCCCGAACCTGGGGCACCCGCATTTTCTCTAACCTTCGTCCTCGACGGCGACAGCCTGGTGGGTACGGGCGGCGGCAATGAGTTTTTCCTGCGTCTGCGGCAGGACAAAGTCGTAATGGTCCATCTCCATATGAAAACTGCCTTGCCCCTGCGTCATGGCGGTCAGGTCGGAGCCATAGGTCAGCATCTCCGCCATCGGCACTTCCGCCAGAATGGCGGTCTGGCCCGCCGACGAGGTGGGTTCCATGCCGAGCACGCGGCCATGCCGACCGGGCAGGTCGCCCATCACGGCGCCAGCAAAGGCGTCCGGCGTGTTGATGTTGACGCGCATGATGGGTTCCAGCAGCGCGGGACGCGCCTTTTCCATGCAGTCGCGGAATGCGAGCTGGCCTGCGATGCGAAAGCTGATCTCGTTCGAGTCCACTTCATGGAAGGAGCCATCGAACACGGTCACGCGGAAATCGACCACGGGATGCCCGGCGAGAAAGCCGCGCTCGGCAGCTTCGCGAATGCCTTTCTCAATGGCGGGAACATAATTGCGCGGAATGGCGCCGCCGAAAATCTCGTTGACAAACTCGAATCCCGCGCCGCGTTCCAGCGGCTCGATGCGGATTTTGCAGTCGCCGAACTGCCCATGTCCGCCGGACTGTTTTTTGTGCCGGCCATGGCCTTCCGCGCGCGCGCGTATTGTTTCTCGATAGGGAATTTTCGGGGCTTTGAGGGTGACTTCCGTGTGATAGCGCCGACGGAGTTTGGAGACCACCACTTCAATGTGCTGTTGCCCGGCGCCCGCAATCAGGAACTCATGCGTTTGCGCGTCGCGATAGAAACGAATTAGCGTGTCTTCTTCCATAATGCGATGGAGCGCGTTGGCCAGCTTGTCTTCGTCCGCGCGCGTCCTGGGTTCAATGGCAAAGGCAATGGCCGGCTCCGGTTGCTGGGCTGGCTCGAACAACACGGGATGCTGACTTTCGCCGAGTGTATCGCCGGTATGAGTATTTCGCAGCTTGGCGACCGCCCCCAGGTCTCCCGCGTGGAGCTCCGTGACTGGCACCGGTTGTTTCCCCTGCATGATGGAGAGATGTGCCAGCTTTTCCTGCGATTGCTGCTTGTAATTCAAAACTGCGTCGTTGTTACGCGCGCAGCCGGAGAAGACTTTGAAGAAAGAGATTTGTCCGGCGAACGGGTCGGAGAGTGTCTTGAAAATGTATAGAGATAAAGGCTCCGTATCGGACACCGGGCGATGCACCATCTCCAGGGGCCAGTCCACCCCACCATGGTTGGGCTTTGCTGCCCCATTGCCGTGGGAAGACATGGTCGCGACTGCCGCAACGGGTTCACGCTCGACGGGCGCCGGCGCATAATCGTGGAAAAAATTTAGCAAGTGATCCGTGCCGATATTGTTTCTGCCGGAGGCGAAAAGCACCGGGAAAATTCGGTCCTCGCGGATCGCCTCGTGCAAGGCAACAGTAAGATGTTCTTCTGGAAGAGTGCCCAGATTGACGAACTCTTCGAGAAGTTCATCCTTGCCCTCCGCGACCAGCTCCACCAGCGCGTCATGCGCGGCGGAAGCCTCCTGCATCATGTTCTGCGGGATGGGAATGCGTTTACCGCGCCCCCTGGCGTCCGCAAGATATTCATAGGCCTGCATGGAGACCAGATCCACGATCCCGCGAAATGACCGGTCAGTTCCAATCGGCAAGGCGACGGCTGCCACCTGGCGTCCAAAAGCCGCGCGCAGACTGTCCAGCACGGCAAGGGGCCTGGCGTGCTCGCGGTCTACGCGATGGACCACAAGAATACGTGGCAGGTTGAATTCGTCCGCATAGCTCCAGACGCGCTGCGTGATCGGTTGGATTCCTTCCACGGCATCGACGACGATCACGGAGGCTTCCACAGGCAGCATGGCCGCGCGGGCTTCGTGGACAAACATATTGAAGCCGGGCGTATCGATCAGGTTGAGTTTAACGCCCTCCCACTCGCAGAATGCCACGGCGTTTGCAAGCGTGGTGCGCCGCGCAATCTCCTCTTCCTCGTAGGCGGTAACGGCAGTGCCCTCTTCGACCGCGCCCATGGTGGGAATTGCGCCTGCGGTTGCCAGAAGCGCCTCCACCAGCGTTGTTTTTCCGCTGTGAGAATGCCCAACGATTGCGAGGTTACGGATGTCTTTGCCAGAGTATGTTTTCATTTTGAATCTCCGAAAGATTAAAACGTGGAAATGAAGAGGGGGGCTGCCAGATCGACGAGAATTTCGCGTCGGAAGCGGAGGCAGGGAAAATGCAAGGCCGCCGATTGCGGCGGCTGGCTGACGGTCTACCTTTGAAATCAAACTCCATCGCATGCCCCAAGCCAGTCTCTACAGGAGTCGTGGCGGTTGTAGCGTGGCGCCGCTGCGGTGCCGCCAGATTTTGCGACGGGCAACGCTGCATTGCCGGAAGTTGACGGAGTCTAGCACGCCGAGAAAGCGCGCGCAAGCGGCCAATTCCACCGCCTGAACTTGTTGGATAAAAACATTTTTGCGGTGGAGGCTGGCCCCGGTATTTCAGCGGACTGCATCAAGTTACGGAAGTCTAGCGGCGAAACCTAAATCGATCCACGTTGCTGGCTGGCCTCCGCCATGATCTTAAGGCATTTGGCGGCGAATGCGGAAAAAGTATGGTCTGCCTCCACTCGCTGCATCGCCGCGGCGGCGAGCTTATGGCAGATCGCATCATCCGCCATAAGAATGTGAATAGACGCCATCAGCGCGTCCGGATTTCCGGGAGCCACCAACAATCCATCGACGCCGTGGGAGATGTAGTCCCGAATTCCCACCACATCGCTGGCAATCACCGGCTTGCCGAGAGACGATGCTTCCAGGACGACAACTTGTCCGGTGGATCGATAGTCGGCCTTCAAAGGGACAACAACGAAGCGAGCGTTTTCCAGCAGCTCAAGATATCGCGCGCGAGGTATGTCGCAATGCAGCTCGACATTGGACGGCTTGTTCAAGTGCGCGACACTGGCGCGATCTGCAACCACGATGAAAGGGAAGTCGAGTTTTTCAACGGCTGCGAAGAATGTTTCATAATCGCGCAACGAGCGCCCGGCTGCAAACCCATAGGCGCCTAACCGAGTGAATCGGGGCTGCTGTATGTTGGTATGAAAAGGGACAAAATGGATCCGCTCGATAGGCAGTTGGAGCTGTCGGCTGTACAGAGCGCGCTCGCCATTGGAAAAGACAATCATCTTAGAAGTATTGCGAAAAGCAAAACTTCGGAGCCTGCGCTTGATCCTCCACGCGAGACGGTTCGGCTGCATCTCGTCCAGCAGGATTTCCGTGGCCACATGGGGCTGTTTTCCAGTTCCAAGCATTGCGCAGAGAAAGCCGTACATCTCGGACTCACGGGCGCCTACCGTGTATACCACGTCATAATGACGCCGTTGGCGGAACAGTCGAAATGCAAGCTGGATGGCGCCTGTTAAATTTTCTTTAGTGGGAACCTTTTTTACAGCGAGGTTCCAGCGCTCCGACTGCCACATGGCAGAGTTGCTGATGACTCGAGGGTCAGGTGGATGCGAAGAGAGTGTATCGAAACAAGGTGTATCGAGCGTGCCCATCAATGACCTCGAACAACACTGAATTGTAAAGACTGTGAAGAAATACACCAATGGATTCCTGTTGTCAATCAACCGCTTCGAGCGGACCAGGCAGTGATTTTGCGGGAGTGGTGTCATTGCATCCAGCGAAAAATGCGAGATACTGGAGATGCAGGATGAAGATCCTATGACCGAGACACCCAAAGATCGTTACATGTTTGGAAATCTTGAAAGCAGTGCTCTGAATCAGAGCAAAGTGCGCGAGGTCAACTTCGGCAATGAACAGAATGAGGGCATCATTTTGACCTCGCTGGATACGGCGCTGAACTGGGTGCGCAAGAGTTCTATTTGGCCCATGACATTCGGACTTGCCTGTTGCGCCATTGAAATGATGTCGATGGGCGCTTCTCGCTTCGATGTGGCCCGCTTTGGAGCAGAGGTGTTTCGTCCGTCCCCGCGTCAATCCGACCTGATGGTGATTGCCGGGCGGGTGTCGATCAAAATGGCCCCCGTGATACGACGGCTATATGACCAAATGCCGGAGCCCAAGTGGGTCATTTCCATGGGTGCTTGCGCCACTTCTGGAGGTGTTTTCAATAATTATGCACTGGTGCAGGGAGTGAACCAGATTATCCCTGTCGATGTGTACGTCCCGGGGTGTCCGCCTCGTCCAGAACAATTGATTTACGCCCTGACTCTTCTCCAGGAGAAAATCCTGCGAGAACGCGGAACCGTGAAAAAGGCAATGAATCTTGTATAGAACTTGCTTTTAAAATTTATGCATAGGGCGTGTTTCATAAATACTTTTGGCCCGGACCAGTCAAAAACCTTCAGGGGCTAAAGCCCGCGATTCTTGAGCATTTTGCGGCATCCGCCGCGGCGGAAAGCCATTCCCCGATACAAACCGTATTTATGAAACACGCTCTGACAGTCAGCTTGAAAAATCCCAAGCGGATAGATTCTCCAAGCAATTACTTTTGGGAATCTCCAAACTTGAAGCATACTTTAATTTCTTTGCGATTAGGTAACTCTTAGGATACCTTTATATAGGGACTGTTAAGCATGCTGACCTTTGCGATCTACTTGTGGTCTAATTAAAAAGACTTCAGATTGTAATGCTGGGAAGCGCCCGCTGGACAAAAGTGGAACGATGGAACACGCAACGGAAAGATATTAAGGATTTCACGACACGCTTACCACTGCAGAAAACGAAATAAATTAGCGAAATTTGTTTATACAAAGTTGCGGAGGATATAACGGATGGAACATTCAAAATTACGGTCAAATGTCAGGTGGCTTGTAGCTGCATGCGTTCTTGGGCTTGGAACAACAGCAATGTTGGCGCAGCAGACGTCTACTTCTACAGCGGCATCAGGTTCAACCACGGCTGCTAAGCCAGCAACCGGAGTGAACCCATCCCGCGCGGACATTTTTGCAGGTTACTCGTACCTGGCGCCCCATGGCTTCATCCAGGGAGAAAGGTACAACGCGGTAAACCTTGGCGCTATCGGGAGCGGTGCATACTACTTCAATAAATTTTTAGGCGCTGAAGCCAGTTTGGCCTCACATCCAGATGGCAACGGCGATGGTTTCACCACGATCAATGGCGGCCCTATCGCGCGTTTCCCGATGGTCGACATGACACCTTTTATCCACGCTCTCGTTGGAACGACGCGAATTGGCGGTCCCAACTATAACGGCTTCTATGCAAACGGGAATCCAGGGCACTTTGTGAACCCATATCGCTGGGGTACCTCCCTCACCGTTGGTGGCGGCTTGGACTACCCTCTGCCGTTCCTGAACCATCGTCTTGGACTGCGTTTGTTCCAGGCCGATTATCAATACATGCATGCATCGTTTGGCCCTCTAAACACACAGCCGCCGACCACCAGCAATATCGAAGGTGGCCGTGCGAATATCAATGCGGCCCAGCTCAGCACAGGTCTTATCTATCACATCGGCAGCATTATTCCGCCGCCACCCGTGGCCTACACGGCGTCAGCAAGCCCGACGGAAGTGTATCCTGGGGAACCTGTAACGGTAACCGGCAATGCACAGAACCTGAATCCCAAGAAAACTGCTACCTATACCTGGACAAGTACTGGTGGTAAAGTGAGTGGTACTTCTTCGACAGCAACTGTAGACACGACTGACTTGGCCCCCGGCACGTACACCGTAACGGGTCATGTTACTGAAGGCAATAAGGCCGGTCAGTCGGCAGATGCCAGCACTACTTTTACGGTCAAGCAGTTTGAACCGCCGACCGTCTCCTGCACGGCGAACCCGACAACGGTCGCTCCTGGCGACTCCGCCACGATCACCGCGCAAGGCGTCAGCCCGCAGAATCGTCCGTTGACATACAGTTACAGCGCTTCTTCGGGACAGGTGAGCGGATCCAACACAACCGCTACTCTGAATACGACTGGCGTTGCACCTGGAGTCATCACGGTTACATGCAACGTGTCCGACGACAAGGGTCAGACAGCATCTTCGACGTCCAGCGTAACGGTCAATGCACCTCCACCGCCTCCAGCACCGAAGACGGAGACGCTCTGCTCGATCAGCTTTGGTCGAGACAAGCGCCGCCCGACCCGCGTGGACAACGAAGCGAAGGCCTGCCTGGATGATGTTGCACTGAACCTCCAGCGCAGTACCGATGCCAAGGCAGTACTGGTTGGCAACAGCACCCCAACCGAGCGCCACGCCAGCGCAAACGCTGCTGAGCGCGCGGTCAACACCAAGGCATATTTGGTCAACGAGAAGGGTATCGATCCTTCCCGCATCGATGTGCGTACTGGAAATGCTGGAACCGACAGTGTTCAGAATTATCTGGTTCCTTCTGGCGCAACCTTCGATAACGATGTGCAGGGTACGACTGCGGTCGATACCTCCACTGTGAAAGCTTCGCGCAACGCCTATGGCCACGCTCGGAAAACTACCACAGCAAAACATCATCACCGTCGGACGAAGAAAGCATCCACGTCCAATCAGTAAGTATCGATGAGGACTGCAACTTGGGGTCGACCGGTTTTCCGGTCGACCCTTTTCCTTGAAGAAGATGTTGAGTTTTGTTCATATTGCAACTCCCAATTTATGTATGCATGATTGATTGTGCCCGCGGCCTCTTTGTGCCGCGGATTCTTCCATGTACACTTACACGATTGCGATAGGTCCCTCACTATGCGACAGACCCTAAATTTCATTCAGATAGCAATCCTCGGCTTGCTGAGTATTTTTCTTGGACAACAGGCCTACGCCCAGGCGTGGACTATGATTGGCCCTTACGGCGGAGATGCTCGGAGCTTTGCCTACAGCGCAGTCGATCCTGCCCACATCCTGATGGGTACGACCGACAGCTGGATTTATCAGACAAATGATGGAATACAGTGGAGTAGGTTAAGCAAAATCTCAACCTCAGACTCGCTGGTTCTCGACCACATCCTGTTTGACACATCTGACCCGAAACGAGTTATTGTGGGCGCGTGGATGCTGGACCGCCCCGATGGTGGAATCTTCATCAGCGGGGATGAAGGCCATCACTGGATGTCGGTGCCGGACATGCAAGGCCAGTCCGTGCGCGCCCTTGCGCAGGCCCCATCGAACCCGAAGGTCTTTGTCGCTGGAACATTGAAGGGGGTGTATCGCAGCGAGGACGGCGGCTTGCGGTGGACATTGATAAGCCCGCCTGGCAGCACCGAACTGCACGAAGTGGAATCAGTCGCAATCGATCCCGTGAACTCGCAGGATATTTATGTAGGCACATGGCATTTGCCGTGGAAAACGCAGGATGGGGGACGCACCTGGCAGAACATCAAGCAGGGCATGATCGACGATTCCGACGTATTTTCGATCATTGTCGATCCCCGCGCACCCACTACGGTTTACGCCAGTGCCTGTTCGGGTATTTACAAAAGTATCGATGCCGGCGCCCAGTTTCATAAGATTCAGGGCATACCTTCCACAGCGCGGCGCACACGCGTTCTCAAGCAGGATCCCACGAATCCAAATGTCGTCTATGCCGGGACCACAGAAGGTCTCTACAAGACGACAGATGCGGGAAGCCAATGGTCACTCATGACGCCGAAAGACATCATCATCAACGACGTTTATGTCGATCCGAGAAACTCTCAGCATATTTTGATGGCCACTGACCGAAGTGGAATACTCGACAGTGAAGATGGAGGCGAAAGCTTCCACGACTCCAATAATGGGTTTGCCCAGCGCCAGCTTTCCTCCATGGTGGTTGATCCACAGAACTCAAATACGATCTACGTTGGCGTATTGAACGACAAGCGCTTTGGAGGCGTGCTGGTGTCAAAGGACGCCGGAAGAACCTGGAGTCAGATCAGCAATGGGTTAGCCGAGCATGATGTTTTTGCTCTTGCCATCTCTTCCCAGGGTAACTTGCTGGCGGGGACAAACCACGGAATCTATCGCTGGAAGGACGGCAGGTGGGACGAAGCCAGCAATCGCCTGAAGAAGGTCACTCGCAAAGTTACACGCGTCAGCAGGAAGCGCCATTACGTCTCGACGGAAACGTTGGAAGTGCCGAACGGCAAGATTCAGGGCGCGGTTCATGGTCTTGCCTTCGCCAATGGAGAATGGTACGCAGCCACTTCTGAGGGGCTGTATTCCAGTGATGACAATGGTTTTGTCTGGAAAGGTGGCCCCATCTTCGACATGAACGCAAGTGGTGAAACCGCCAGCAAGTCTACCAGCCGGATGACGAAGCTACAGGAAAAGCATGCAGCGGAGCTTGAGGCAAAAATGGAGGCCAGTCATACGACGACTGCCTTTTTGAATGTAGCTGCCGGTGGCAACACGGTCCTCGCGAATGGGCCTGGCAAGGTGTACGTTTCGCAGGACCAAGCGAAGACGTGGAAAGCCGCCACGCTGCCACCAGGTTGGAGCCGTGATCGTTACGTGGCAATCGATTCCACAGGCCGGCTATGGGTCGCTGGACGACTCGGCGTTGCCTACAGTGATGACCAGGGGCAGAGCTGGAAATCGTCTGGTCTTCCCATGAATAACATCAGTGGGCTACAGTACGATCCACAGTTGAAGAGGACGATTGTGACTTCATACGACTCCGACCGGGTGTTTGGGATTGATCTGACCGGTAAGCATTGGATATGGTGGAACCCGGACTGGCGGGTTCACATAGTTACTTCCATCGATGGACGACTCATCGGAGCTACTCTACTCCACGGAGTGGTCGAGCAGCCTGTAAGGGAGTCTGCCGCAGGCAGCTTCTAACACGCCATGATACAGCCGGACAACACCCCTTACTCGGTGCGTCCGGCTGTATTGCACGATCTGGACACACTGGTTGCAATCGACGCCAGGTGTTTTCCACCTGGGATCGCGTATCCCCGCGCAGAGATTGCAGCACTCCTCCATTCTCGCTCCGTTTTAACACTGGTGGCGGAAATGCAGAAGATGATCGTTGGGTTTACTGCTGTCGGGCATCTATATCGACAAGGCGATCTGAAAAGTGTGCAACAGGCGTCGTGGTATGGCGAGCTGATTACTTTGGATGTCCTTCCAGAGTTCCGCCGAGCGGGTGTCGGCAGGCGGCTCCACCAGGCAATGGAAGATTGGCTGCGGGCGGGGAATGCACAGGGTATTCAATTGCATGTTGCCATCGACAACACGGCGGCGTTGAATTTTTATGGGCGCATGGGGTATCGCAAGATGGTCCTAATTCAAAGGTATTATCTGAATGCGATCGATGCCTGGCAGATGGGGAAAACATTCGCCTAGCTCGGAAGTGAAGGTAACAGGCTCCAGGGTCTCCACCGATGTCGCATCAGTTTTAAGGATCTTATCCACCGTTTGCTGTGATGGCAGAGAGCAATTCTGGCAAGTTTTCTGCTGTGTAAGCCCCGTTGGCGCGCCAGACGACGTGGCCTGCCTGGTCTACCAGGATCGCCACGACATGTTTTTCGTTCCCGATATGCAGGGAATCCCGGAATTTACGCTTGTTCACGTAAGCTGTCAGAATTCTGCTCCGCAGGTCCTTGTCCGTGGTGTTGCTCCGCAATGCCGAATTAAACCACCAACGATACACCAGATTTTCACGCGACATGGTCGGCAGTTCGTAGAAGCGAAACTTACTGTGGCTGGGCTGGATCTGTTGCGCGACAGGAAGCCAGGTATCTACTTCCCGCTGCTGCTCTCTGGCAAAGGAGACGATCACTAAGTTGATCTGGCCCGCAAAATTTTGTGGCAGATGCAACTGAACATTGTCCAAACTGGTCGCTTCTATTGCAGGGAACTGGCCCAACTCAGGAGCAGGTGGCGACACCGGGCCGCGCAGCGCAGAAGTAGACAGAAGGCAAACAAGCAATAAACTTAGCAAAAGTCGCACGGATTCTCTGTCTCTGGCGCGTTAACTTGGAAACATCTTTCTAACCCAGCCTAACAGTCTTTCGGAGAACATAGAGAAAAATATGCGATCCGGTTTCGTATGCGGAGAAACACGAATTGACCGCTTGCACGGATGAAAGTCGGAGGGTAAGTACTCCGTGCGAATCCGCTATATTGCTTGGAATCCAGGAGGTCCACAGTTCGTGCAGCCGCGAAATTGTTGCGTCGATTATCATAAGCTGTGGTGGATAACGTGGAGACAATCCAGAAGTCGCGTCACTCTTTCCAGACAGACGATCTGCAGTTGAGCTCGATTGCCGATAAGGTCCTTGCCGAGCAGCGCCTGAGCTTCGACGACGGAGTAACACTGTATCGCTCGCCGGACATCCTCGCGGTGGGCTGGCTCGCCAACTGGGTGCGCGAGAAGATGCATGGCGACATCGCCTACTTCAATGTCAATCGCCACATCAACCCGACAAATGTTTGCGTCGCTGCCTGCCGTCTTTGCGCGTTTGGCCGCAAAAAAGATGCGCCGGGCGCCTATACCATGGCGCTCGAAGAGGCATGGGAGCTCGCCGCGCAAGGTTATTCCGAGGCAGTCACGGAATTTCATCTAGTTGGCGGACTTCATCCGGACTTACATCTCGAATATTTTCTGGACCTGATTCGCGGCTTGAAAGAACGCTTCCCAAAGGTCCACGTCAAAGCGTTCACCATGGTGGAGATCGCGTATCTCGCGAAACGCTCCAAGCTGAGTATCCGCGAGACGATTGAAAAACTGAAAGCGGCAGGCGTGGATTCCATGCCGGGCGGCGGAGCGGAAATCTTTGCCGACCGGGTGCGGCACATCATCTGCGACCACAAAATCGATGGAGGCGAGTGGCTGGAGACGGCGCGCATCGCACATCAGTTAGGGATGCGTTCGAACGCCACCATGCTGTACGGCCACGTGGAAAACGATGAGGACCGCGTCGATCACCTGCTGCGCCTGCGCGGCTTGCAGGACGAAACCGGCGGCTTCCAGACGTTTATTCCGCTGGCCTTTCATCCCGACAATACTGCGCTCGACCACCTGCCCAAGACCAGCGGGCTTACCGACATTCGCCAGATCGCCGTCGGTCGCCTGATGCTGGATAATTTCTCCCACATCAAGGCATACTGGCAGATGATGTCCGCCAAAATCGCGCAGATTGCGCTTCGTTTCGGCGCGGATGACATTGATGGGACCGTGATTGAAGAAAAAATCTATCACGATGCTGGCGCGGAAACGCCCCAGGGCATGCGCCGCGCCGACCTCGTCCGCCTTATCACCGAGGCGGGACGCGTGCCGGTCGAGCGCGACACGTTATATCGCGCGGTCGAACGCAGCGGGGATACCTTTACCGTCGCGGTCTAGCTGCGTGTTTTATAAATACTTTTGGCCCGGACCAGTCAAAAATCTTCAGGGGCTAAAGTCCACGATTCTTGAGCTTTTTGCGGCATGGCTCAAGCCATGCTGAAGACGCAGCTCTCGCAAACCTTACGTGAGTTCCTTGTTGCGACTGAAGGCTCTTCAAGTTTCCCGGCGTAGGATCGGTCCTGTCTGGTATGCTTCTCGGCACATTTCTTTTTGCCGGAGACAATCATGCCCAGCACACGCCGTGAATTTCTTTCCCGTTCCGCGATGGCCGCCACTGCGGGACTTGTCCTTAGCCAAGCCGCGACCGCCGATTCCAGCGCGAACGTGGCGACTCCGAATTTTGGCAACGCCAAAAAGCCAGTCATCATCACGCGCCATACCAACCTGCCGACGGTCGGCCAGGCGTATCAGATGCTGCTCGACGGCGGCGATACGCTGGACGCCGCTCTGCACATCTGTAAAGGGCAGGAAGACGATCCCAATGACGACACGGTGGGCCTGGGCGGTTTGCCGAATGAAGAGGGTGTCGTGGAACTCGACGCCTGCTGCATGCATGGGCCATCGCGGCGCGCCGGTTCGGTGGCGGCGGTGCGCAATATCAAAAACGTATGCATGGTGGCCAGGACCGTCATGCAGCGCACGGGGCATGTGATGCTCGCCGGGGAAGGCGCGGAACGTTTCGCAGTCGCAGAAGGATTTCCCAGAGAAAATTTGCTGACCGACCGTTCGCGCAAAATATGGCTGTTGTGGAAAGAGACCATGTCCAATGAGGACTGGTGGGGTCCGGGCCTGGACAGTCCCGAATGGAAGCCACCCGCGGAGTTGGCCCGCAATGTTGCGCCGCGCAATCCGCAGCCGGATGATGTTCCGCAAATCCAGGCACAGGCCAAGCGCCTCTACGCCATGGCCGCGGACATCGGCATCGCTCCCGCAGACCGCCAGCATGCCGTCCGGCGCGTCTTGTTCCCATCGACTGGGACGATCCATGCCTCGGCTGTAAACACCAAGGGAGAAATCTCCGGCGCGACCACTACTTCTGGCCTCGAATGGAAGATCCCGGGCCGCGTGGGAGACTCTCCGATTATTGGGGCGGGCTGCTACACGGACCAGGACGTGGGCTCCGCCGGAGCGACCGGCAGCGGCGAGGAGAACATTAAAGTTGCTGGCGCGCATACGATTGTGGAACTGATGCGGCAGGGGATGTCGCCCAGGGAAGCGGGACTGGCGACGTTGCGCCGAATCGCGCGCAATTACAACAGCGACATGAGCAAGCTGCGGTATGTAGACATGGAGTATTACATTCTGCGGCGCGATGGCGAGTACGCCGGGGTTTCGCTCTGGAGTTCCGCCGCCGGCGACGGGCGTAAATTTTTGGTTCACGATGGCACGCAGCGCATGGAGCCATTCGTAGCGCTTTATCAGGGCACATACGTCGAATGGCCGATTGTTCCGAAACTCAAATAGAATAGAAAATTCGACCCACATCGTTCGCTACTATGGTCGGATATTTGCCCGATTGAAACGAAAGGGGAATGGTATGCGCGCAGCGATATTTTTAGGATGCCTTTTACTGAGTGGAGTTTTTCTGACAGCACAATCGACGCCAATGATTCGCGGAGGAGGAGGCATCACCCTGCCGTCGCCACCGCCGACGCCCATCATTCCGGTAGTCGATCAATATCGGATCAAGTCCGTCAGCGCTTGCAACCAGTCACCGTGTCCGGAAGAGCAGGCAGTCTCGGAAAAAATTACGGTTGTCGATAACTATCGCTGGCTTGAGAGCGACCACGATCCGCTGGTGCGCCAATGGATTGGCGCGCAGATGGCCTACACGCAGCTTTATCTTTCACAGGTAAAAAACAGACTGCGGATCGCGCACGAACTGACGGCACTGATGAATGTCGATACCGAAACAATGCCTATCGTGGAAAAGGACGTCTACTTTTTCAAGAAGAAAATGGCAGACCAGAACCAGGGATCCATCTACATGCGACGCGGTTTGCAGGGCCACGACGAATTGTTGGTGGACGTCAGCAAGCTGAGCGCGGACCAGAATACGTCTGCGACAATCTGGGACGCAGCCAAAGACGCGAAATTTCTGGTTTACGGAGTGCGCGTCGGTGGAGCGGACGAAGAGACCATCCACATACTTGACACAAAGACGCAGCAGGACTTGGCCGACGTGCTGCCGCGCGCGCGATATTTTGGCGTCAGCCTGGCCCCGAAGAGTAAGGGACTGTATTACGCGACCTACACCAAGGCCGGAACGCATGTCTATTACCACGGCTTCGGCGCGCCGGTAACGACGGACAAAATGATCTTCGGCGATTCCTATAAAGGCCGCAAACTTGGCCCACTCGACCTGACCAGCGTATCGGTCTCAGAGAATGAGCGCTATTTGGTGTTACGGATTTCGCACGGCGTTCCCGCAACGCAGGAAGACATTCTGGTGAAGGACCTTCGCCATCCTGACAGCGACTGGCTGCAGGTGGTGTACGGAATCAAATCGCGATTCAGCGCGCATATTGTGGACGACGCGGTCTATGCCAAGACAGACTACAAAGCGCCCAATGGACGCATCGTTAAGATCGACATCGCGCATCCGGAAGAGTCTGGCTGGAAGACCATCGTGCCGGAAGGCACGAATGTTATCGATGCGTTTACTGTGACCGGCAAGCGCCTGTTCGTCACCAAACTGGTGGATGTGAAGACGCAGACCTTGATTTATAAGCTGGATGGAAAGCAGGTGGGGGAACTGAGTTATCCGGGCATTGGCACCGGTACTCCGGTGTCGGGTCGCGCCGACCGGAAGATTGGCTTCTACGCCTTTCAATCGTTGAATCAGCCTCCGACCATTTACAGCTACGACACTTCCAACGGCAAGTCCGATGTGTTCTTCGCGGAAAAAGTACCTTTTGTCAGCGACCAGTATGACGTGCGGCAGATGTTTTTCCGCTCCAAGGACGGAACGCGTGTGCCAATGTTCATCGTGGGCCGCAAGGGTCTGCCTCGCGACGGCAGCGTACCCACGCTGATGACCGCCTATGGCGGCTTCAACATCAGCATGACGCCGGAGTGGGACCCGGAATATGCATGGTGGCTCCAGCAGGGCGGCTACTTTGCGCTGCCCGATCTGCGCGGCGGCAGCGAGTATGGCGAGGCATGGCATAAGGCCGGAATGTTCGAGCACAAGCAAAATGTGTTCGACGATTTTTATGGCGCAGCGGAGTATCTCATCGCCAACCATTACACAACATCCAAACTGCTGGCCATCCGTGGCCGTTCCAACGGCGGCCTTCTGATGGGCGCGGCAATGACCCAGCGCCCGGACCTTTTCGGAGCGATCTGGTGCGGGTTCCCACTGCTCGACATGCTGCGCTATCAGAACTTTTTGATTGGCCGTTTCTGGACGACGGAGTACGGTTCCTCGGAAGATCCGGCGCAGCTCAACTACCTTCGCCAGTATTCGCCGTACCAGAACGTGAAGGCGGGAACCAAGTATCCCGCCATCATGTTTTTTACCGGCGACAGCGATACTCGCGTCGCTCCTCTGCATGCGCGCAAAATGACCGCTGCCATGCAGGCCGCCAGCGCGAGCGGTCGGCCCATCCTGTTGCACTATGAACTGAAGGCCGGACATAGCTCTGGCGTATCGATCAAGCAGCTTGTCGATGATTATGCGGATGAGATGGCGTTTCTGTGGAATGAAACGGCGGGAACAAAGTAGAGCCTGGGTGCCCCAGATGCGCCGCGTTTTTTGCGGCTCATCTGGGAAAAAGATAGATGAAGGGTGCTCTATCCTTGCGCAGCAAGGGTAGGCTTTAGCGAAAAAGTTCGATTCTACCCTTCGCAAAAGGCGCGAAGGATGGGCCACCCGATTGTTGAACCCCAGATGTGGATTTACAGATACTGCATCGAAAATAAAGTGTGTCATTCTTCGGTCGCCCCTCCGCAGCGGGCAGGCGCGGCGAACGACCTCGGTTCAGAATGACTCTTTTTTTGACATCCGACCGCACTAACGATCGATCGGATTTAATTCATCCAGCGGCGATCATTGGGATCGTTCTTTTCGTCGGGATCGATGAGTCGGCCTTGGCCGTCAAATTTTACGTTGCGACCGTGCTTGCGCATGTAGACCTCGAACTTACGAGCGGCGCGACGCCGCTTCCAGCGATAATATCCGTTGCGCAGGGAAAATGCCCGCTCCGATGCGGCGAAGGCATAGCCGCGACGTGGGGCGTGCTTCACGTAGATGTACCCAAACAGCGCGCCGCCTAAATATGCCAGGTACACAAAGCCGCTGGGGCCTTGGATGACGCTCGCGAGCGCAATCAGCATGTAAATGATCACCAGATATTTAGCGCGAATGGAAATGGGCAGTGGGAACAGCATAAAGGTCTGGTCGCCGAGCAGTACTCCAAAGGCAGCCATCAGGCCAAAAATGCCGCCAGCCGCGCCATAGGTCGTCGCATACTGGGTCATGTGGAAGATGTGCGAATACGAAACGGCCACAGTGGTCAGCGCAGCTCCAACGACGGAGATAAAGTAAAGCTCCGTCACCCAGCGCGTGCCGTAGGTCGTTTCCAGATACGAGCCGATGAACCAAAGCGAAAGCATGTCGAACGCGACCTGGAAGATTCCGCCGCTAAGGAAACTGTAAGTGACCAACTGCCAGACCGCTCCGTGCATCACCATAGAAGGCGTTAGCGCGGCCGCGGCAAAGATGCTGCCGACAATGGCGGGCTCGATCCAGCGCAGCAACAGGAGAGCGAAAAAAATCGCAAGGGTAGCCAGAATGATCTTGCGGACCATTCCCGCAAACGGGGGGAAAGACAACATCATCGGACTCGAACGAGGCATACCTCTCCAGCCTACGACCTGAGGGCGTCTTGCGCTACTCGATTGATGGGGGTGGTGTGGAATTTTGGCAAGAAACTGGGATGCGAACAATCCGCCATAATCAGAGCGGCCTGGCAGGTAATTTTTTCCTTTCACGGAAAGCGTGCTGTGGCTCCTGAAACTGACTAAACTGGAAATATCCGGATGGTATTGCTAGAAATCCCTATTGGACGGCGAATGTGTTGCGTGAACCGAACGGCTGGTTGAATTTGATTGGGAATGTGTTTCATAAATACTTTTGGGCCGGATCAGTTAAAAATCTTCAGGGGCTAAAGCCCACGATTCTTGAGCATTTTGCAGTATCCGCCGCGGCGGAAAGCCATGCCCTGATACAAACCGTATTTATGAAACACGCTCTGATATGGAGTGACCGGCCCACTGCGCTGGCCGTGCAGTGGGTCGGTCACTCCAAGATGACCAGGAATGTCGGTTGTGTAAATTAGAGTTGTCGATACGTACTGGTTGCTGGCCAAGGGCTTGCAAGAAATTTTAAAAAGTTGAGGACACAAGAATGTGTCGATGTTTTCGTGTAGTGTTTTTCTGTCCGTATAAAAATCGAGTGGCTGTGCAAATCATGCGCTTGACGTGACCAGCCATTCTCATAAACTATCCTCGATGGATGTTTGCTAAACAGGCATTTCCATCCCCATTAACGAAAAGACGCTAAAGGAGCCGTCATGCATGTCTGTCCAGAGTGTGAAAATCCGTTAACGTTTGCAGAAGATGAAGTTGATGAAGGCGAAATCGTTCTCTGCGAAGAGTGTGGCGTCCAATATGAAGTGGTCAACACGGACCCTATTGAGTTGAGCAAAGTGGAAGAAAGCGGATACGATGAGAGCGCCATTGCTTTCACGGATGAAGAGGAAGAATAGAGAGGTTGAGAACTGATGAAACGCATGCAAACCGCGCGTTCTTCTAAAACGCGTTTGCTGGTTTTTGCCGGGTTGCTCGGTACGATTTTTTGCCTTATCGCTGCGATTGAATATTTTTCGACGACTTGCGCCGTCGCGGAGAACGTACAACGTTCCGTGCAAGGCAGGGTCATCGATGCCTCGGGCACTCCAATCAGGAGCGCCATCGTCTACTTGAGCGACCTGCGGACTTTGAGCGTGGAAAGTTATATAACGCAAGAGGACGGGGCCTATCGCTTTGAGCAGCTCTCGCCGAACGACGATTACAAACTGTGGGCCCAGCTCGACAACAAAAAGAGCAAGATTAAGACCATCAGTTCTTTTGACAGTCGGAATGTTTTCCGTGTGATCATCACGATCGATACCAGCAAGTAGTTTTTTGCAACTTAGATAGTTCTCCAGGTCTGCGAGAAACGCGTCACGTTACAGGCAAAAAGAAGCGCCGTCCGCATTGCAGACGGCGCTTCAGCATTTCACGGTTACGAGGTCCTTATTCTCGTTCGCTGCGCTTCCAGTTGATCAAATCTCCGAGCGTCGTCGAAGAGGACGAAGACGAGGAAGACTGCGAAGAAGTGGAAGTGGCCTGCGACGGGCCGGAAGAGGGCCCCCTGTAAGCTTCTACATCCGCGCGAGTGGCTTCTACTCCAACGGCACGCATACTCAAACCGATCTTCTTCTCTTCCGCGTTCATTTTGATGATCTTGAATTCGTGTTCCTGGTCCACATCCAGCTTCACTGGAGAGCCATGGATGTCGGTGGCTTCTGAAATGTGGCAGAGACCCTCGACTCCATCGGCCAGTTCGACAAATGCACCGAATTGCGCCATGCGCAGCACCTTGCCGCGCAACACGTCATTGATACGGTGCTGGGCAAAGAACGACTCCCACACGTCCGGCTGAAGCTGTTTGATGCCAAGCGACAGGCGGCGATGCTCGGCTTCAATTCCGAGCACGACCGCCTTGATCTTGTCGCCCTTTTTGACCACTTCCGAAGGATGCTTGATGCGCTTGGTCCAGCTCATATTGCTGACATGGACCAGCCCGTCGATGCCATCTTCAATTTCAATAAATGCGCCAAACTCAGTCAGGTTGCGGACCCGCCCTTCGACGATGCTGCCGGTGGTGTACCGCTCCGACAGGTGCTCCCAGGGATTTTCCAGCAATTGCTTCATGCCAAGAGAGATGCGGCGGTCGGCGGGGTTGACATTCAGAATGATGGTTTCAATTTCTTCGCCGGGCTTGACCAGCTTGGTCGGGTGCTTCATGCGCTTGGACCATGTCATCTCCGAAACGTGCACCAGACCTTCAATGCCTTGTTCCAGTTCCACAAATGCGCCGTAGTCTGTGACGCTAAGAACGCGACCGCGCACCCGCGCGCCTACGGGATAACGCTCTGCTACGTCGAGCCATGGGTCCGGAGTCAACTGTTTGAAGCCAAGCGAAATGCGCTGCTTCTCGCGATCGAACTTCAGCACCTTTACCTGAATCTCATCCGCCACGTTGACCAGATCGCGGGGATGCGTGAGGCGGCCCCAGGACATGTCGGTGACGTGCAGCAAGCCATCGATGCCACCCAGGTCCACGAACGCGCCATACTCGGTCAGGTTCTTTACTGTGCCGGTCAGAATGGTGCCTTCTTCCAGATGGTCCAGCGTCAGCGTGCGCTTGACGGAAACCTCATCTTCCAGAAGTTCTTTGCGAGAGACGACCACATTGCCGCGCTTTTTATTCAGCTTAATGACGCGAACTTCAATGGTCTGCCCGATGTAGGATTCCAGATTGCGGACCGGACGAATCTCCACCTGCGAACCAGGCAAAAATGCCTTGATGCCAATGTCTACCGTCAATCCGCCCTTGACGCGGCTGACAACCATGCCGCTGACGGGGGTCTTGTCATTGGCGGCTTTTTCGATGGTGTCCCATACGCGATGGCGCAGCGCCTTGTCGTAGTTCAGCAGATAGCCGCCTTCGGGCTCCTCGCGCTCTACGACCACTTCGATCACCTGGCCAGGCTGCAACTTCGACTGGCCGGTATGGTCGAGCACCTGCTCAATGGGTATCAGTCCTTCGGACTTAAGGCCCACATCGACGACGACATGCTTGTCGGTCAGCTTGATTACGGTGCCAGTGACGACGTTGCCGTCCACGGCCTGCGCGGCTTCCGCGGCGGCCTGCTCGTTTTCAAACGATTCCAGAAGAGCGCCAAAGTCCATCTCTTCTTCATGTTGCGAGGCGCCTTCTGAAGGCGAAGCGGTGGAAACGCCGGGAATTCGGTTTTTGGCGATCTGATTGTCGGCGTGGTTATGTTCCGCGTGTTGGTTCTCCGCCGAAGCGGAAAAGTTATGGGTGGATTCAGGCGCGTCGGCTTCCGCCGCGACCGTGGCGATTTCGGTGGCTTCCAGTTCTGTGTTCAGGGGTTTGCTCTCAGTGTGTTCGGGATTGAGGACGTCTACCATAGGGACAGCGGGCTCCAGACTCATTACAAAGCGTCTGGCGCTTTGTATGGGGCTGTCATCAACGATCGTTACCGAGGTTGATGGCATTCCTTATCTCGCCAGTTGTTAAAGTCTACCCCGAAGGGAAGTCTTTGCGACCGGCGGGAAATCGAAGGCTGCTTCTGTCTTTCGGTCTCATCGATATGGTTTGGGATGCAGGCAACTGGGGAGTTTGCTAGAGACAACTCCAACCTTATACCTGCAGGCCAGAACGAAATTTTGAGCCGGGGACGAGCAGAACCCTCGATGGGAGGCAAAGCACATGAGTCCAAGGGACTTTGCCGCCACTTCAAACTATACCAACCGGTGGAAAACAGTGTCAACGAAATGAACAACAAATCCCATGGAACATGCCTGCCCCGGATTTTTTCAAGTTGGTTTTTTGTCCTATAAAGGGTGCATAATGCCGAGAGGGAATGCTGTCACCAATGTGAGACGACCGCTGGTTGGGGCCAGGGTGACTGCAAAGAATCCCAGCATTCAAGAGTGTTTTTCCATGGCCATCAGCAAGCTCCAGGCAAAAGAGATTCGACTCGCCTCACGCCCGCAGGGTGAGCCATCTGCAGAAAACTTCGAACTGGCGGCCGTGGATTTGCCGGAGTTGCAGCCGGGGCAGGTCCTGGTGCGAAACGCATTTTTCTCCGTCGACCCCTATATGCGCGGGCGCATGAATGAGGGCAAATCCTACGTTCCTCCTTTTGCTGTGGGGAAGGTGCTCGATGGCGCCGCCATAGGGCAAGTAGTGCAATCGCGTGACGCCGGTTTTCCCGTCAGCACCTGGGTGCAGAGTCTTTGTGGCTGGCGAGATTATTTCGTTGCCCCGGCACAGCAGTTGCGCGAGATCGATGCCAATCTGGCCCCGGCCTCGGCGTATCTCGGCGTGTTGGGCGCGACCGGACTGACTGCGTGGGTAGGGCTGAACGATATTGCAAGTGTCAAAGAAGGCGAGACGATTTTCATCTCTGGAGGCGCTGGCGCTGTGGGCAGCGTTGCGTGCCAGTTGGCAAAACTGCGTGGATGCCGCGTCATCGCCAGTGCTGGCTCGGCAGCCAAAGTGGCATTCCTGAGAAATCAATTGAAGGTGGACCACGCATTCAACTATCGCGAGTCGGACCCGATGGAACAGCTCCAGAAGGCGGCCCCGGATGGCCTGCATGTGTATTTCGACAACACCGCCGGCCCGCAATTGGAAGCTGCTCTCTATGCGATGCGCAATCATGGGCGCATCGCGATGTGTGGCGCGATATCCGGTTACAACACGCCAGTGCCGGGTCCGCGTAATCTGGCGCTCGTTATCATTCGACGGCTTTGCATGGAGGGATTTATTGTGGTCGATCATCTCCACCGCATGCCGATGTTTCTAGCGGAAATGATTCCCGCCCTACGCGCGGGCAAATTGCTGCATCAGGAGACGGCCATCCAGGGCATCGAGCAGGCCCCCGGAGCTTTAATTTCCTTACTGCGCTCCGGAGACGCGCATATGGGCAAGCTGGTGATTCGGGTATAAGACGCCGACTTGAGCGGATTTTGAAGGGGGCAGTTGGAGCTGAGATCAAAGCCGATGTCCGGAGAGCATGGAATCTGAATCAAGCCTCATTACGCGCCGCACAGCTATCGCCTCTATGTTCCTTGCGACCCTGTCCTCACCCGCCTTTCTGATGGGGGAACAAACCGAAGATATTTCCTTCGATTTGAGAGATATCCAGAAGAAAAGTGGCGGCAGATTGGGGTGCGCCGTACTCGACACATTCACCGGAAGGCGTGCAGGTATTCGGTTGAACGAGCGATTTTCCATGTGCAGCACCTCCAAGGTCGCGTCCACCGCACTGGTGCTGCAACGCGTGGACAAAGGTATCGAACTGCTGGAGCGAACACGGAGAATGTCAACCAATCCGCTCTATACTTTCCCTATGGACACGCTCTGGACCCCTTGGCGCTACCAATATGTCAGCACTGTCAACTCGGCGACACGCCAGGGCGTGCCTCCCCTATTGGCCGAATGGCCCGGGGATTGCAGCTGCGTTTTCTGTAATCTGCTGGAGGCCACGGCGTATGCAGTGGAACATGACATGCAGCCCGACGAAGCCGATCGCTCCGTCAATATCGTCTATCGTGGGGAGCACTGCTACGTCTGCCTGAATGCATTTCCCTACAACTCCGGCCACGCCATGATCGTGCCGTATGCCCATATCGATGAGCTAAGCAGGCTGGGACCGCCAGTAGCGCAGGAGATGATGGCGTTGGCGCAGCGGCTGGAGCGGATTTTGCGAAGCGTCTATCGCCCGGACGGGATCAACCTGGGCATGAACCTGGGCAAGGCTGCCGGGGCTGGCGTTGCTGGACATTTGCATCTTCACATGCTGCCGCGCTGGGCCGGAGATACAAATTTTATGACGGTGATTGGAGAAACGCGGGTCTTACCGGAAAGCCTTGCAGTTACCTGGGAGCGGCTGCGCGAGGCATGGCTCAAAACCGATCGATAGGCTTATTTGCTTATGTGCGCCTTTGGTTTTTCACGCAGGGCGCTGGCTTCAAAGCTGACGACCTTCCATACCCCGTTGGCGCGGTGATAAACACGCGTATAGCGATAATGTCCGTTCACTTCTTCGCCGCCGATCTTGCCGATGACCACCGCTTTTGAAACCACCACTGCGGTGCTGCTGCCGAAGATGCGAATTTTGCGATCGGATGTATTGATTGTGGTGAAGTGTGTGGCGCCAGATTTAAAGCTGGCGATCGTCTCCGGTTTTGTCGCCAGTGTGCCATCGGCATAAATCCCCAGATAGTCATCGGAAAGCATGGAGGCAATGGTGGCTGTGTTGGCCTCAACTTCCGCCTGCTGCAAGTGCCGCTCTTTCCTTTCGATAATGCGGACGATTTGTTTTGGCTGGTGGTGAGGGTGCGGGATTGTGGCCGCGATGGCCGGTGGCGCCGACAACATTGCCAGCACAATCCATACGCCGGTATGGATTGCCTTTTCTCGGATTGCAAAGTGTCTGGATGAAAAGAAATACGCGCGCATGGCTGTATCGGGATAGTAGTTCGCCCGCGCTCCAGAGTCAAAAATTAAATTTTGCACAAATATGGGATGCGGAACCTGGGGGAATGTGCAGCCCATTGGCACGAAACAGTACGGATAAATGGGATGGGCGGAGAAGTCCTATGCCAAGGCGTTCAAATCCTCCACATGCCGCTCCTTCATCCACTGGTACAGGCCACCGATGGCGTGTTCGTGGAAGTGCGGGGAAGCGCGATGGGCCTCCAGTGCCGCTTCATCCCGGTACTGCTCGTAGATCATGACCAGGCTTGAGTCGCCGGCCATTTCATGGGGAATGTAAGTGACGCAACCTGGCTCCTTACGCGAGGCTTGCGCCAAATGCTGGACAGCGCTTAATACCTGAGCACGATCTTCCTGGGAAAAACGCATGCGAACAATAAATGAAATCATTGTCAAACTTCTCCTTGGCATGCTTTGGGGTCAGCAAGCGGCAATGCGAGTCATGGACTCGACGAAAATTACTTGGTTGCGGGCTACTTCTGGGCCATCGCATCGAGCGTCGCCGCGAACTCCGGCAGAAGGATCGTCTGGTCGCGGTCGGGTCCTATTGAAATCATACCGATCTTTGCCCCAGATTCGGTTTCGAGAAACTTCAAATAGTCTTTTGCCGCGGCAGGGAGTCCTTCAAATGTTCGAACGTTCTCCGTGGGTTCGGACCAGCCCTTCATTGTAGTCAAAACTGGCTGGATCGCTTCCAGACCACGCACGTCCGCAGGAATCGAATCGGTTATTTTCCCGTTGATATTGTAAGCGGTACATACAGGAATTTCCTTCAGAGCATCCAGGACATCCAGTTTGGTGACTACCAGCCACTCTGTGCCGTTGATCTCGGTCGAATAGCGCAGCAGAGGGAGATCCAGCCAGCCACAGCGGCGTGGGCGTCCGGTGACGGCGCCATACTCCTGCCCGCGGATACGCAGAAGTTCGCCCTGCTCCGAGTGGATTTCAGTGGGTAACGGGCCTTCGCCAACCCGCGTAACATACGCCTTGGTAACGCCGATGACAGTGCCTATCGCCGTCGGGCCAACGCCAGTGCCAATGACCGCGCCGCCTGCGGTGGCCGAGGAAGATGTCACAAACGGATACGTTCCATGGTCGATGTCGAGCATGGTGCCCTGCGCGCCTTCAAACATGATGCTTTGGCCGTCGCGCAAGGCCTGGTTCAGTATCCGCGAGGTGTCGGCGATGAAGGGGGCGATGCGCTCGGCAGCACGGGCATATTCTTCATACATCTTGTTCGGGTCCAAAGGATCGGTCCCAAAAAGCGCACGCACGATGGTGTTCTTTTCATGGCAGGCGTTATGGATGTGCGTGCGCATGATTTCCGGATTCAAGAGATCGACCACCCGGAGGCCGCTGCGTTTCATTTTGTCTTCGTACGCAGGCCCGATGCCGCGGCTGGTGGTGCCGATTTTCATACGGCCCGGCGCGTTCTCCGCTGCCAGCTCAATCATGCGATGGTAGGGCAGAATGACATGCGCGCGGTCGGAGATAAACAACTGCCCGGCAACATCGACTCCGAGGTCCTTCAGGCGGTCAATTTCTTTCAGAAACGCCATCGGATCGAGGACCACTCCATTGCCAATCACGGCGCGGCAGTCGGGCCGCAATACGCCGCAAGGCACCAGTTGGAGAACGAACTTTTTGCCGCTGATAATGACGGTGTGACCGGCGTTGTGACCGCCGGCATAACGCGCCACGACCGAAAAGCGCCCAGACAGAACGTCGACGATTTTTCCTTTACCTTCATCGCCCCACTGGGCACCCAACACTATCGCTGTTTTTGCTCGCATCTTTACTCATTTCCGTGGCCGGACACACAAAAACCGCATAGTTCGAAGGCATTGCCGATTGTGCGTGGCCACGATTGTCTTGCGGAGGGTCGCTGCTGAAATGCCAGCATTGGAAGCACTCACAACTAAGAATCCTATACTAGCGGGTGGCTCTGTAAAAGAAGAAAGCGGAGTGAAAGTTCCGGCGGGCCACGCAGCCAGGAGCAGGTACATACCAGGATGCCAGAATTACCCGAGGTCGAAACCATCGCGCGTGGCGTGGATGCGCGCGCGCGCGGACGCACAATTATTTCCGTATGGCTTGGCTCCAAGCGTGAGCCGTTTCGATCGAAACCGACCGAAATCGTCGCCGCTCTCACAGGCCGTACCGTGGATAGGGTGCATCGCGTGGGCAAACATATTGTGGTGGATTTGATATTGGAAAGCGATGGAAAAATCTCACGCGGGCAGTGGCTGGTCCACCTGGGAATGACTGGCCGGCTTCTGGTATCGCAGCCCGATGTGCCTGTGCCTCCCCATACGCACGCCATTGTCGAACTGGACGATCACCGCGAGATTCGCTTCGTCGATCCCCGGCGCTTCGGTCGGCTGTCGGTGCTGAGTAGCGCGGACCAGAGCGTTTCGAACACGTCCGAGATCCAGAAGCTCAGACTGCGGGATGCTGCATCCGGCAGTTTTGTTGGGACCGGACAGGAACCGCTGGAAATTTCCGAGAATGCCTTTCGCGCCCTTTTTCGTGGACGAAGGACGCCGATCAAGTCTGCATTGCTGAATCAGTCGCTACTCCATGGAGTGGGCAATATCTATGCCGATGAAAGTCTCTTTCGCGCGGGAATTCGCCCGCGCAGGCAGGCCGCGGGGTTGAGCGCCAGAGAGATGGCGCGACTGCATGTATCGCTCCAGAGTGTGCTGCGGGAAGCTATCGCGCTGGGTGGCTCCTCAGTTTCCGACTATGTGGATGCGGATGGCGTCCGCGGCTTTTTCCAACTGGAACACAAAGTGTATATGAGAACTGGCGAGCCATGCCTCGTCTGCCAGACGCCGATCCGTAGAATCGTCCTGGGGGGACGCGGCACTCATTTTTGTCCCAACTGCCAGCGTTGAAGGTTTTGTCGCAAGGAAATGATGGATATCCTCTTCTCTTCTAAAAACACCATTTCTCGATACAAGACTATGAATTTGCGGATTTAAAGGCCACTGCGTCTACGGAATTTTAGAACTTTCTTGCTAGGGGTTGCTGCAAGTTGTTGATTTTATTGAGTGTCAAATTGGTACTCGAAGTGCATATTGGTAGTGCGAGGCAAGACGACGCAATCCAAGCCCAATGGGCTGGAGCATAGACCAAGTTCGATTATGTCGAGTCGTCCATACGAGTTTCCAGCTAAAAGACTGGAAACCGGGACGGCTCCAGATTGAACAGTTGTAAGAGGCGTTATAAGCGGGTCTACCCGACGTAACCGGGAGGCCAGTGACCCGTTTGATTTAGGCCATGGTTTATTTGTTTTGAGAATCCCGCGCGTCGATTCTCCAGCCTTGGCTTTCATCATCTTCAACATCCAATTTTTACTCAGAATCCCTGATATCAGTTTGTATTTCAGACAACTGTGACAGGTGCGTTTGAGAATCCGGTTTTTCCTTGTGTCTGCTACTTGCCGATTTTGTACGGTCGGAGTAGCATCAGACTTGCTCATCGTTTGGCTGTAGCCGCACGCCTTTCTGGTGTCCGTGGCTCGCCGATCACATACTTTTAGGACAGGAACAAAAGTACAGTCCGGAAGCGCAGCAAGTGTGCGCTCCAACAGCGTGAAGCTACCGTCGACTGTCAGGATCCACCCGGTTGCCGTGTACAGATGAGGCAGAACAAACAGGTGGGTAAGCGAAACTACATTTGAGACAAAAACCTCATATGCTGCTCGAAAGAAGCCTCGCAGGTCTGGATCTTACGGTCCCTCGAAAAGCCTTGCGTTCAATTCATGTAAGTTCCAAGGAAGTGCCTCGATGACAACCGATACAACGCCGCCACAGGAGACTCCTTCGTCTCCGCAAGCGAATCCGAATGCCCCCAGACAGAAGCAAAGTTTTCGCCGTCGCCGTAAGCGCCGCGGAGGGGCGGGCAATCCTTCCCAGTCCGCATCCGGAGTTCCACAGGCCAACAATCCATCGGCAAATCCCGCACAGCCGAATGCCTCCCGCAATGAGAACCAGTCCCGGAAGCCCAAGAAGAGATTTTTCAAGAAAAATCAGAATTCCGGGCAAGGTCAAAATCAGGGACAGGGCCAGCCGAATGCTCGCGGCAACGGCCAGCAGAGGCGGAACGGTAAGCAGCGTCGTCCCAAAGTGTTCGTCGGTCCCATGGACCACAGCTATCGGGCGGCGAATGGAAACTATGCGGACGCGCCGCCTTCGACGATTGAGCTACAACGCGGCCACTCCAATCCACATTACAACGGCAATGGCAACGGAAACTTCAACGGCAATCCGAATGGCCAGTCGTACGCCAATACGTCCAGTGCAGGGCTGCCGGTGGACGGCATTGAGGCGACGGCCAGCCTGGCAGCCTCGTCCACGAACGCTCCGGCGCGAATTTACTGTTTCATCGACGATCTGTTCTTTATTGCCAAAATTCAGGAAACAGCTCGCAAGCTCGGCATCAAAGTGGCTTTCGTCAAGAATGACAAAGAGACGCTTGCGCAGATGTTCACATTGCCGGACGAGGAGCGTCCGACATTGATTGTGTTCGATTTGAACAACGCGAATGCCAAGCCTCTCACGCTGATTCCCAAGTTGAAGCTCAAATTGAAACGCGCCACTTCCATCGTCGGATTTCTCTCGCACCTTCAAGGGGAGCTGAAAGCGAAGGCCATTGAAGCTGGCTGCGACACTGTAATGCCGCGTTCCGCTTTTTCGCAGACCCTGCCGAACCTGCTGCGACGCTATGGCATCGAGGTGGAAGAGGAAGATGAGCGGCAAGTCATCGAGGCGTGACGGTCGTGACCCACATGGATCGCAAAACCTGATCGCCGGAATTTTATCCCGGGGGCCAGTGCATCGCGCGGCCTCCCAACAGATGCAGATGCAGGTGATTTACCGTCTGCCCGCCATCGACTCCTGTATTCATCACGACCCGAAAACCCTTCGACAACTTTTGCTGTTTCGCCAACTCCGCTGCGACCAGCATCAGATGCCCCAGAAGTTCCCGATATGTCTCACGGACCTCGTCCAGCGAGGCGATGTGCTGGCGCGGAATAATCAGCAGATGCACCGGAGCTTGCGGATGAATGTCGGAAAACGCAATGCAGGACGCATCCTCATAGACCTTCGTAGCCGGGATTTCTCCAACCGCGATCTTGCAAAATAGACAATCCATAGCTAAATATTAGAGCAAGAGCACAGATACTGTGATGTGGCGAGTTGAAATGGTGTGCAGCCGTTCTTTGAAGGAACGGCTGCGTTGAGAGCGGCTTTCCACCTTACACCTTCTGTGCTCTTGCTCTAGGCGGTTTGTTGCAGTTGGGCCTTCTTTATTCAGCGAATATTATTTGGAGAAATATCGCGGGCTTCTCCCCGCAAGCCATGGATCGTAATGCGCAGCGAAGTTGGCGCGGCGCGAAATCGACGGATGGCTGTACAGCCAGAACTCAATCCATGGATTCGGGTGTGGCGCCTCCAGATAGACGCTGCCTAAAGCGACGAATGCCTTCTGTGCCGTCATCCGCGGACTGGCGACCAGGCCGTGGATCGCCTCCTGCCCATAGATGTCCGCCTGATGCTCCTCCCATCGACTGAAGGAGTTTGCGATCGGTGAGAAGAGAAAGCTGAAGCAGGTGAAGGCGAGCAGCAGAACGGCAAGCGCGGCCCAATCGTCCACTCCGCGAATGCCCCATTGCGCGCGGTAGCGGTGGACCAGCCACGCCACGCATCGATAGGTGAGACCCAATAAAACCAGCAGGACCAACGCGGTGAAAACAAGACCCTTGTAAATATGCTCGAGCACATAGTGGCCCATTTCATGGCCGACAACGAACAGAATCTCATCGGACGGCAGCTTTTGGATCGTGGTGTCCCAGACCACAATGCGCTTGGACGCCCCAATTCCAGTGACATACGCGTTGAGGCCGGTCACTTTCTCGCTGGCCCGCATCAGAAACATGCGCGAGGGCGGAATTTCCAGGCCAGCGTGCTGGGCCAATCGCTCCAATTGGACGACGAGTTGCGGATCGCTTTTTTCCAGCGGAGAAAAATGATTGAACATCGGGTCGATCCACATTGGCGAAATAAAGACGCCGAAGACGATGACCGGAAGCGTGCATAGCCAGAACCAGAGCCACCATCGCTGCGGAGATTTACGAATGATCCAGAACATCAGCAGAAGAATCGGCGTAAACACCACCAGCGAAATAAGCCATGCCTTGCACTGATCGCCTGTCCAACTGGGCCACGACTGGACGGAGAGTCCATAGGCCCGCTCAACGTGCTGACTGTAGATTTCCAGAGGCAACGACATCGCGATAAAAAATAAGATCGCGGGCGGAAGAAATAGAAGCCCCTGGAGCCAGCGGCGGCGCGTAATTCGTTCAGTCCAGTCGCGCAGGCGCGCCGGCCAGCGCAGCGCAAGTGCGAGAAGGAGAACCGCAATCGACCAGGCTGTGCCGCCAAAAGAAAGAATTGCGCGCAGGCGGGTCAGGGTAATGGCTTTGGCAAGCAGGTCGGGGGGCAGCGTGTACACATTGCTGTTGGAAGTGGCCTCGTCCGTCGGCAGGGTCGCGATATTTGCGGAGGAATTCTGAACGTGTGCTTGCGGCAGGGCAGCGTCAAGATTTTGGTTATGTGCGGAGGATGGAATCGAGTTCTGCGCCGCGCAGCTTAGCGTAGCCATCAAGAAACAAAAGACCAGGAACCCGTAGTCGCGTCGCATCAGCGTCCTTATTGTTTTTTCGAAACTTTCAATTCAATCGAACAACGTAAGGTTTTCCTTCGGACGTTTGTAAAGAATCGGCAACGTCGATTGCGGCTCGATGCGATTCTCCGGCAGGACGGATGCGTACCCAGTAACCGGTCGCACCCTTAAATTCGATCACATTGCTGTCCGAAAATTTACGCTGTAGTCGATTGCGCAGTTCAATTGCAGTACGCGCATGGCGAAACTCGCCGATCTGTACGCACCATCGTCCGCCAACGGCGATGGGGTGTGGACTTCGCAGCACATCCATGCGCACCCTTGCAACGCCAGTGCGATAGACGCCGGTTTTGATGGCGGCGGCGCGCGACAGATCGATCATTCGATCTGGAACGAATGGTCCTCGATCCGTAATGGTAACGACCGCGGACTGATGCGTCGCCAGATTGGTGACTCGCACGATG
>JAKAYS010000166.1 GCA_021826695.1 Acidobacteriota bacterium | reverse complement strand
CCGATCTATCTCCCGCGCCAGTACGGTGGGATGGGCGCTGGTGCTTTTTGCGTTGGCGGTCTTGTCCCGCACCGGCGGCCATGTGGTCGAGCTTGGACTTGCCATTGCGTCGGTTGCATACGGGTCGCTGCTGGGAGTTTTTTTGCTGGGAGTGTTGACGCGCAAAGCAAACGAAACAGGCACCATTGTGGGGATGGTGTTTGGATTTACATTCAACGTGCTGCTATGGTTGCAGCCGCGCGCCATTCATTTTTCTTTTGTGGGCCACTCTTTAACCATGCCGAAGGTTGCCTGGACCTGGTTCGTCGTCTTCGGCGCTATCTTTACTTTTTCCATTGGATACCTGGCAAGTTGTTTCTTTCGACAGGGAACTGTAGAACGGCCATGATGCGCCAGAAAAATATCGAGGTGACAATGCACAAGCTGAAGATTCTCCCGATCTCTCATTGGTTTTGCCTGGTTATACTTTGCGTCGGAGGCAGCGCTCATGCGCAGCAGACGCCTGCCACGGGCTTTCGCAGTATCGATCGCATCATGGCCCATGCGCTCGATGCGCATCAGGTGCCGGGGGCCGTAATTGTGATTGGTCATGATGGGAAAATTGTCTTCCATAAAGCCTACGGGGAACGTTCGCTGGAGCCGATGCGAGCGCCGATGACCGAGAACACTGTGTTCGATATGGCGTCCATGACGAAGGTCCTCGCAACCTCGACGGCTGCGATGGAACTATACCAGCAGGGACGCTTTCGCCTGAATGATCCCGTCGCGAAATATCTGCCGGAGTTTGCGGCGAATGGGAAAGGCGACATTACCATCCGCCAACTGATGACACACTACTCTGGCCTGCCGCCCGATGTGGACTTGACGCAGACCTGGTCCGGCAAACAGAAGGGATTCGATCTGGCATTTTCGGTTGCGCCAGACCGTCCGCCGGGGACGGCGTTCCGCTACAGCGACATCAACTTTATCGTCATGGGAGCTTTGATTGAGAAGCTCTCCGGCATGACTCTCGATGCATACACGGCAAAAAATATTTTTGCTCCCCTTGGGATGGACCATACGCGTTTTCTGCCGCCAGACTCATGGCGCGGCAACATTGCTCCAACCCAATATGATGAGCGGCACCACATGCTGTTGGGCGTCGTGCATGATCCGACAGCAAGACGCATGGGCGGAGTTGCGGGACACGCGGGACTGTTCAGTACCGCGAATGACGTCGCGATTTACGCGCAAAATCTTCTGGACCGGCTGCAAGGGATGCCCAGTAAATTTCCCGTCAATCGGCTTACTCTCGAAAAGATGACGACACCGCAGCAGCCCGCGACCGGCGTTGCGCTGCGTGGATTGGGATGGGACATTGAGAGTCCCTTTTCAGGCAATCGTGGAGAACTTTTTCCAGTCGGCGGCTTCGGACATACCGGCTTCACTGGTACCGATATCTGGATCGATCCGTGGAGCGATAGCTATGTCATTTTTCTCAGTAACCGCGTACATCCGAATGGTGGCGCCAGTACCGTTGCGCTGGAAGGCAAAATTGCCAATGCGGCTGCGGAGGCGCTGCACATTCAGGTTCCCGACACGGGCAAGAAAATATCGCGGCTCACCGGTTATAACGAGTCTTTGGCAGGAATGCGGCGCTGGCCCAGCAGAAACGGCAAGGTGGAAAATGGAATTGATGTTCTGGAAGAAGAAAACTTCGCGACTCTCGCTGCCTTGGCGAACAAGCACGGCGGCAAGCTGCGCGTAGGTCTACTCACCAATCAAACAGGGTTCGACCGAGAGGGACGGCGCACCATCGATGTGCTGGCAAAGGAAGCCTCCGCGCGCGTGCCGGGTGTGACCCTGACGACGATCTTCAGTCCGGAACACGGCATCCACGGCGCGCTGGACACGACGGACATTTCCAGCAGCACAGACAGCGCTACCGGTCTGCCTGTCGTCAGCCTGTACGGCGCGACGGATGCGCAGCGTAGGCCGACTGCCGCGCAAATGCAAAAGCTGGACGCTGTCGTCATCGACCTACAGGACGCGGGAGTGCGCTTCTACACTTATGAAACGCTGACCGGATATTTCTTGCAGGCCGCCGCACACTCTGGCACGGACATTGTCGTTCTGGATCGCCCTGATCCGTTGAATGGCTCCTTCGTGCAGGGACCTGTCTCCGATCCTGGCCTTGAAAGCTATAGTGACTTTATGCCGCTTCCGGTGCGTCATGGCATGACGCTGGGGGAGCTGGCCCGCTATTTCAACGGAGAAGACCGCATCGGCGCGCCGCTGACCGTCGTTCCGGTGAAGGGATGGCAGCGCGGGGACTGGTACGATTCCACTGCTCTGCTTTGGATCAATCCTTCTCCAAACCTGCGCAATCTGGAGGAAGCGACGTTGTATCCAGGTGTTGGCATGATTGAGACGTCGAATATTTCTGTCGGGCGAGGCACTGACACTCCCTTTCAATGGATCGGCGCGCCGTGGATCGATGCAACGCAACTTGCCGCTGCGCTGAATCATCGCTTCATTCCGGGGATCCGTTTCGTGCCGACGCAATTCACTCCGATGGCCCCCTATCCTTACAAAGGACAGGTGTGCCAAGGCGTCCAGTTTGTCATCACAAATCGCAATGTGTTCGATGCGCCAGAGTTGGGACTGGAACTGGCCTCCATGCTGCAAAAATTGTATCCTTCGCAATTTCATTTGGACGCCATCCACTCCCTGGTCGCGAATCGCGCCACCATGAATGCACTCGACAAGAACGAAGATCCGCAGAGCATTGCCGAAGCCTGGCGAGAGGGAATTGCGCAGTTTAAGCAAAGGCGCAAGGCGTATCTGCTGTATGGAAAGCCGTGAGACATCCTGCGCTTGCTACTTGGCTTTGAGCGATCCCGGCTGGGCCGACGGCGCGGGTTCGTCGATGCGCAGGATCTGGTCCGCTCGTACATTCATGAGCTTTTGTACAATACCGCTCGGCCAGTCGATTTCAATTTGTTGCGCGACAGCATCCGTGTCCAGTCCGAAGGGAACTCGCTTATCGCTCGAAGATAAATAACTCCCCCCCGTTGTACACGTCGCGTATTGCGTTCCATGGCTTGTCGTCAGTTTTACGATTGCCCCAATGCCGTCGCGATTGCTGGTGTGTCCAACCAGATTTAACAAAAGCCAATGATTACGAGTGGGCGTGTTGTTGATTTCAACATATCCAGGGCCGTCATTTGTACTGATGACAAAATCCGGCCTTCCGTCGTTATTGATGTCGCCGATCGCCAGTCCGCGCCCTGCGATTGGAGTGTGAAAAATGGCGCCAGAGGCCGAACTCACATTGGTGAACGTACCATTATGGTCATTGTGGGCCAGCAAAGGTGGCTCTCGATAATGGGCTTGCGGTTGTGTCAGGCGTATGTTGTCCAGGACATGCCCTTGCGCAACCAGCAGATCGCGATAACCGTCATTGTCGTAGTCGAGAAAGTGCGCTCCCATGCCAGAATGCAGCAGTGTCATTCCTCCTATGCGGGAAGCATAGCTGGAATAGGTGAAGGAGCCGTCGCCATTGTTGGAATAAAGCGCATATTTCTGATTTGCAAGATTGGTGATGAGTAGGTCCGGACGGCCATCGTTGTTGTAGTCCTCAAAGTCCACTCCCATTCCCGCATAGGTGCGCCCGTCGCCGTCCACAGCCACAGCGGCATACAATCCAGTTTCTTCAAACGTTCCGTTTCCTTTATTTCGATAGAGAAATTGCAGCATGGAATCGTTGGCGACAAAAATGTCCATCTTGCCGTCGCCATCGTAGTCTGCCATCGCCAGGCCGAGCGCTTTTCCAGGTTTGTTGAGTCCAAGCTTATCGGTCCAGTCGCTGAAGTGGCCATTGCCATCGTTGTGATAAGCGATCATCGTGACGGCGCCGAATATGTCTGGATGGCAATAGGCGCGATAACCGGGCTGGCGTTCTCCGCACCAGATGTCCTTGAAGTCCCAATTGAGATACCGGCCTACTACCAGATCGAGCTTTCCATCGTTATCGAGGTCGATCCAGAGCGCGCTGGTGGACCACCCGCTGGCGGCCACGCCCGCCTGCTTGGTAACGTCGGTAAACGTGCCATTTCCATTGTTGTGGTACAGCGTGTTATGGCCATATCCCGTGACATAAATGTCTTCATGGCCATCGTTGTCGTAGTCTCCAACCGCCACGCCCATGTCGTAGCCGGAACCCTGAAGCCCGGCTTTCTCCGTCACATCTTCAAACGTGCCATCTTTCTTTTGGTGGTACATGCGGTTCCAATATTCAGGCCCAGTCTTTTCAGGGATGCTGCCTAAAGGCTGCGGATCGTGTATGGGCGCGCCATTGACGAAGAAAATATCTAAACGCCCGTCATTGTCGTAATCGAGCAGTCCCACCCCGGAACCCATCGTTTCCAATAAATACTTCATCGACGTGTGCGAGGCCTTATGGCGAAAGTGGATTCCACTCTTCTCGGTGATGTCCGTAAAATTTCCTGGGACAGCAGCCACGCTTGGGACCTTGGCCGAGTCAACATGGTTTGCGCTTGTTTGCGCCGACGCTACAAAAGGCAGGAGGAGGAAAAGGAAGACCAACGGCAAGCACGCGTTACGCCAAACAGCGATTGGCCGTGGTGCATACGGAAATCCAATCGATATACATGCCGCTTCGCTTGCGCTCGTATTTTTATGGGGTGCCAAGGGGAAAGTGTACATACTCGAAGGTCCCTACTCAATTAAAAAATTTTGCCAGGTTTTCTGAATTTCTGTCGCGCAGTCAAGGGAAGCCATTTGACAACAATTTCACGGGCCAAGTAGGGCTGTGCGCACTGGAAATGGCGAAAAAAGATCACAAGCAGGTAAATTCGTCGAAACAAGCCGCTATCGCCCAGCAGCGATGCGGTCAAAAAGGTTTTCTTCCACAGAATTCTCCGCGCCAGTTTTACCCGGAAAAAATAATTGACAACCGTACATTGATCATGACATATTTTCTTACGAATGTAATCGGTATCACAATTGGACTGGAATCATTGAAAACAACTCAGCCAGTCAGGACGACTTTCGGCAATTATTTTTTCTTTACAGATTTGACGGAAAACGTTATCTTGAGAATCTAGCTGAGATAGACAATGCTAAAGACCAAGCGGTAGCACATTGAATTTGTATTCTTAAGGGGCGGTCAGATGAAACTGAAAAACGTAATCGCATGGATTTTTCTATTGGCGGCGACAACCGCCTATGTGGCGCCGAAACTACAGGCGCAGAGCGCAAACTTTGGAGGCATCGCGGGAACTGTGACCGACACCACCGGCGCAATCATTCCCGGCGCTAAAATTGTCGCCAAGAATGTGGCTTCCGGAACGACCCTTGACACGACAACATCCTCGGCTGGCACCTATAAATTCCCAAGCGTGCCCATCGGCACCTACGACGTGACAGTGTCTGCTCCTGGATTCAAGCAGACCGTTCGCACCGGCCTCATCGTCCAGGTGGCCTCCCTGGCCCCGCTGAATGTTTCTCTTGAGGTGGGCGGCGTGAGTCAAACTGTGACTGTCGCTGCCAATGCTCAGGCCCTTGAAACTGAGTCATCGGACATCGGCAATGTAGTCACGCAGAAGCAAGTTATCGATCTGCCTTTAGGTTTGGGTGGAGTCGGCGCGACCCGCTCTCCAGAGGCGTTCGTGTTCCTCGCCCCCGGCACCGTCGGGCCAGGCACCAATAACGGATCGGGCGGTGTATTCGAGTCCAAACTGAGCGGCGGACAAAATTATGGAACTGACGTATTGTTGGACGGCGCGAGCATCTTTCGCTCGGAGAACGGCTCGTCCTTCGACGAGACTGCGCCATCTGTGGATGCCATCAGCCAGTTCAAGGTCATTACTTCCACCATGCCCGCACAATATGGACGCACCACCGGCGGCATTGAAACGTTTGCCACCAGCAGCGGAACCAACGCGTATCACGGTGTGGCCTATGAGATTTTTCAAAACAATGACATGAACGGAAATACGTGGTTCAACAATTACAACATTTCGCAAGACCCGACCAACCCCGCCGTGCGGGCTGCAAACGCAACACCACTGGACAAGAAAAACGACTTTGGTCTGACCATGGGCGGCCCTTTCAGAATTCCAAAGGTCTACAACGGGACCAACAAGACCTTCTTCTTCTTCTCCTGGGAGCAATTCAGGCAGAACATTGCCGGAACTGTTACCAGCACCGTGCCGACCCCGGCGGAGCGCAAAGGAGATCTTTCGGCATATTTGACCAACACCGTGCTCGGAACCAATCCTTGTGACGGCCAGCCAATCTATCAGGGCGAGGTTTTTGATCCATCCTCTACTCAAACTGTGAACGGCGTCACTTGTCGTCTTCCCTTCGCAGGCAATATCATCCCGACGAGTCGGATAAGCCCCATCTCTCAGGCAGTGCTTTCCTATGTGCCCCTGCCGCAAACTTCCGCTCAGTTCAGCAATTTCACTTATGCGCAACCGTACCCAATCCGGAACACACTTACCTCAGTTCGGGTCGATCAAAACCTCGGCATAAAACACAAGGTATTTTTCAGCTACAACAGTCGCGACAATACACGCCTGTCTTGCAATCCGTCATTTCCAGGCCCAGCTAATAACGGTTGCCAGCTGCAGAACTTCTTCGAGCATTATTACCGTGCCGGCTGGGATTGGACCTTAACTCCATCCATGCTTAATCACGTGGATCTTGGCTATAATCGCGAAACAAGCGACAACAACTCGCAGGCAGTGACTTATCATAAAGATTGGCCGAATGTGCTTGGTATTGGAAATGTCAACGGGGCCACTTTCCCCCAATTCAACATTGGCGAAGGTATTTCGCAGATAGGCTACACTGTCAATAATTTTACCTATGACAATGGCTATCGAGCGGATGAGAGCTTGAACTGGGTAAAGGGCAAGCATGACCTTCAGTTTGGCACCGACCTGCGTTATCAGATATTCGAACCTATTTCTTATAACAACGAATCGGGAACGTTCAGCTTCGGCCGCGGACAGACTGCTGCGACGCTCGCTACAGATGCTACCAGCGGCAATGGACTTGGCAGCTTCCTGCTAGGCACGCTCGCCAATGAAAACCTGACCGACTATGCCACCCAACCTAAATGGCTTTCATCGTATATCGCGTTTTATGCGCAGGACGACTGGAAAGTTTCCTCGACGCTTACTTTGAATCTAGGACTTCGTTGGGATGAGGATGTCCCGCGTTCCGAACATCGTGGAAACACGTCGAACATAAGTATTACCGCACCGAACCCGGGTGCGGGCAATATACCGGGAGCTCTCGTTTTTGCCGGCAAAGGTCCCGGGCGCAATGGTCATGTGAATGAACGCTGGGCCAACACCTGGCACAAAGACTTTGCGCCTCGCTTAGGCTTCGCATGGTCGCCAAAAATATTTGACAACCAGACTGTAATACGGG
>JAKAYS010000165.1 GCA_021826695.1 Acidobacteriota bacterium | reverse complement strand
ATGGGCACTGACCAACAAAGAAACAAACCATAGAAACCCATGGAGGAACATATGACAACAAGAGTTGTTGGAATGCTACATCGTGCGCGACGCATGGTTAGTGTTTATCGCACTCTTATTCGTTCTGGGTGCAATTCGTCCCGCCTCGGCGCAGTGGACACTAGATAGTGCCTACCAAACCTGAAGCGGCTATAACGCCGATTTTTACACCACGGGTGCAACCGGAGGTTAACTAAACCACAAAGCAAGAAAGCAAAATGGGGACGTTATGAAAAAACAAAATAGTTCATCATCCTCCCAACCGGCGCCGCGAACTTCTTTGGAGCGGTCGCCGTGGATGCGATGGCCGGGACGTAACCCGGTACACCAAACATCAACGCGGAACCGAAGATGCTTTATCCGAGTGGTAGTCATTTGAGATCTCCGAAAAAGCTTTCACCACAAGGAGCCTAACAAAATGAAACCAGTGATAACAGTGTTCGAGAGGATCGGACTGATCTTTCTTATCGGGGCGATTGCCATTCTGACCGCACATGCCCAGAACGCGTCCGCTATTAAAATTGCCGCGGCGGCGGCGCCAAAGAGTACTTCGGCGGAGTCGGGCATTCACAAAATTCGGCATGTCATCATCATCATGCAGGAGAACCGCTCCTTCGATCATTATTTCGGGACGTTTCCTGGCGCTGACGGCTTTCCAATGAAGGACGGTGTGCCGACGATTTGCATTCCCGATCCAATCACGAATCAATGCGTGCATCCCTTCGTTGATCACCTCGACCTGAATGGCGGCGGACCACACTCCGCATCTGCCGCGGCGCTGGCCATCGACGGTGGCAAGATGGACGGATTTATCTCGTTGGCAGTCAAAGCGGTGAACAAGAAATGCCGCTTTGTGAACGATCCCACCTGTGGCGAAGACGCCGGGCAAAGCGAGACGCGGGCGATGGGCTACCACGTTGAGTCGGACATTCCCAATTACTGGGCCTATGCCAAAGAGTTTGTGCTTCAGGACCATATGTTCGAGCCTATCGCCTCGTGGAGCTTGCCCTCGCACCTATACATGGTTTCGGCCTGGTCGGCCAAATGCTCCGACCCGAACAAACCGGAAAGCTGCCAAAGCGACCTTGACAGGCCATGGCCGGAGGCGGACGACGACACGCCTTACGCATGGACAGATCTGACCTGGCTACTAAACCGCGGGCACGTTTCTTGGGCCTACTACTTAGATGGTGGCCCGATGCAGACGAAAAAGACAGGGGGAAAGGGCAACAAGCGGTATCCCGCCGACCGGTATACCGTTCAGCGGGGTGTTCCGCCCATCTGGAATGTTCTACCGCAGTTCACCGATGTGCATGAAGATAAGCAGCTAGATTATGTAAAGCCACTCAATGACCTTTTTGCCGCTTTGAATGCCGGGACTCTACCTGCGGTTTCGTGGATTGCACCGAGCAACTACGACAGCGAGCATCCGCCTTCACTGGTTAGCGTCGGTCAATCGTATGTTACCCACATTGTCAACGCAGTCATGCAGAGTTCGGAATGGGACAGCACTGCGATCTTTATCTCTTGGGACGACTGGGGCGGCTATTACGACCATCTGCGACCGCCGGTTGTCGATAAGCTTGGGTACGGAATCCGTGTACCCGGAATTGTCATTAGCCCGTATGCGAAGCGTGGGTACATCGATCATCAGCCGTTATCCTTCGACGCTTATCTCAAGTTCATCGAAGACGACTTCTTGAACGGTGCGCGACTCGATCCAAAGACCGATGGACGTCCTGATCCGCGGCCGGATGTTCGCGAGGACGCACCGATACTCGGAGATCTGACCAGCGACTTCGATTTCTCGCAGAAGCCGCGGACGCCGCTCATCTTGCCTGAACACCCAACAACGACTCTGGAGAAGTAGTTGTTGGAACAAAATTGTACGCGGTGCAACTGTAATTTGAAGATAACTGAGGAGGAGTGACCATGAAACTATCTACGCTCGGAATCGATTTGGGGAAGACATTTCATCTGGTAGGGATGAACCAATGCGCAAGCCCTGCCCCTGCTGTGGGCAAATCCACAGACTTCACCCGTCGCAAGTTTTTGGCGGCAGCCGGTGCTTCAGCTCTGTCCTTTTGGACGATATCATGTGCACGGTCATCCATTAAGCCAGGGTCGGTTTCCACAACGACAGATCTCAATCTCATGCGAGGCTGTAACACTGACTTCGTAGGCGATTATCAGGCTGCAGGCATAACGGTCAGTGGCGTGCGTCATTACTGTGCACATAATACCGTCCCATCCGTGTGGCCAACCCGGCCAACCGACCCAAACACTACGGTCTTTATGTGTGTATCGATTTATCCCAACGTGTCCACGCTGTTAAGCGGAGGTTATGATTCACAACTAACTTCATTCCTTCAGGGCGCACAGCCTAAGGATATGCTGAACTGCTGGCACGAGGCGTCGAGTATGAGCTACACAGACGGCACCGGTCACTTACTCACCTCTACCGACCAGTGCAAGATGCTGACGTATTTGCAAAAATTCGTAAAGGCGCAGGGATCCCCTGTGGTTGTCGGCGCGATTGAGGTTCCCCAGTGGGGCACTTCTTCGGCGTGGATGTCCTCGCAACTTGACTTCTACGGCCTGGACATTTACCAGAATCAAGAATCCGATCCGGTTTCTACCCTCAACGTGTGGTGGGACCAAGTCGTTACTAACGGCTATGGCTCGTCCGTTGCCACCATCGCTGTTTGCGAGTGCAATTGTGACAACGCGGCGTCTAGGCCGTGCTACTTTTACGATGTGGCCAATTGGCTCAGAAGTCAGACGCGTAGTGGCCCGAGCTGTTTCCTGACCTACTGGAATCCGAATGGCCCCATGTCGGGCCCGTGGCTGTCGACCGATACCGCCACGATCAATGAGCTTAAGAATATCGGCAACGGAAACTACAACAATCCTGGAGGGTGCTGATCAGACGCATGACCGGAAGTCGATACACACTAAGGAAGCTCTGATTAAGTCTGGTTTGTATCAGGGCACGACTTCAGTCGTGCCGTAAATGGTTGAAAAATTGGTGGGCTTCAGCCACTGAGTGATTTTCTAGCGACTTAATCGGACCTTCCCTAATAATACGTTGGGGCTATTGACCGGCGACCATGTATTGGCAGTCCAGCGGTAGCCGGAATGTTGAATATACCCACATGAGCCGCAGAAAAGAACCGCTTGAAGATGACATGGGGTGATCAGGTGCTGGCAGAACGCTCTCACCTGCCTAACAAAGAAGAAAATCTCGATGTGAAAGATCTTAATGTGCAGCTTGTACGTGGAAACATACCGAAGACGGCAACCGGCAACATACTTCGCTTCCTTGGCATGGGTGAAGGCCACATTGGCCGTTACAGCCAAAACCCCGCTGCTGCAACTGGAGGGGGCGTGGCAGACCGAGGCCGTCGAACGAAATCAAAAGATGCTATCGCTGGTTGGTGCGAGCGGCTTCGCGTTCATTCTTGATCCGGATAAATCGTTACGGTGCGAATCGTTGGGCACTGACCAACAAAGAAACAAACCATAGAAACCCATGGAGGAACATATGAGAACAAGAGCTATCGGAATGCTACATCGTGCGCGAGGCGCGTGGTTCGTGTTTATCGCACTCTTATTCGTTCTGGGTGCAAGTCGTCCAGCCTCGGCGCAGTCGCAGTGGACTAAAAATAGTGTCTACCGGGCCTGGACCGGCTATAACGCCGATTTTTACACCAAGGGTAAAAACGGGGGTTATATTTTTGCCGCACTGCAAAAAGGATCAACCAGTACTGCTTTTTGGGAAGAGGCGGAAGAGATCGAGATGGCCGACGATGCCTATGACTGGTCGGTGGCTAATTATTCTTCCCGCGATCATTCCAAGTATGTGGATGAGATCAATAATTTATGCACTGGGTTTGTAGACAATATGCCGTCGCGTTTTGTCGGCCCAGGCGGAAAATATGATTGGTCGGGAGACCTATTCAATGATGATCTGAACTGGGCCGTCATCGCCTTTATCAGGGCCTATCGGATTACTGGCAACGCAAGTTGGCTGGCCGCGGCGGAAACGAATTTCAACACGGTTTGGAACCGGGCACAGGCACCGGGCGGGCAAGGGAATGGATTGTCAGGGCTAATACAGTCGCAGCCGCACGGCAAAAAGTGGTCCCCGAATCTAGATTCTCCCGTCAACTTTACCTTTGTAATTGCTGGTTATCTCCTTTATGACAATACGCAAGATATGACCTATAAGAACGAAGCGGACAATGTCTACAGTTGGGCAGTAGGTCATCTTTATACAACTAAGGTAAATGGCGGCGTCTGCAATGGCCACCCAGGCCTAACATGCGCGAAAATTTATGATTCCACGACTGGCCATTCCGACTACACCTACAATTACGGAATTGCGATTCAGGCCGCCACTCGCGAGGGCGACACCACCAAAGCACAATATATAGCAAACTGGCTGATGTATAACTCGAATAACCCCAATTTCCCGTACGCTGGGACCTATACTTTTAGGGACGTTCAATATAACGTCCTTCCCAACTACCGTCAGGGCGGCAACAACGACGCCGGTTACAATGGCATCGCTCTTCGCGGGGTTGGCTTCGGGCTTTTTCATGGCGCTCTCAACGCTACTACATTAGCTTGGGCTCGGGCGAACCTCCAGGCGGCGTGGGAACTAAGAAACTCATCTGACGTGATGTGGAATGATTGGGATAATCAGGCTACTCCCTTACCTATTACCCCAAACAGTGGCCTGCATTCTTGGGATTGCAGCCCCGCGGTAGCCGGAATGTTGGATATCCCCCAGGAAGATATTCATTTTGATTCCCATTTAAGGTAGGAGGAAAGAGTGACGTCCGCAAGCCAACGCGTGCGCTGATGTCCACCTTGGACTGCATGCTATGGACAGAAGAACATTCAATAAGCTGACAAGTTTTGCTGCGTTAGGCGCCCTATCGAGAAAGTCAGGGCTTGCAGCGGAGTACACCTCCATCCGTCTGGAAGACGATCAACCCGTTTCGCTTCGATTCTTTGGTTCGCCATCCGCAGATCTTTTTACCCGTGAGCTGGAAGAATCATTCCAGGGAGTACTGCGAGAGAGTTTTGTGGGGACGGCCAGCAACGGACTTCCAGCCGGGTTTGTGAGTGCTTCCATTCCGGGTCGGCCCTGGGCTGGCACCATGTGGACCCGCGATGCAGGCACCTTTATGCGTGAGCTGGTGATGCGCGGATATTACGAGCATGCGGCACTCCTCTCGGAATGTCTGATGAGCCTGGTCGAGAAGAACCAGGAAGGCTTCTACTCTTTTCCAAGATATTTCAAAAGGTCAAAACAAGGATCTGGTACGGAATTCGATGGCACTGCGGCAATCGTCATCGGCATGGTGTTGTTATGGGAGCGATTGCCCAGCGGAAATCCAACCAAGGATCATATCCAGGCATTTCTATCTCAGGATTCTTCACCGGTCAATTACTTCATGTCTTACTTAAAGACCCGACCCCTGGTGGCTGGGACCGGAGAATTCGGCTGCGGCATGGGTATTCATGGTGAGTGTTGCAACGTGGTGCAGAATGATCTGACTATGCTTGCACTTCTTGCGGCGGCTAACATGGCGGAAGAATCAACGAATGCCAGCATTGCGAAAAGGTATCGTCATGTGGCCGCCAAAGTTTGGAACAACATGGAAAAGTATCTTGTCGACAAAGAGGGTTGTTGGATTTGGTGTATAGATCCAAAAACCTTAAAGCCAAATCCCGCCGTGCTTGATGCCAGAGTGAACCGTGGGTTTGGGGGAATTAACGGCGTTGCCTCCATGTATGCGGATGTCCTGGGATTTCAGCCACTGGCATCCTCCTGGAAAGGCGTTGAACATTGCGAAAAAACCTTCCTGCGGCTTTATAACACGCCTTTACGCAAGCTGGAGTTTGATCGCTACGGAATCTGGACCCAGTTTGATGCTCTGGCAGCCGGACTCATGACCGGCCCATCGTATGGCCAGGGCTACGCGCTCCAGACCATGCTTCTCTATGACAAACCTGCAATGACGGACAAAGCGCTATTCTGGCTCGCAAATGCCACTTACAATCCCATACCCGAATACAAACTGCAAAGGGAGTCACGCTGGTATTTTTATGAGCGAATGTATTCACCGGATGCGGTAGGGAAAATTGTTTTGGCGGAAGGCTGTGGCCCCTTGAATCTGGTGAATGTGACAGAACCATTGAAGGTGTCCAGGCTTTTGCTTGGAGTGGATGATTCAACACTGGAGCGCATTTCGCTTATTCCGAGAATCCCTCCTAGCTGGAAAGGCGTAGAGGCGCGTCATTGGCCCATCAGGACCCGCCATGGCATCGTTAGAGCCGATATTCTGTTTGAAAGAAAAGGGGCTGGCGCGGAGCTGACTCTGAAACTCGTCCCAGGACAGAAGATTGACGATCTGAAAGTCCGAATGCCGTCGGCAAACGGATATATTTGGTGTGAGCAGAAGCATGCCAGTACCGTGCGCTGGGCAACGCAATAACCGGAATTGCGCGATTTGCTCGCCAGAGGTATCGGTGCCCGCAGCAGACGCCGCTGGCAGTGCGATGAGCATTCTTGTCTGTGGCAGCTTGGTCGCATCCTCCAGTACCACTGAGTGATAGACGTTTCTGCCTCTTTAATTTCCTCTGCAGGAGTGCCCGTGGGCCAAGGGGATAATGTGCCACCTATAACGAAAAGAAAAAGCTTACTCTTCTATCACGACGGCTGTGGAGCGCGCGGGAATTCGTTAAGGAAAAACAAAAACTGTCCAAACAACCGGAGCCAGCTCATCTGTTTTCGTATAGAACCAGATGACTTTGCAGTACGGCGCAGAAGGCCTGTGCGCTTGCTTCAGGGCGCGCGCTCTTCTAGACTCGGATGGTGCAGGGGAGCATCATCATCGGTCGCTCTGGGACAAAGTTTTCTACTCTCATCTGGCTGCGGGTCGCCATTGTGTATGTGCTTTCGATCGCGCTTCCTGGCAACCTTGCCGTTGCGCAGCGTAGGGCTGTCTCCCAACAGAATTTCGCCACACTCTCCGCTCAAGCAGACGCGGCGCGTGCAGCCGATCATCTAGATCAAGCTACGGTCCTCTACAAAAAAGCGCTGACCTTGCGCCCGGCATGGTCGGAAGGCTGGTGGTCGTTGGGGACAGTCGAGTATGACCAAAGCAAGTATGCCGAGGCGTCCCGCGCATTTCAAAGGTTGATCGCGCTCAAGCCGAAGGGTGGGGACGGGGATGGGACGGCCTTCGTGATGCTGGGGCTCTGCGAATTTGAGTTAGGCCACGATCGGAATGCGCTCCGACATATTGAACAGGGCAAAAACATCGGAATTGCAAAGGACAACCAGTTGCAGGATGTGATGAATTATCACGAAGGGATATTGCTACAGCGGTCCGGTAAATTT
>JAKAYS010000164.1 GCA_021826695.1 Acidobacteriota bacterium | reverse complement strand
AACGCATAGTCAAAGAGGAACATCTTGATTGTACGATTTTCATTTGTGCGATTTTTATTGCGCTTCAGAATTGTGGACAGTTGCTGGTGCCCCAGATGAATCCTGTAGCCGGGTGCCCCAGATGCGCCGCGTACTTTGCGGCTCATCTGGGGCACAGCAGTACCCTATAGCGAAGGAATGAGGGCCACCCACATCTCCCCGCAAAAAACGCGGGCAGATATGGGGCACAACGGCCGGATGCGGTGCCCAAGTCTCGACTCTGAGATCTGGGATTCAGCGGTGCTGGTTTACCCGAACCATGGAGCACTCACGACACGGTTGCGTGGAACAGCTACCTAATAGAACTGCGTTAATTTCCTCCAGACGTCGAAGAAGCGGCGCGATCGTTGCCCTGAAAGCTTGCCCAGGGACTGCCCTTCATATCGCGAAGCAACGATTTTTCCCACGCAAATTGTGGATGCTGGGCGAGGAATGGCTGGACGAGAAAATCCTCGCCGCAAGGTCGGCCAATGCGCGCGTAGATGGACATTTTGCTGGCCATCGAGCTGTCCGTGGTCTTCGCGTTGACCGCGCCTGCCGGATCGTACGGCGGATAGCCCCACTCGGGAATCCCACGTTTCGTCGTATCGACGTGACCGCAGAGCGTGCGTTCGCTGGGGCCTTCTTTTTTGCTGTAGGCGTCGAAATGATCGGCCAGAAATTTTTGGGCCATTTGCGCATCGATCTGGCCTTTATATTGCGCCATCAACTGCTTCCAGCGCGTGTGACGGGCATTGTCGGAGCTCGCTGGGTTATTCGGATTGAAGTTCGTTTCCTCCTTGATGAGCGTCGGATCGCTGGGGAAGTTCGACCCGACAAAATAGCCGTTTTTGCTACGCCACAAACGATGGACTTTCAGGCCAAGTTCGAGGCGCCCCACTTCATTGGCATGGTTGTCGGCGATGAGCCAGTCGTTGGCGTAGCCGCCGTTGTTGCCTGCGAGCATGATGCGCTCATAGTCATCGATGCTGGCCGAGTATTGCATCGCTTTGCGCGCGCGGACAAATTCAGGAATGCCATTCGGATCGAAGCCATGAAAACCAGTGATCGTGGTTTCGGTGATTTCAATGCCAGCCGCGTTGATGCCAAAGTCGTCCCCGCTGTCGATCTTGCCGGGAAAGCCGTCCATCAACAGGTGGTAGCCATGCTGCGGGGCGATGTCGAAGATGATGCGCCAGCGCTCGCCATTCATAAATGAGGTCCACATACTGTGCGCGATGACGGGCCTGTGATCGCGGGTCCAATCGCCAGTTGCAACAAATGCGCTGCAATGTCCCGGCGGCCCAGCGCTGAGCGCCGCCGAACCGCGCGCTCTGTGTTCCAGATACGGCAGGTAATAGTCAGGCGTTTCCATAAAGCCATTCAGCGCCACCACGTCCCACAGGTCCATGTCGTGGATGCCGTGGGCCTTTGCGCCGTCAGCGATTCCTTGTAGTTCCTCGCGGTACTGGGTTTCAATGTGCGGCCAGTAGATGTTCTTCGCCGTGTCGCGGAAGAATGCCCAATCGCGATGGGTGCTGTGTGTGTTTTCGAGGCGAATCGCATGGAAGGCGTCGTCGATTTCCGGGGCCAGCAGGTATCCATGCTGAAATCCGATCTGCCGCGGCGTGCCTTGCAGGTGGACGTAGATCCAATGCGCCCGCTCAAAGCGATAGGCCCCATGCAGTTGCGGCGGTTGTTTCGAGGTGGATGAAGTGCTGGCAGCTAAGGAATGCCCCAGGCAGATAATGCCGCCCAGAAAAAAGACAGAGAAAAAATTGCGGAAGTTGTGACGCATGCGGTGGCCCTCGGATGCAGGCTATCGTCGAACGCCAGCAAAAGCAATGCTTAGGTAGTTTTCGTTGTGGCGCTCGCATTTTTTGGCACGCGCAAAGAAGGACCGAGGCGCACTTGTCGCCTCGGCCCGGTTTGAACAGATGGTCCAGCGAAATGACTTAGAAGGAGAAGCCATGCACCAAGCGGACGCTCTCCGCTGTCAACGACCCCAATCCGTAGGCTGCGCCGGCGATCGCCGTGCCGCTGCCGCCCACCGTGGCATTTGTATTCACGGCGGCTTCTATGACGATATTGTAGGTGCCAACGCCGACATTCGGAAAGATGAAGGCAAAGGTGTGGGCGCTGGTCGTGTTCAGTATCAGATCGAGCGTGGAGGAGAAGTCGCAGCTTCCAGTACCTCCGCCGGTAATCGTCACGACGCATGCGCTGAGTGCCTGCGTGAGCGTTTGAATGCGGGCGTCAAGCACCACGCCGTACACGGTAGAGCCGGTAGAGTCAGTGACCTGGGCGCATCCGAGGATCTCATTTGTGCAAGCTGAGATGGGATCGGCGACCATGACCACGGCGCCCGTGTTCGGGTCTGTCAGGACGGCGCGCATGTAGACGCCCCCCATGGCCGTTGCAGTTGAGGTGCTGTTGGTATTGGTTTTTGTTTTGGTTTCGGTGTAGAGTCCGCTCACCAATGAGGCAGTTGCGAAAATCGACTGGCTCGCGGAAACAGACATACTGGTTGTCATCACCGGCACGAAGTAGTCTGCTGTGACCGGTATTGAGGCCCCGCTGAAGATGTCATGACAGTTGACCGGTAGGGTGTCGCCAATCGTCGTGGCACCGGAACTGGTACAGCCTACGGCGGTGGTAATGGCGGCCGTTGCTTTCGAGCTCTGCGCGAAGGTTGGAGTGATTGCCATTGCCGCGAAGGCCAAGGCCATAGTCAATTTTTGGATTGCAAAAGTTTTCATGGTTCCCCCCCCATATTGATCGGCCGTGGACTTGATCGACCAGGAAGCCGATGCCCAAGGAACGTATGCTCTCTATATTTGTTTTGTCAAGATTTTTTTTAGAGACAAGAAGAACTTTAGTACTCCGGTACTGTGGTACATCATTTGTTAAACAATCCGTTAACATAACATTATGTCCACCAAACGAGTTGGGGATTACCCTTAAGATTGTTCCGACCGGAAAGCGGTGGCCGCGCGTCTTGCTTTTATTGCCTTCCAGTGCTTGCATCGCAACGGACCGCCTAACTGAGCAACAGTTGTGCAACTAGACAAGCCTAAGAGACCCGGAATTGAGGACGCTGCCGCAGGACGCAAACAGCGAGATTTGCTGGAGCTTGCCGTTGGATATGGGCTGATCCTGCTTGTGATCTGGACGCCAAACCCTTGGCAAAGTCTGTTCTATTGGTCGGCAATTGCCTGGGTTCTGGTAGTCACCTGTGTTTCTTTCGACGGCTGGAACTCGATGGGCTTCCGCGCTTCTGGATTTTTGCGATCGCTTTGGGTGGTTGGCGCTGCCTTGTTGGTGGCGGCGGTCGCCGTCGCCTTTGCCGCCAGGTTCCACACTTTACACCAGCCGCACGGCGCGATCCTGTTCATCAAGCGCTTCTGGGGATATGGAATCTGGGCGTTGCTGCAACAATTTCTGTTACAGGACTTTTTCCTGCTACGGCTGTTACGGTTGGCGCCAGGAAAAGTGTCCGCAGTGGTCGCGGCTACAGGTCTGTTCGTACTCGCGCACCTGCCGAACCCTGTCCTGACCCCGTTGACGCTGATCTGGGGCTTCGCAGCCTGCTGGCTCTTCCTTGAGTATCGCAATATCTACAACCTGGCGCTGGCGCATGCCATCTTCGGGATATGTATAGCCATTACCGTGCCCGGCCCAGTGGACCATAACATGAGGGTAGGGCTTGGATACTTGACCTATCGTCCGAACACTCGCCATCACCTCAGCCAAAGAGACCATATCGTGTCCACGGATGCGTGGGTAATTGCGGCTGCTCCAATCCGGCGCTCCTGACGCCAGGCCCGGCCATAGAAGATTCCCGCCAAAGCGGCCAGCAGAACGTAACGCCAGTTGAAATGCGCGGCGCGCTTGTTCCAGTGCGACAAGCCGAATAGCACTGCTGTCATGAAGAGCGCAGGATAGCGCCCGATGCGCCGTTCCAGCAGGTTCTGTAGCCATCCGCGAAAGAAGAGTTCTTCTGGAACGGCAATGAAAAAAAAGGTAAAGATAAATGCGCCAGCAAATTGCGCCAGATGTGGCCAGGATGCATGAAGGTGCAGGAAGCCCAGTCCCAGGCCAATCGCAAGGGCGATGGGCGCGTAGAATACCACCTCGCGCAATCCGATGCCTGCGTCCCGCAAACGCAGACGCAGATCGAATCCAACGCCATCGAGTTTCCGAAGCACGAGAAATCCGTAAATGCCCGCATCCAGCAACAAAATCTTATTAAAGATGACAAGATGGGCCGGCCACGCGTGCTCAAACCAGCGAAGATCGACAGCCAGACCCAGCGAGGCGAGGACCAGCAAGTCCCGCCAGTTGCCGCGTCGGTTCGGATCGATGCGGCTGGCCTGCCACATCAGTATGGAAATTGCGCTCGGCAGCAGGGCGTATAGCGCACACCATTGCCAGCGAAACATCCCGCTGGAAAACGCTACAAGGACATAAGGTATACACAGGACGCCGGGGCCAAAGAGCAGCGCGCTCGTCGGAAATGTCTCTGTCAGCTTTGCCTTTGCCAGACTTCTCGCAAAGAATGCAGCCGCCAGATACGGTATCAGAGTCAACAGAGCGGCGATCGCAATTACCGGGCTGAACATAAGACGGTTTTCAGTGTAGCTCCTCAGACACCTTGTGATCCGTTGTCGGAGGGCGAATAGCGGGTGTCCATAGGTCGAGCCCTGTTGCCATCCACCCCATCCTTGTGGGGCAACGGCGGGGTGGAAAAACACTCAAAGAGAGAACTGCTTCAGGTAATGTCGTCCGTATTAAACGCGGGTTTGCGGGCTGGTTTGGGAGATGCCTGTCGGACCAGTTTGCGGACCACCACGTCTTCAGTGTGTGACTCCTTCACGAGGTCCAATGGCCTCCTGATCGAGATCCAATGGCCTCAAAAACCGATCCAGCCTGCACCCTGCCTGCTCCAGCAACTCTGCCTGGAGCTTACCGCCTCAGATTCTCGCTGTCCATTCATGCCATCTCCTCATGATTGATACGGCCATCTCATCGCAGAGAAGGCAATTAGCGATTCCTGATGTGCGAACTCACAGCCGTCGATCGATGTCTGAGTTGGTTCGACTGGATACAAGGCCACTCAGAAATGACCCACAAATAAAAAGAGCAGCGATGGCGGCTGCTCTTTTTGTCTTTGTCGAAGGAACCTGTCTCCGAAGTTTATGCGGGAGAAGGCTGTTCTCCAGCATAACCACCGGCCCGGCCAGCATCCGGTTTGAGCACGCGCTGCACATCGCCGCCTGAACCATCCTGTTCCGCGCTTAACGGTGGCAGTTCCTTGCCTTCGATCAGAGCGCGAATTTCGGCGGCATCCAGCGACTCGCGGTCAAGCAGCGCTTGCGCCATGCGATGCATCAGCGGCTGGTTGTTCTCCAGCAGCGAGTGGGCGGCCTGATAGCCGTTGTCCACCAGCATGCGCACTTCGGAGTCGATCTGCCGCGCTGTCTCTTCGCTGAAGTCGCGATGCTGAGAAATCTCGCGCCCCAGAAAAATCTGCTCTTCCTTCTTGCCAAAGGTGAGCGGACCCAGTCGGCTCATGCCAAACTCGCAGACCATCTTGCGAGAAAGTTCCGTGGCACGCTCGATGTCATTGCCCGCGCCGGTCGTCAACTGGTTCAGAAAGATTTCTTCCGCGCAACGACCGCCCATCAGAATTGCAAGTTGCGTTTCCAGGTAGTTTTTGCTGACCGTGTGCTTGTCGTCTTCCGGCAACTGCATGGTCAGGCCCAGCGCCATGCCGCGCGGGATGATCGTCACCTTGTGTAGCGGATCGGCGTGGTCGCGCAGCGCCGCCACGACCGTATGACCGGCCTCGTGATACGCCGTCGTCCGCTTTTCCTCATCCGTCAGCAGCATCGACTTGCGCTCCGCGCCCATCAGGACCTTGTCCTTCGCGGACTCAAAGTCATACATCGTGGCCACCTTGCGGTTGGCCCGCGCAGCGTTGATGGCAGCCTCATTCACCATATTTGCCAGATCGGCGCCGGTGAATCCGGGAGTACCGCGCGCCAGTACGCGAAGATTGACATCGTCTGCAAGGGGAACTTTCTTGGAGTGTACCCGCAGGACCTCTTCGCGGCCACGCACGTCTGGACGGCCCACAATCACGCGGCGGTCGAAACGACCCGGACGCAGTAACGCAGGGTCCAGAACGTCCGGGCGATTGGTTGAAGCAATCAGGATCACGCCGTCGTTCGACTCGAAACCATCCATCTCCACCAGTAACTGGTTCAGTGTCTGCTCGCGTTCATCGTGACCACCGCCCAAACCGGCCCCGCGGTGGCGTCCTACCGCGTCAATCTCATCGATGAAAATGATACAGGGCGCATTTTTCTTTCCCTGCTCAAACAGGTCGCGAACACGGCTGGCGCCGACGCCGACAAACATCTCCACAAAGTCCGATCCTGAGATGGAGAAGAACGGAACATTGGCTTCGCCAGCAACCGCGCGGGCGAGCAGGGTTTTGCCGGTTCCCGGAGGGCCAACCAGCAGGACGCCCTTGGGAATGCGTCCGCCAAGCTTTTGGAACTTCTGCGCATCCCGCAAAAATTCAATGATCTCCTTCAGCTCTTCCTTTGCCTCATCCACGCCAGCTACATCTTTGAACGTAACTTTTTTCTGCTGCATGGAGAGCAATCGGGCCTTGCTCTTTCCAAACGACATTGCCTTGTTGCCGCCGGTCTGCATTTGCCGCAACATAAAGAACCACAACGCACCCAGCAGCAGAATTGGCGAAAGCTGAAGAAGAATATTGAACCACGCGCTTCCCTGAGAGTCCTTAATGGTGACGCTGACCTGGTGGTCTTCCAGCACCTTATACATGTCGGGATAGTTCGTGGGAACAGTTGTATGAAAGACTTCCTTGCCTGTGCGATAGTGACCATGCACTTCGTTACTCACCACGGTGACATCGGAAATCTGACCCTGCTGGGCGTCCGTCAAAAATTTCGAGAATGGGATCTCCTGGTCCTTGCCCATGCCCGCGCCACTTTGCACAACGTGCCAAAGCACGATGAGACACGTAGCAATCAATACCCAGAAAACAACTGTTCTAACCGTAGAATTCACGAACCACCCTCGTTTCGTACCCAATCCAGACTATCGAACAGGCCAGCGTATCCGCATAGAGCCATGCAAACAGCGACGAGGCCTTCTGCCTTTTCCACCGCTGCCACCTACTGAATCCTTGGCAGTACTTCTAGAAGATTAGACGCCGCAACCAGTCTGCCGGTCGCAGATGCTTGTACCTAATTTTCCGTGGAGTCAAATGTCCTTAGAGCAGCTACTCCGCGAGGCACACTTATTCCTTCGCGGAATGATGCTTATCTCATGATTTTACTCCTGGGAAACGCCGCACGGAAAGTTATCGCGAGGAATCTGATTCTATAAATTCCAGCGGAGCCTCGTGGATTCTTAGATGCAGATGCGGTTTCGCAGTCTGTACGCCCCGGATTGCCTTGTCCGTGATGCTGTCGTTCTCGACGTCCACGCCGCGCATCCAGACCACGTTTCCCTGCCACTCCACAACCGGC
>JAKAYS010000163.1 GCA_021826695.1 Acidobacteriota bacterium | reverse complement strand
CCCACTCAGATTGCCGCCGGAGGTTGGCGTAAAGTCGATCCCGACCTCACAGCTAGTGCCCAGCGCCACTGGCGACGCAGTACTGCACGTTGTTGTGCTGGCGATTGCAAAGTTGGCGGATACGCTCAGCGCGCTGAAGTTCAATGCCTGATTGCCGATATTCGTGACATTGGCCGATTGCGGGCTGTCGCTGCTGGTCGCGCCAAGATTCGTTGTCATAAAGGCGAGCGTCGCCGAAGAAGGACCGACCACGACTTTGCGGACCACCTGATTGGATGAGTCCGCGATGTAGAGGTTTCCCGATCCATCCACGGCGACGCCTAGCGGTTGATTGAGCGTGGCGCTGGTCGCAGCACCACCATCTCCCGCATAGCCCGAGGCGTTACTGCCCGCCACAGTCGAAATACCATGGGTACCGGCATCCACTTTCTCGACGACCTGCGAACCGCCATTGAGAGAAATGTAGAGGTTCCCCGCTGCATCGACAGCGATGGCATACGGATTGTCGAGACCAGTAGCCAGGGAAACCCGCGCCCCGCCTGCCACGGGTATTTCTGTGACATCCCCGCCATTCCGTTCGACGACATAGACATTTCCCGATCCATCGACTGCGATTCCAGTTGGGTTCGACAATCCAGTGGCCAGATTGAGTTGCGCGGCACCATTTGCTGGGACTTCCACCACGCTTGCAACACCGGTATTCGCGATGTAGACATTCCCGACCGCATCCACCGCGACGCCCTGCGGGCCGCTCAGGCCCGACACGAGCGTAATTGCCGGACCACCATTCGCTGGGATTTTAAGCACAGTATTCGCGCTGGTATCTGCAACGTAGATATTTCCAGCCGCATCCACAGCAACGCCCTGCGGATTGCTCAAGCCGGACTTGACTAGAGTTTGCGTTCCACTTGAAGAGACTTTCGTCAGGGTCTGCGCGCTGGCGTCCGCAACGTAAAGATTGCCGCCAGCATCTGCGGCCACGGCAGTCGGTTGCAGCAACCCGCTAATATTTTCCGTGGAAATCACACCCGGAGTCAGCGCCACAGCCGGGCCATTGCCGGTCCCGGTGAGTGCAAAGAAGGAGTTGCTGCCGGTTGAAACTTCCAGCGGAGCGCTACGCGCGCCCGGCACTTGCGGGCCAAATGTGACTGCCACGAAACACAAATTACCCATGCTGTCTGCGGAGCAGGTGGGCGATCCCGCGGTAAAGTCTTTAAAGTTCGCTGCAACGGCAATCGGCGGGTTCACTCCGCTCGCCAGTTGGAAAAATACATTCAGAGAAGCGCTGGTTTTGCCGACAGAAGTGGGCAAAAAGGATGTAATACCGCTCAAATCGACCTTGCGAACAACATCGTTGTATATATCGGAGATGTAGAGATCGCCAGCGCCACTCAAAACCACGCTCTCCGGTGTTTCCATTCTTGCGCTTGTGGCGACTCCATTGTCTCCAGTGAAGCCATTGTTCGGGTAATTCCCCGCTACGGTTGTAATCAAGCCATTGGCAAAGTTGACCTCGCGTGCGACATAGTTCCCGCTGTCTGCAATAAAGAGATCTCCACGACCGTCCAGCGCAATTCCTGTGGGGAAACTCAGTTCCGCTGAGGTTGCCAGGTTGCCGTCGCCACTGAATCCCTGCACAGTCGGTGTGCCCGCAAAAGCTCTGATGGTCCCGGTTGTGTCGACTTTACGGACAATGGCATTCGACGTGTCGGCAATATATAGATTGCCCGCAGCATCCACTGCAACGTCGTTTGGCTCATTCAACAGCGCCGACGTCGCCGGAATATTTTCCCCGTTATAGCCGGCTTGCGCTCCACCCGAATTCGGTATCTCGCCAGCCACCGTGGTGATGATGCCACTCGTATTCACTTTGCGGATCAGGCTGCTGCCATGGTCCGCGATGTATAAATCTCCCGTGGAGTCGAAGGCCAGGCCTGCCGGCTCGTACAGTTGCGCGCTGGTTGCCGCTATGTTGTCTTCGTTGTACCCTGGTCCCATGCTGACGTTCCCGGCATAGGTAGTGATGATGCCAGTGGTACTCACTCTGCGGACCAGGCTGGAAACGTAATCGCTGATGTACACGTTTCCGGCGCTGTCAAGCGCGATCCGGGAAGGACCCATCAAGGCAACATCGATTGCCGGACATCCGTCTCCCACCGCATCGATTGCGCTGGAACAAGTACCGCTTCCCCCGCCCGCGAAGATGGAGATGATGCCGTTTGTGTCCACTTTCCGCACGACGGCATTGTTGTAGTCGGCGATGTACAGATTTCCCGCTCTGTCATAGGCCACGCCATCTGGAGAGTTGAGTTGCGCATTGGTAGCCAGTCCACCGTTTCCAGAGGCGCCTGCGACGGAACCTGTGGAAGTTGGAGCAGTCCCCGCGACTCGAACGATGGTCGGCACAAAGTTGACCTGCGCGCGAAGCGCGGGCGCCAGCGACATACATCCCAATGTGACGCTTATTGACCAGACAGAGATAGAAACAAGACGACGCAATTGCAGAAAACTGTACATGGCAGTAGCACTCCAAATAATGAGCAAATATCAATTCATTCATCGCAGAATCCGGAGTATCGATCCGCTTCGACTGAAATTTACTCTGCTTGCAGGATTGTCCCGGTATTCCACTCGTCACGGACATGGTTCTGGTTCGTGACGACGACACTAAAGCAACCCTTGGGCCAATACAGAAAACCCCTGAAATCACGCATATTTGGCGAGGGAAATGTCGATTCGTAGCAATTTTTCTCGGAAGACGGTTTCTATCGGAATGTGCATAAGTTTGCACATGTATTCCTCGAATGCCCGTGCATTTGCTCCCGTTCAGCTTGCTACGCCATGGTCGCCAAAAGCCCCCTGCCCTTGTCAAAATCTCCCATTCCCGTTCTACGACCTGACTGTATGGGGAGGAAGGAAAGCGAGACTCCATAAAAATATGGCTATTTTTGTCAATTGAAACGATGTTTCATTTTTTACCAGGTGTCCACTATGATGCTTTGGGAGTTGAGTTTCCGTTGGAGCAAGTGTGGAAATAGCCGAACTGCCCGGCGAGTGGTCAGACAAACCATCCAGATCTCAGCAGCCGTCCAGGACCTCCGGACATGTGCGCTGGATCATCTGCGCCATGCTTTTCTACGCCACCTCAAAGAACTACATGGACCGCCAGGTGCTGGGCATTCTGGCGACGGAACTGCAATCGAAACTGCACTGGACGGAAGCAGAGTACGGCTACATCATCAGCGCGTTCCAGGCCGCGTACGCCATCGGGCTGGTCGTTGCCGGGCGGTTCATCGATCGAGTGGGGACGCGGCTAGGCTATGCGCTGATGATGCTGGTCTGGAGCGCAGCCTCGGCGGCGCATGCGCTGGTCAGCACGGCGCTTGGGTTCGGAATCTGTCGCTTTTTTTTGGGACTCGGCGAAGGCGGCAACTTTCCCGCAGCCATCAAGACGACCACGGAGTGGTTTCCGCAAAAAGAACGCTCGCTGGCGACGGGAATCTTCAATGCCGGCAGCAGCCTCGGCGCGGTCCTGGCTCCATTGATGGTGCCCTGGATTGCCATTCATTATGGCTGGCGCGCTGTGTTTGTTTTTACCGGAGCATTGGGACTCGTCTGGCTCGTTTGGTGGTGGAAAAGCTATCATCCGCCGGAACGCCATCCGAAGCTTTCCAGCGAGGAATACTCCTACATCCGCAGCGGTCAGGTCGCCGACGACGTGGAGACGGGCGAAGTCGCTCCGACCTGGAGGCAGCTACTGCTGCGCCGCCAGGCGTGGGGATTTGTGCTGGCGAAATTTCTCACCGATCCGGTGTGGTGGTTCTATCTGTACTGGCTGCCAAAATTTCTGGACACTCATTATCACTTGAGCCTCAGCCAACTGGGCGCGCCTCTCGTCATCGTGTATATCGTGTCCGATATCGGTAGTGTCGCAGGCGGCTGGCTGCCCGCATTCCTGGTGCGCCGAGGCTTCTCACCAACCCGCGCGCGGTTGACGCCGATGCTGTTAAGCGCGGTCTGCGTCCTGCCCGTCATGCTGGCCGCGCACGCCCGGCATGAATGGCTGGCGGTCGCCGTGGTGAGCTTGGCCGCCGCCGCGCATCAGGCCTGGTCGTGCAATCTATTTACGATCGCGTCGGACATGTTCCCGGTGAGCGCTATCGGCACGCTGGTTGGACTGGGCGGCATGGCAGGCTCTGTCGGCGGAGTGTTACTGGCAAGCGCAGCCGGTCTAACGCTGCAATGGACGGGCAGCTATGCGCCATTGTTTGCATTTTCCAGCTTGGCCTACCTGATCGCGTTCGGATTGTTATTACTGTTGGCTCCCGGCCTGAAGCGAGTGAACATGACAACGGAGTAGCCGGTAACATCGACAAGGAAGATCAAAGATGAAGGAGAAACAGGGAATGAGTGAAAGCAAACAACTCAAGGTTCGGCCACGGGAAGAGTGCCGGTGGGACCAGATCAGCCTGGGAGAAGTGATGTTGCGGCTTGATCCCGGCGAGGAACGCATCGCGACGGCCCGCAACTTTCGCGCGTGGGAGGGCGGCGGCGAATACAACGTCGCGCGCGGACTGCGGCGCTGCTTCAACCTGCGAACGGCTGTCGTCACCGCGCTGGCCGACAATCCGGTAGGCCGGTTGATTGAGGACCTGATGTTGCAGGGTGGCGTCGATCTTTCGCACCTGCACTGGGTCGCGTACGACGGCGTGGGCCGCGCCGTGCGCAATGGCTTGAACTTTACCGAGCGCGGCTTCGGCGTGCGCGCGGCGCTCGGTTGCTCCGACCGCGGACACACGGCAATTTCGCAGCTAAAGCCCGGCATGATCGATTGGGAAGAAATCTTCGGACGTGAAGGCGCGCGGTGGTTCCACACCGGCGGCATCTTCTGCGCGCTTTCCGAGACCGCTCCGCTGGTCGCGCGCGAAGCCATGGAGGCCGCGCATCGGCACGGAACTATCATTTCCTACGACCTGAATTATCGCGACTCGCTTTGGAAATCCATCGGCGGCAAAAAGCGCGCCTGCCAAGTGAACCGCGAACTTGCCAGCATGGTCGATGTGATGCTTGGCAATGAAGAGGATTTTTCCGCTGCGCTGGGATTTGAAATCAAAGGCGTCGATGACAACCTCGCCGAGCTGGATACAGCGCAGTTCCGCAACATGATTCAACATGCAGTCGCCGAGTATCCCAATTTCCGCGTCGTAGGGACCACGCTGCGGCACGCCAGGACCGCGACCCGCAACGACTGGGGCGCCATCTGCTACTACGATGGCGAATTCTACGAAGCGCGACCCATGCCCGACCTGGAAATTTTCGACCGCGTCGGCGGCGGCGACTCTTTCGCGTCCGGCCTGATCTACGGCCTGCTGAGTGACAAAGGCCCGCAGTGGGCAGTGGATTGCGGCTGTGCCCATGGCGCGCTGGCGATGACGACGCCGGGCGACACCACCATGGCGACCTTCAACGAAGTAGAACGGCTGATGCGTGGCGCAAGCGCGCGCGTCGTTCGCTAGCTCGATTATGTCTCAGGAGACGCAAAATGAACAAAACAGAAATCCTGCAACACATTCATAGCATCGGTCTGGTGCCGGTACTTCGCGCCTCTTCTGCAAGCGAGGCGATCGCCATTGCCGATGCTATCCTCGCTGGGGGCGTGACAGTGCTGGAAGTGACCATGACCGTGCCCGGCGCGATCCAGGTGATCGAACAACTGGCAGACCATCATGGCGAAAAGCTGCTCATCGGCGCGGGCACCGTGCTGGATGCCGAAACAGCCCGGAGCTGCATCCTGGCGGGCGCGCAATTCGTCGTCAGCCCGGCGCTCGATCTTCGTACCATTGAGCTTTGTCGCCGCTACAGCGTACCCATTATGCCCGGCGCTTTGACGCCGACCGAGATCGTCACGGCGTGGCAGGCGGGCGCGGACGTGGTCAAGGTATTCCCATGCAGCGCACTGGGCGGAGCGAAATATTTGAAGGCGCTGCAAGGCCCGCTTCCGCAGATCCAACTCATCCCCACCGGTGGAGTCTCGCTCAGCACGGTGGAAGAGTTCCTCGCCGCGGGAGCGTTCGCGCTTGGCGTGGGCGGCGATCTGGTGGACGCGAAGGCTGCCGCCGAAGGCCGCACCAGCGTCATCACAGAAAATGCGCAGAAATATATCGCCATTGTGAAGAAAGCGCGAACAACTGAACGATAATTTTCCTGAAAAACAGAGGATTCTTACTGCAAACCGATTATGGCGTTTAACCTTTTTCCGCGCTGGTGACAAGATTCACATTTTCCAGGAATTGGACCGCACGTTTCAAGGAAGATGATTCGATTTTCCAATTAAATTTTGTTGCCTCTTGGAGAATCTCTTCCGCCGACATCTTTCGCGGCTGCTGTGACAAAATGAAATACGCCTTTGCAGCGATGGACAACTCAATGTAGGTTGGAGCACCACCGCTCTTTATCTTCTCAATGCTTTCACGGACCTTCGCATATTCCTCTGAAGATCGTAGTTTTTCCGCGACTTGTTTCCCTTCCGCTGTCAGGGCATAATCATACCGTCGCATTTCAAATCCGTCAGAAATCAAACCAAATGCATTATCATCTTCTTTCAGAAAACCGAGATTCTTCAGTTGAGCCACTGTGCCGTCCAAGACCGAAGAGTATGGGCCGTAATAATGCGCGTCATATCCAAGCCCAGGCTCAATGCCGGAGAGTCGTGAAGCAAAAAAGCCGAGTTTTTGCAGCATCGTCCTACCTTGCACGACACCGCCATATGCATCGACGAGCGAAATTAGGAACTGAGCACAATTCATGGTCGTTCCTCCGATACTCCTGCCGCTTGATTCACGAGTCCATTAATCATAGCGAGAATCTCTGTGGCAAACTCAACTTTTTTATGCTTCTTGTCGCGCTCATCGCTATACAAAACTGGAGCATAGATTTGAAATCGCTGCTCGTGGATTGCTTGATCCACCGCACTAAACAGAATTGATTCTTCCTTAAAGAAACTAGGCTCTTTCCCAACCTGAATAACCAGAACTTCGCTTTCAGTGTGCATGGCGGATTTAAACGTTATGCGATTACAGATGACCAAGTTCTTGTCGAAATCCCACCGCGCAGCAATCGCCGTTTCCAATTTTCTATGCAACTCTTCGTCCTCATCTTCCGCAAAAATCCTCATTACGGAATTTGAGTCCCTGAAATCCTTCGGCGACACATCAAAAATACATTTTAAGAGCCTTCTCTCCACAAGGCGTCTAAATATCGAATAGGCATAGGTTGTATCCCGTTCTTCAAGAATCTTCGTTGTAAATCGATCATCATTCCACGACTTATACTCTTCCAGAAAAGCGGGAGTGGAATCGTAAGTATAGAGAGACTTCAACCACTCGATCTTATCCACTTCAATGCCTAGGTCTATTGCTCGCCAAATCATTTTGTCAGTTATTAGGCGAATCCGATGACGATAGACCTGAGTAGTCATGTAGTATTTGGCCAGAACAAATTGCTCCAATACATGAATTCCATCCATAGTGAGCGCTAAGTATCTATCTTCTGCATCCTCATGGACCTTTAGGCTGTTGAGGAGTCAGATC
>JAKAYS010000162.1 GCA_021826695.1 Acidobacteriota bacterium | reverse complement strand
ACTCGCTTGGACTTCCCAGGCTGTTCGCTGGAACGTAGCTCAATCTACCGAACCGCCGTATGCGGACCCGCATGTACGGTGGTGTGGCAGGGGAGGAGAGGCGACTCTCCCCCCTATGCCGATTCATGCCCCTGATGAGCAAAAAACGCCAGCCGTTCATCATCGACAATGACCTCGGCCCTGCGATCAAGGAGTATTTGCCCGCAGATTCGCGCACAACCGTCGAATGCGGCATGCGGCCAAATACGCCCGATTACCCGTTCCTGCTCGATCTCTGTCAGCGGGAAGAAGCGATGTTCGTCACTGCCGACACCGAGTTCCCGGCCCATGTTAAGCGTTACCAGCGCGAGCATAATGATTGCTGCTGGGGTCTCCTCCTTTTGCCGAGCGAAGAACTAAAACAAATCGACGTTCTCAAGCGCCTCCGGGATGGCAAGATCAAACTGAAACATCCGAAGGATGATGATTTCAAATTCGACTATGCGCGGCATGAGAATCTCTTCATAAACTTGCGCGCTGATCCGCCAGAGGTGAGAGAGCTCTGCGCCTGCAAGTGGGACGAAGAGGATTAGCTGTCTCGTCCAAGTGGCGGCGTTATCATCTCCACATGCCGCGATTCCTGACCACCTCTGATTTCCGGGCGCGCCGGCGTGTCCTTGTAAAGAGTGATTTCGCTATCGCCGAAGGCCCAGCCCGGCGCCCATCCGACAAAATCGACAAGGCCACCTGGGATCATATCGTCACGTTACCCGACGATGTGGCCATCAGAACAACCAACCACCACGGGAGGGCGATAAAACAAATCTCCGATCTCACCTATGAATGGCTACTCCATTCTGACGAAAAAGACCGCATAATGCTTCCGGTCATGATGGACGCGCACGACGACTTTGAATCTGCCCTCTATGCCGCGATTACCGGATACTACCGCCTTGCAAACTCCGCGATGCGGAGCGCCCTCGAACTCGTCGCGATCGGCACCTGGGCAAAGCTTTGCGGCAAGCAAAGCGAATTTCAAGAGTGGCAGAAAGGCAAGATTGAGTTGTCTCTTGGAATCGCGTGCGACGGCCTAACGGGAGCAACCTCCGCCCTCCGCAATGCGCTTAAGACTCGTGTAAACGACAGCCTTTTCGATCAAAAGACCAATACCACAGACGGAGGTTGCGTCAGACGGACATTCAGCAGCATATCGGACTTTTCGCACTCGCGGCCTGGGTGTACCGATTTCTCCATGCGCAGAAGCAATGGCCCGATCTACGTCCCAAGAGCATTCAACCAGAGTATGCGGATACAAACGGAGACCATGGGGCTGCTGTTCGTGCTAGCCCTGATTGCTAATCCAAACACCCGATTCAATCAGATTGTGGTGGATTTGTTTGCGGACGCTTCGAAGGTAAAATCGCGTGTGGCACGGGCTGCATTTCAAATCCTTCATCCCTAATCTGCCACACACGGGAGAATCGGCCCCGACTCTTTATCTTAAGGTCGATGACATAGGCGTTCGCTACCTGCGGTTCTCCGGAATACTCCTTATAAACGCCTTTCTCGTCATTCACTTCGGGTTTGTCGGCCTGCTCGGAAACTGACACTATACATTGACCCAGATTCGCCCGCGAGAAATTCCCCTTTGCTACACTGCGAAAGACCGGACCAACCGCGCCCCGCATGAACATCGTCGAACTGGATCGAATTTCCAAAGCCTACGACACCAAGATTGCTGTCCATGAGTTGAGCCTTGCAATCGAGGCCGGCCAGATGTTCGGACTGCTCGGTCCGAACGGCGCTGGGAAAACTTCGACCATTCGCATGATGATTGGCATGACGCTGCCCGACTCCGGCACGGTCACGTTGTTCGGTCAGCCGTTCACGCGCAAAAGCCTGCACCGCGTCGGCTACCTGCCGGAAGAGCGCGGCCTTTACAAGAAGATGAAAGTGCTCGACCAGCTTGTGCTACTGGGCCAATTGCATGGGCTGAAGGCGACCCAGGCGGAGGACCGCGCCCGCCGATGGTGCGAGCGGCTGGAAATTGCCGGGTCGCTCGACAAGAAGACAGAAGAGCTTTCCAAGGGGATGCAGCAGAAGATACAGTTCATCGCCGCGATCCTTCACGACCCGGAACTGTTGATTATGGACGAGCCTTTTTCCGGGCTTGACCCCGTGAACACTGTGATGTTGCAAGATGTGCTGGTGGAGCTGAAAAACAAGGGCAAGGCCGTGCTGTTTTCCACCCATCGCATGGACCAGGTGGAGAAGCTGTGCGATTCCATTTGCCTGGTCCATCAGGGCGATGCAGTCCTTACCGGCACTGTCCGCGAAATCAAGTCCCGATATCCCAAAAATCGTCTGCGCGTGCGATATGAAGGCGATGCTGCGTTTCTTTCTCATCCGTCGATTGCGGAGGCGAGCCAGAGCAATGGCACTGCGGAAATTCGGCTGCGCGATGGGGCCGATCCGCAGCAGGTCCTGGCGGCGGCCATGGCAAAGGCGCGTGTGACCTACTTCGATGTGATGGAACCGACGCTGGAAGAGATCTTTATCGAGACCGTTGGAGGCAAAGCGAATGCGTAACGTGTGGCTGATCGCCCGGCGCGAGTACCTGGAGCGCATCCATACCAAGGCTTTTCTGGTTTCGCTCGTCGGCTTTCCATTGATTATGGCCGCGGTCATCCTTGGCCCCATGGTCCTTGCCAAGTCCAGCGGCCATGAGAAACACATTGTCGTGGTTGCATCGGACCTGGCGTTGGCGCGTCCCATCGCGCAGGAACTTGAAGCGCCAGTGGACAACGACCCCAACGTCGAGGCCGCTGAAAGACCTAAATTTTACGTCACGATGGAAGAGCCAGCGCCCGAACTTAAGGAACATTTGACACGAGATGTTCAGCAGAAATCGCTGGATGGTTTTCTGTGGCTGGATCACGCCGATGGCATACTCCGGGCCGACTACTATTCCAACTCGTCCGAAGATTTTGAACTTGCCGATGTATTGGAGACGGCGGTCCAACACGCGCAGGCTTCGGAGCAGTTGCTTGCCGGGGGAATGCCTGCAAGCCAGGTGCAATCTCTTTTTAACGCGCATGTGGAAATGAGGAAAGTTGAAGGCGGTAAGGATGTTGGCGGGATCAGCACCTTCGGCTCATCCATGTTTTTAATCATGATGCTCTATATCGCCATTCTTGTGCAGGGAGTCGCTGTCGGTAACTCTGTAGTGGAAGAGAAAACATCCCGGATTTTTGAAATCATGCTGGCCACCGTGACGCCCCAGGAAATGATGAGCGGAAAATTGCTTGGCGTGGGCGCGATCGGGTTGACACAGGTGGCCCTCTGGATGCTCTGCGGAGTGCTGCTTGCTGCGCCAGGACTATTGGGTGCGCGCGCCGCCGGACAATATGCCTTTCATCTTTCTCCACTCCATGCGATGGCGTTTGCGGTCTGCTTTATTCTGGGTTTTCTCTTCTACAGCGCGTTATCGGCCATGCTTGGCTCCCTGGTCAACAGCACGCAGGAACTACAGCAGCTCAACATGTTCATGGGGATGCCGCTGGCTTTCTCGATCGTCCTGTCGCAGCAGGTCATCTCCAACCCCTCCAGCACGTTGTCCATCCTGCTTTCCATGCTGCCACCGTGCGCGCCGATATTGATGTACCTGCGCATCTCTGTGTTGACGCCGCCACTATGGCAGATCGCGTTATCGCTGGCCCTGATGTTGGCTGGCGTCTGGGGAGTGGTGTGGCTGGCTTCACGCATCTATCGCGTAGGCGTGCTGATGTACGGCAAGCGGCCCACCTTGCCGGAACTGATGCGCTGGCTGCGATATAGCTAGCGCTAGAATGGCGATGTGGCCACCCGCTACAACATGAAGCAGCGTATTGCGCTGGCCTTGCTGCCGCCCATCTGGGCCTTGTTGATTCGTCTGCTGAGCGCAACCTTGCGTTTTGAAGATATTGGCGAGCCTGCCGCCCATGCCGACGCCAACCCTGAGACCCGCGTCTACTGCTTGTGGCATCGTTCGCTGCTCTCGATTGCGTACCACTTTCGCAAGCGCAAGATTGCGATTCTCATCAGCCCCAGCTTCGATGGCGAACTGATTGCACAGACAATTTGCCGCGTTGGCTACATCCCCGTTCGCGGCTCCAGCTCGCGTGGCGGCGCTTCGGGTTTGCTTGGCATGCAACGGGTGCTCGGCGGTGAAAGCGACCAACGCTGCAACTATGCGGCATTTACCACGGACGGTCCACGAGGGCCGGTGTATCAGGCGAAGCCAGGCGGAGTGAAACTGGCGCAGCAAATTGGCGGAGGCGTGGGTATTTTTTATGCTGCGCCGGATCGCGCCTGGGTACTGAGGTCCTGGGACCGTTTCCTGATTCCCAAACCATTCTCTACCGTCGTGATTGCCTGGCAACCGCCTGTTCCAGTAGAGCGCGATGCGAATATGTATGCGCTGGAAGCCGCTAGGCAGGCCGTTCAGGCCGCATTGGAGCGCGCGCGCAAAGCTGTTGAAGAACGTATTCAGGAAAGAAATGGCGGCACTCGTTCAAAGCGCCCACTAAAATAAGTTCCGTGCTGGTCCGTGATTTCGATTACCTTTTACCGCCTGAGCGGATTGCGCAGCAACCGCTGGAAGACCGTGCCGCCTCGCGCCTGCTACAGTTCGACCGTGCCAGCGGAGCGTTACAAGACAGCCTCTTTCGCAGCTTTCCAGAAATGCTACAGCCCAGCGATTTGCTGGTGGTCAACGACACGCGTGTTTTGCCAGCGCGCCTGTTCGCTCGCCGCGTCGGAATCCACGCGCAACCTGTCAGCCCGCGCAACCCGTCAGCACGGGAGCATTTGCAAAGGCGAGTGGAAGTGATGTTGACCGCGCAGCACGCGCCATTGGAGTGGAGCGCGCTGGTGCGTCCCGGTCGCAAGCTGCCGGTGGGCGAGCGGTTGATGTTTTCTTCGCATGAAGCGAGTGAAGAAGAAAACTCCGCGCCACTGTTGACGGCGGAAATCGTCGAACGCGGTGAGTTTGGCGAGCGGCGATTGCGGTTCGATCCTGTCTCCGATTTTTATGCGGCGCTGGACAGTCTTGGCCATATGCCGTTGCCGCCGTACATTCATCGCGAAGATAATTCCAGCGATAAGGAGCGCTATCAAACAGTCTTTGCTACGGAGCGTGGTTCCGTAGCGGCACCGACTGCGGGTCTGCACTTTACGCCGGAAATATTGGCCGCCATTCGCGCTCGTGGAGTGGAGATTGCAAGCCTGACGTTGCATGTCGGCCTGGGAACGTTTCAGCCGGTCCGCGTGGAGCGGCTGGAGGAAATCCATTTGCACACCGAGCGATACACGCTGCCGGAGGCAACCGCGCAGGCCGTAAATCGAGCGCGTCGCGAAGGCCGCCGCGTCATTGCCGTTGGCACCACGACGGTACGCACGCTGGAGCATTGCGCGTCCATGGCCAACGGTGCGGAACTCCGCGCACACTCCGGGGAGACGCGGATGTTTATTGCTCCTGGATATGAGTTTCGCGTGGTGCGCGGCCTGCTGACCAATTTTCACCTTCCGCAGTCCACGCTGCTGATGCTGGTGTGCGCTTTCGGCGGCAAGGAAAACGTGCTCGCGGCATACAACCATGCGGTCGCCGAGCAGTATCGTTTTTTTTCCTATGGCGATTGCATGTTCCTCGCATAACAAGATCGCCGCAATTCGATAGACTCGACGGTGATGGCAACTCAGTCCGAAAAGCCCGCAGTCTTCCTGCTCGATACCATGGGGTTCATCTTTCGCGCTTATCACGCGATGCAGCGCCAGCGGCCGATGTCCACGCGCAGCGGTGTACCCACGGCCGCCGTGTACGTTTTTGTAAACATGCTCAGTAAGTTGCGGCGGGATTTCAGTCCCAAATATCTGGCTGCGGTGTTCGACGTCAGCGCGCCGGTTTTTCGCGATGAGCGCGCCAAAGATCTCAAAATCCGAAAGTTCAACAGCAAGACGCAGGCGTTCGATGAAGTGGAATACGCAGGCTACAAGGCGAACCGAGCGGAGATGCCTTTGGACCTGGCGCAGCAGTTGCCCTACATTCGCCGCGCGCTGGAAGCCCTGCGCATTCCAATACTGCAACAGGAAGGCTTTGAGGCGGACGACGTGATTGGCACGCTGGCGCAGCAGGCATCGCAACAGGGCCATCCGGTGTATATCGTGTCGAACGATAAAGACATGATGCAGTTGGTGGGCGATCAAGTTTTTGTGCTGAATCCCGCAAAAGACAATCTGGTGCTGGACGGCGCTGGGGTCATGGCGGCGCTGGGCGTGCCGCCGGAGCAGGTCATCGACGTGATGGCGCTGCGTGGAGACTCGATCGACAACATTCCGGGCGCTCCGGGGATCGGCGACAAAGGCTCGGTCGAGTTGATTCAGCAGTTCGGCAGCGTAGAGGCGGCGCTCGACCGCGCCAATGAGGTCACGCGCAAGACCTATCGCGAGTCTTTGTTGAATAACCGCGACACGGTCCTGCTGAGTAAAGAACTGGTGACGATCCACTGTAGCGTTCCGGTCGCGTTGGATTTACAACAATTGCAAACGCAGCCGCCGGACTTGACAGCCTGTCGCGAACTCTTCACAGAGCTGGAATTCACCACATTGATTAAAGAGTTTGGCGCGGAAGAGAAGCCGAAACAGACGGCGGAACTGGTATTGAATCCTACGCTTGATGAACTGAAACTTCTCCTCGAGTCGGCGCGCAATGGGACGCTGGTCGTGGTCGGCGATGATGTCGTCCACAGGTCGGAAGGATTCCCGCCAGCTACCGAGGAAGAGGCAACCGAACCTGAGCCCGAGCAGCAGGGCATGCTACTGCTGGATGCGATGGAACGGGTGGACAGCGCGACAGAGACATTGACTGCGCCCGCTCCAGCACTCGTATTTGGACTTGCGGCAAAGGATACGAAAGCATTCCGCGTGCGGTACGAAGGCGAAGCGACGGCGATGCTGCGAGCAGCGCTGGAAGATGCGACGCTTGCGAAATCCGTACACAATCTCAAGTCTTTGTTGCGGGCCACGCAGGCGCATGATATTCAGCTTGCAGGTGTGCGCGACGACCTGATGCTCTATTCCTACCTGCTGAACCCCACGCACACCACGCACCGGTTGGAAGATGTTGCCGCCCGCTTCGATAATCAATCCTTGCGCGGCGAAGGCGAAAATGCGTTGCCGATGGCCGCCGCAACCATCGCGCGGCTTACCCCGCAACTGCGAAGCGCGGTCGAACGGGCCGGAACATCGAACGTCTATGAAACGATCGACCTGCCGTTGACGCCCATTCTGCTGGAGATGGAGGATGCTGGCATCCGCATCGACTCTGCGTATCTGCAGAGGATATCCGAGCGGTTGGCGGAGCAGATGCACGCGCTGGGAGAGCGAATCTATCAAGGCTCCGGGCATCGTTTCAACATCAATTCCCCTAAACAGCTTGGCGATGTTCTATTCAACAAAATGGCGCTTCCGAAGCCGATGAAATATGGCCGCGGCTCGCCGCGGCGAGTGGTTTCAACCGCGCAGGATGTATTGGAAGAACTCGCCGAACACCATGAAGTTCCTCGGCTGGTGCTGGAGTATCGCCAGTTGGCCAAACTGAAATCCAACTACTCGGACAGCCTGCCTT
>JAKAYS010000161.1 GCA_021826695.1 Acidobacteriota bacterium | reverse complement strand
CTTCGATTCGTTGACGACATTTATGTCTTCCGGGCCGATCTTTGTCATGGTGCTGGAGAAAGAAAATGCCATCGCCGACCTGCGCAAGCTGATGGGCGCGACCAACCCAGCGAACGCGGAAGAAGGGACCATCCGCAAGAAGTTTGCCGGCAGCATTGAGGAAAATACCGTCCACGGATCGGACGCGGAAGAGACTGCCGCCTTTGAGATTGGCTATTTTTTCGCAGGCTACGAACTGGCATAACGAAGGATTTCTGGCGAACCAGACGACCAAGGGCGGACGAGAAAAAGGCCCGGGAACTGGGGGAGGGCTTGAATTCCAATCCGCTCTGCTAGGTATCATCCTTTCTGGATGATTGGGAAGTCAAAGCACGAAAGGCCATAAACTTTGGTCACTTGTGGAACGGGTTGTGCAAGTGCATGGAATGTTTCTCGGAGTGTGCCTTGTTCGCCGTGGGAGAGGTATTCAGCTTTCCCAGCCGAAAGACGGGACCGACAGAGAACGCAAAGTTCTGCTCCATGGTGCCGCCGTAGTGGGTCATCAGCATGTCCGGCTCTATGCGGAAGGCGATCCTAGGCGTGTAGTTGTAGTCGAAGGTGCCGCCGAACGCGCTGCCGAAGGTCCATTGCGTCGCAAACAGACCGATCGTCTGGACATTCAGGTTCGGCAAATGGGCCGAGTCGAAAACCCCGTAAGCATTGCCGAACAGTGCATGAAATGTGCCGGAAGCCTTGGCCCTGCGAATGATGCGATACTGCGGACCCATCATGAAGTAGTACTGCATGATGCGCGGTCCGGTGATAGTGCTGGGTCCGTAACAGCTGTTATCGAAACCAGGGCCAGTGCCAGAGATCGGGCAGTTAGGATTGCGCGATCCGCCATTGGTGTTCGGAAACACTCCAGAGGTACCGACGTACATGCGCGCATCGCCACGGATGCCCCAATGCCAGTTCAGCCAATAGGTCCCCGAAGCATCGAATCCGCCCATGTTCGAGCGCTGGATCAATGCTGGCCCAGCCAGAAAATTCGTGTAGGCGAGGCCGGCATAAATGTCCCAGCGGTGGTTGTAGTACACGTCTGGGCCAGAAGGCGGCGGCGGTGGAACATAGTTACCCCGGCTGACATCATGTCCTTTGGGGTTATTGATGGGGGGATTCGCGCCAGTGTTGCCGCTGTTGTCTTGCGCCAGCCCAACCAAAGAAGAGCCCATCAAAACAGCGCACAAAAAGACTCCCAGCTTCAGGCGGATGACCGCCCGAGGAAGAAAGCGAAACAAATTCATCCTGATCTCCAGTTCTCAGTGTATCGGAAGCATGGGGTTTCGTCTGGGGCAGAGACCCGAAAGAGTGCGGCAAATTTTCTAACCCCGCTGCGCCAGGACTGCCGCTGCCGCGAGAAGGTCCGCCTCCGTATCCACGCCGACGGTGTCGAACTCGACCGGCTCCACATAAATCGCGATGCCGTTTTCCAGCAGCCGCAACTGCTCCAACCGCTCGGCGGCTTCCAACTGGCTGGGAGGCAGGGCTGGAAACCGGTCGAGAATGTGTTTTCTATAGGCGTAGAGCCCGAGGTGCTTCCAATGGGCGATATCGCCGCGCCCATCGCGGTCCCAGGGAATGGTGGCGCGAGAAAAATACAGCGCCTTTCCCGCGCGATCCACGACCACCTTCACGGTATTCGGATTGGCGATTCCCTCCGATGGGCAGCGCGTCATCACGGTCGAAACCTCGACTTCGGGACGCGCGAAGGGGCGCAGCAGCGCGTGAAAATGCACCGGACGCAGCAGCGGCTCATCGCCCTGAATGTTGACGAAAATATCGTTTTCCGAGACATTGGCGGCGTTCTCCGCGGCCAGTTGCTGGGCCACTGCGTGAACGCGGTCGGTCCCGCTCACCAGATTCGACGACGTCAGCCGGACCTGCCATTCATGGTCGCGGCAGACATCCGCAACTTCGTCGGAGTCCGTCGCGACCATCAACTGGTCGAAGACCCTCGCCTGGGCGGCTGCCTCATACACCCATGCCAACATGGGCTTGCCCGCGATTTCCCGCAATACTTTACGCGGCAGGCGCGTTGAGGCGAGACGCGCCGGGATCACCCCGATGACACGGTCGGCTGATGGGTTTGGCGATACGTTTGACGATGCGGACATGCTAGCTCAGTCTACTCGACCCGACTGGCTGTCGGAGAGCTGGCAGTCTGGAGAATTCCTAAGCATGAGCTACAATAAACTTGCTGCTGAATGATGACTGCTGGCTCAGGGGGCGCTCTGTCGCAGTCTTCCACGCATGTTCTGTTCAGGAGCGTGCTTCAGCAACATCCCTCCATGGCGGCGTAGCTCAGATGGTTAGAGCGACGGACTCATAACCCGTAGGTCGGTGGTTCGATTCCACTCGCCGCCACCAGTTTTGCACGTTTTCTGCTGGAACAAGGCAAGCAAAATAAAGCCCTCACACCCCGTAAATGTTCGTTCTCAGAAATTGATTGCGAAATTTTCCGTTGGGATCGTAGTGTTCCAGCAACGCTCGATAATCGGGCATCTTTGCATACATGGGCCGGATGGTAGATGGCGGCATGGTGAACAGTTTTGCCCAGTGGGGCCTGGCTTGGAACGGCACCAGCTTGGCTTCAATCAGTGGCAGTATTTTCTTGACTACAGGCCATTCCGGTTTCCAGGTAAAGTGCAGCGTCATGGAGTCTCGCTGGTAACAGGGACTCATCCAGAGATCGTCGGCGGCAATCGTGCGCAGCTCTGAGATGAACAGATGCGGCGTTATCCGATCGCGAAGTTGCTCGATGGCCAGGATCGCTTCGTATCCTTTGCTGCGGGGAACGAAGTATTCCGTTTGCAACTCCGCACCGCTGCTGGGGACGAAGCCCATGCGGAAGTGCGGCAGCCGGTCATACCACGGGCCCGGGATCCCCATCTGCTCGGTGCAGCTTTCCGCGGAATGTCCGGCAATTGGATGAAGTTTTCTGGTGGCGAGCTTCGCCCCAAAAAACTCCGGCGCTAAGTCAGGTTTGGAGCCGGGCTGAAAGCGCCGTTTGATCCATACCTCAGTCATACGATGGTCTTGCCAGTCCGTAAAGAGGCTGACACTGTAGCCGCTGCCGAAGATTTCGTCGAGATGGTGTTGTAGTTGGTCGATAGATAGATTTTCGTAAACCACCTGGGTCATTTGATAGGTGGGCTGAACATTCAGCGTGACGCTGGTGACGATGCCCAGTCCGCCCAGACCGACGACGGTCCCTGGAAACCTGGCGTCATCTCGTTCACTTGAAAGAGTCATCACCTCGCCATTCGCAGCAACAATTTCCATGGCAGCGACCGCGGTGGAAAGGTTGCTGTTCGTGTTGCCAGAGCCATGCGTGGCCGTCGCACACGCGCCCGCGACAGAAATCTGTGGCAAGGAAGCCAGATTATGCAGCGCGTAGCCTTGGCGATCCAGATACGGGCCAAGTTGACCATAGGTGACACCCGCGCCGACGGTGACAGTCCGCGCTTTTGGGTCTAAGACCATCCGATCGAGGTGCTTCAGGGAAATCTGATTCGCGCTGCTGTCGGCGATGCCGTTGAAAGAATGACGCGTGCCTAACGCCTTCAGCTTGGTGCAACTCTTCACAACCTGCCGCACTTGCTCCACTGTTTTGGGAACATACAGCCGCTCGGTATGGTATTCGTAATTTCCGGACCAGTTTTTACGGTGCTCGATTTCAGGCAAGATTTGCGATTCGCCAGAGGAGAAGCGCGATAGCAGGCTGCTGGTCAGGAAAACGCCGGAAGTTTTCAGAAATTGTCTTTTGTCCATGTCGTCTTCCATGTCAGTAGCGTACAGCGCGCCGTAGCTACTTTAGCGCCTCTGGCAGCTATTTGCCATATTCAATTCAATCGATCGCGCCACCGACCGGCATTCATGAAAGACGGCTGAAAGTTGTACACTGGTAGGCAGCGGCTGTTGTGGAGCTGCGCCCATTACGTATGCCTAAAGCCATTAAGCTTTCTCTTCTCGCCATCTCTGTGTTGCTGGTTGTGTTTGTATTTCTAGGCGGCATTCTGCCCGGCGGCGTTCGCGCTGGGTCAGACAATAGCGCCTATCAGCAGATTGAAGTCTACAGTGAAGTCCTACAGCACATACAGAACGATTACGTGGTCACTCCGAACATCGTCGATGTCACGAACGGATCGCTGCATGGCCTGTTGGAAGGACTCGATCCGGATTCCGGCTATCTGACTCCGGCGGAGTTCAAGACCTATCAGGCCCATCAAAACGAGAACACGGCGCAGATCGGCGTGGCCATCTCCAAGCGGTTTGGCTACGCGACCGTAGTTTCGGTAGTTCCGGGCAGCCCGGCGGAGAAGGCGGGTATCGTGGACGGGGACGTGATCGAGTCGATTGCCAACCAGAGCACGCGCGTCATGCCGTTGCAGATCATTCAACTTTCACTCGATGGGCAGCCGGGAACAAAGGTCAGTTTCTCGGTGATTGAGCCAACCAGCGCCTCCCCGGACGCAATGACGCTGACCCGTACGCCTACACAATATCCCGCTCTGCATGTGGATGAGTATGAGAACAGCAGCATTCTTTATCTGAAGCCCTATGACTTGAGCAAGGACCGGACTGATGAGGTGCTGGCCAAGCTTGGCCAGGTGCAAAAGACCGGTCAGCAGAAAGTCCTACTCGATTTACGCGATGTTACTGACGGCGACATGGACTCCGCAGTTCGTCTGTCAAATGCATTTCTGAAGACAGGAACGATTGCCACGCTGCAAGGTCTGAAGTATCCGCAGCAAACATGGACGGCGGACGCGAAGAATTTCGTGACCTCGGCCCCAATGATTGTTCTGGTGAATCACGGAACATCTGGCCCGGCGGAGATTGTGGCGGCAGCATTGAAAGATAACAACCGCGCGCAACTGGTAGGAGATCGTACTTTCGGCAGCGGTTCAGTCCAGAAGCAAATCCCGATGCCCGATGGAGCGGTCTTGTTCCTCACCGTGGCAAAGTATCACGCGCCGAACAACAAAATCATCCAGACGGACGCAGTGACGCCCAATGTTGTAGTCGCTGAAAACAATGGAATGAACCTCGGCGCCCCTCCAGAGGTGCCGGGAATCACAGTACCGACCGCGCCTGGAAAGACTTCCGAGAAGCAGCCAGCACAGCCTCCTGCCGCCCCCAAGCCGGACTTGCAATTGGAGAAGGCGCTGGCACTGTTGAAGCAACAGAAGGCTGCCTAGCAGAAGAAAGTTTGGCGGGAAGGTCTTGAAGAAATGTTCGCCTCTCACAAATTCTTAAGTGGGCAGGCACTCGCACTCCCTTTAGGATAAGTACGATGACTGTATTTGAATCGTGCTGCGCAGCAGGTCTTCCTTGACCATTAAAACGCCAGAGCAGAAGGCATCCCTCCCAAATCGCCGGGTCTATCGGGACCGCCGCGCCACTTTTCGTCCGCCTCCCAGTCGGCGCAAGAAAGTGGCGGGATCGGCGGCGTTCGTCATTCTTGCCATCCTGGCGGCAATGTTCGGATCGCTTAGCGGACTGATGCTGATCTACACCGTCGATCTTCCTCAAATTGAAGAACTGGAACGGTATCGTCCCAACACGACGACGGTGCTGTATGACGTCCATGGCGCCGAGATCGGTTCCTTTGCGCTGGAGCGCCGCATCGTTGTGGGCTACGACGATATACCGCCGGTGTTGCGGCACGCAGTCATTTCGATTGAGGACAAAAACTTTGAGAGCCACTGGGGAGTCAACCTGTTTCGCGTGGCCGGAGCGGCGTATCGCGATCTGACCTCCGACAGGCGCGCTCAGGGCGCCTCGACGCTGACCATGCAACTGGCCAAGAATTTGTTTTTGTCGCCGGAACGTTCTTTCCGCCGCAAGTTGCAGGAGGTGCTGCTTTCCATCCAAATTGAACGGAACTTTACCAAGGAACAGATTTTCACACTCTATGCGAACCAGATTTATCTGGGCCAGGGCGTGTATGGATTTGAGGCGGGCGCGGAGTACTACTTCAGCAAACATGCGCGCGATCTCACTTTGCCGGAAGCGGCGCTGCTGGCAGCCCTGCCGCGCGGACCTTCGTATTACTCCCCGATCGCCCATTCCGAACGGGCGCTGGAGCGCAGAAATCGCGTATTGAATGCGATGTTGGAAGATGGCGTGATCACCGCGCGCCAGGCCTCTGCCGCCAAAGCGACCCCGCTGGGTTTGCATATTGAGCCGCCGCCGAACACTGTCGCTCCCTGGTTTGTGGAGGAGGTGCGTCGAGAGCTGGACCAGCGCTTCGGCTCCGACATGGTGCACCAGTCCGGCCTGCGCGTCTACACGACACTCGATATGAAGTTACAATTGGCTGCAAATCAGGCGGTGCTGGACGGATTGGCCTCCTACGAACGCCGCAGGGGATGGCATGGGCATCTGCTGAACGTGATCGCCGCTGGCAGTTCGATAGAAGCATTTCATCACCCGGACTGGAACATGCAGGCTGCTCCCGGCGACTATATTCACGGGGTCGTGACGGAGGTCCTGCCGTATGAAGTGACCGTCCGTGTCGGCAACCGTCAGAACGCGGTCCTTCCCGCGCAGGGCTGGGCGTGGACGAAAAATAAACTGGGATCGGACTTTCTCCAGACCGGCGATATTGTCTACGTGCATCTTCTGTTGCCACAAGCGGCAAGCACGCTGATCTCCGCGCCATTACAGGCATCTCTGGAGCAGGACTCTGGCGTGCAGGCCGCTTTGATGGCGGTCGACAACGCCAGCGGCGATGTGCTCGCCATGGTCGGCGGACGCGACTTCAATCTTTCCCAGTATGACCGGGCGACGCAGGCAGAGCGGCAGACCGGCTCGTCCTTCAAGGCTTATGTTTACACCACGGCAATGGAGGCGGGAGAGAAGCCGGACAGCAGGATCCTCGATGCTCCAGTTACGTTTCACACCGCGTCCGGGGCCTACGCGCCGCATGATTACGACAACCGCTACCTGGGAAACATTACCCTGCTGCATGCATTTGCGGACTCGCGCAACATTCCTGCGCTCAAACTGGCGGAGCGTGTCGGGATCCGCAATGTGATTGCGACCGCGCACCGCTTCGGCATCACGACGAACATTCCCGCGTTTCTTCCCATCGCGCTTGGCGCGGCGGAGATCAGCCTGAATGAGCAGGTGGCCGCATACAGCAGCTTTCCGAATGACGGCATCCGCATGACGCCGCATTTCGTGCATAAGGTGACGACAGCCGAGGGGGAAATATTATGGGACGATGCGCCGGACGTTCACGTCTCCACAGGCGCCAATACCGCGCGGCTGATGATGCCGCTGTTTGAAGCCGTCATCCACCAGGGAACGGGAGAGGCAGCCAGCCAGTTGCATCATCCCCTTGGAGGTAAAACCGGCACGACGAACAACTTTACCGACGCCTGGTTTTTAGGGTTCTCGCCTTCTGTCACCTGCGGCGTGTGGGTGGGTTACGACGATCGTCGGAGCCTCGGCGAAAAAGAGACTGGCGCGCGCGCGGCATTGCCGATCTGGATGGGCTTTATGCGGACCGCCATTGCCGACCATCCAGACGAAACGTTTCCCGGCGAAGCTCCCATGCCTGCGACAGGTCCCACTTCGGATGCGCTCCAGACTGCCCGGACCAAAAGCGAAACTGTGCCCGCTGTTGTCCCGGGAGGCGCGCAGACGCAAAGCAAGCCTACCTCTGTGGCTGCGC
>JAKAYS010000015.1 GCA_021826695.1 Acidobacteriota bacterium | reverse complement strand
TCACCATTCACGGCGACTTTATTCTTGGACTGCCGGGCGAAACAAAGGAATCGATCCGCAATACGATCAACTTTGCGAAATCGCTCGATGTGGAAACCATTCAGGTGTCCATTGCGCATGCCTATCCGGGCACGGAATTTTATGACTTCGCCAAGACGAATGGTTTCATCATCAACAACGGGGCCATGGTCGATGAGGAAGGCCACCAGTTGGCGCACGTTGAATATCCAGGACTGCCGACTGAGTATGTGCTGGAAATGGTGCACCGTTTTTACGACGAATACTATTTCCGCCCCAAAGCAGCGTGGCGCGTGGTCAGTAAGGCAATCGTAAATCGCGACCTGCCCCGCCTGTACGTGGAAGCCAAGGCGTTTATGAAGTTGCGCGCGCAGCGGAACCGTGTCGTGGCCAAGAGCAAACTCGACAAGGCCGCCACGGCGGAAACGCAGCAGGTCGGAGCATAAAACGCTGGCTGCCAGAGTGTTTATGACTGACGCGGTCAGCGGTACAAGCTGGCCGCGTTCTCATTTGTGCAGGAAACGTACCGACACGGGTAACGTTTGCAATACTGTTAGCCAGGAGATTTTGCCATCCCGTCCATGCAATCCACGATGACCTTTCGACGCTACATGGTGCTGGTCGCCGTGATGCTTGGCGCATCATTGGGAGATACCTGCCTCGGAATAGGAATGAAGCACATGGGGCCGGTGTCGATCCATCATCTGTCGTCCCTGCTGCTAGCGCTCCGCATTCCCTCCGTTTTAATCGGCATTTTGCTATTGATTGGCTTTTTCGCGTCCTATCTGACCGCACTCTCCTGGGCGGATCTTTCCTTCGTGTTACCTGCTACTTCGTTCGGCAATGTCGTCGTCGCCCTGCTTGCGAAGTTCTGGTTGCATGAGCACGTCTCTCCCGCTCGCTGGGCTGGGATTCTGCTCATCACCATTGGCGTGGGCTTCGTAACGCAGGGACCGTCCTACACGAACCATAGCCAGATCGATTCAACCGATGAAGAGGCTACTGTTCCAGCAATGGCTTCAAACGTCAAGGAGCAATCGGTATGAGCCATACTGTCGGCCCGTCCGTATGGCTGATGATCGCTGCCATTGTTGTCATGGCTACAGCGGGTGACGTTCTGCTCGCCAGCGCCATGCGTCAGATTGGCGATTTTGACGATATCCGCGCCCATGCCGGACTGGGCGGCGCGGTCGCGGCTGTGTTGAAGAATGTACGGTTCTTGTTTGGAGTGCTATGCATGGCAGTGAGCTTTTTCTCATTGCTCTTCGCGTTGAGTTGGGCGGATGTCAGCCTGGTTGCACCCGCGTCGGCGGCACTGACATTTATTACCAATGCATTCGCGGCAAAATGGATTTTGAAAGAAAATGTCGATCGGCGTCGCTGGTTCGCAGCGGTCTGTGTCGGCGCGGGAGTGTTCTTCCTCGCGCGCTGAAGTTATTGAAACAGTCGCATAAACCCTGTAGCTGGCAAATCCGGGAGCAGAAATTGTTTGGGCTTCCCGGCTGCCCTGGTGAGCGCCTCGGCTGCAAGATGACCGCTGCGGACCGCACCCTCCATTGTTGAAGGCCATCCGGTTGCCGTCCAATCCCCCGCGAGAAACAAGTGCGGCCACGCAGTCGCGGGACCCGGACGATAGGCGTCCAGTCCGGGCGTAACAGAAAAAGTTGCGCGTACTTCTTTAACGACTGCGGCTTTTATTAGAGCTGCTTTCCGTACCTCAGGAAAAAATAGCGCCAGTTCCTGCAAAGCTAGATCGATGATCTCCTGCCGCGACTTTCCAACTAACGATTTCGAGGCGCTCACCACCAGTTCCAGATAGCTTCCGGAGTCGTCCGCCCTTCTCTCCGGCTGTAGAAGAGATTTGTTGTACATCCACTGGATCGTAGTATCGAGCAGTACAGCATGTTCCAGGTCAGTGATACGCCGATCAAACCAGAAATGAATTCCCGTGATCGGCGAGTGTTCAAAGTGTTCCAGTTCGTGTAGTAAAACTTTTTCGGAACCATCCTTTGTCGAGGGCAATGCAGGCAAGAGTTTCTGCATGGCTTCAAAAGACAACGCAAGTACAACAGCATCCGTCTCAATGCTGCCCGCTTCCGTGTCAAGCTGCCAGCGTCGACTGGCAGCGTCATGGAATAGGCTCTCTACATTCGCGCGTAACTTCACTTCTCCTCCATGCGATGCGATAAATTCCACAGCGTGTCCGTACAGTTCGCTGAGCGGAATGGTTGGTATACCCATTCCGCCCGCCTGAGGAGACTGCATAAAGGATGTGCGAAACACCATGCCCGCGTAATGGACGGAGACGCGGTCCAGATCTTCATTGAGCGCGCTTACCAATACGGGATTCCAGAATCTGGCAATCGCCCGCTGCGTCTGACCATGCCGGGCAAGCCAGTGCGCGAAGTTCTCGCCATCATCTTCGGGCACTCTTCGGAGAAATGCGAGCATGCCGCGAGCGATGGCGACCTTGTCTGCCAACGACAACGCGGAAGCAGCAAAAAATGAAGGCGAGTTATGCAGCGGCGCGGGCAGAGAACTTGGGTGCAGCACACTCCGCTTCCCTCCCGGTTCGAGAAATGTCATGCTATCGAACCAACGAACCTGATCTGCAACTCCAAGCTTCCGATAGAAGCCAATGAGATTGGTACAGCAGCCAAGAAGAATGTGCTGGCAGTTATCGATCACCTCGCTTGTGCCGGGATGCTCATACGAAGATGCGCGTCCACCGACATACGGGCGTCTCTCTAACAATCGGACACTGTAGCCAGATTGCGCCAGCGCGCACGCCGTCGATAGGCCAGCCAGTCCCCCGCCAATCACGGCGACGTCGCGAATTGTGGGAGAATGCATTGCTTCTTTCGATTCAGCTTGACCCGCAATCGTCATGCTGCGTTCCTCAGACGAAACGCCATCCAAAATCCCTGTAATAAAATGGCCAGCTTCTCTGCTGTCGATACTTTTATTCTTGCCGAGAAAACATCGTATTGCGCGCGTTCAATGCGTTCCAGCAACCGTCGATAGATTGTCACAAGCACCCACAGCGCGGCCCTGCCATCCGGTGAAATCAAAGGCAGTAGCCCATCTGCCGCACTGTAGTATTCTCGCGCTCGCTTCACTTCCATTTCCATCAACGCGCGCTCATCCAGCGTCAAACTGCGATTGCCGCGAATCGACGATAGTTCCTCCACCGTTACGTTGTAGCGCTCGAGGTCTTCCAATGGCAGATAGATTCTGCCGCGCTCCGCGTCTTCGCGCACGTCCCGCAGAATATTTGTAAGCTGAAATGCTATGCCTGTCTGTTCTGCCAGCCTTTCGGCACGCGAATCTGTGTAGCCGAAGATGCGAATGCATACCAGTCCAACCACCGACGCTACAAAATAACAGTATCGATATAAATCATCGAAGTTGCGATAGATGGAGTATTGTGCCGAAGCCGCAAAGTTCAGTTTTGCATCTTTCTCGAATGGTGGATGTGGACCCTGAACTGAGGGACCGGCTGCAACCTTGTCCTGCGGCGTTTCCATTCGATCGGAGAGTGCAGTCTCCATTTGTTCTGGTGGAGTAGTCAAATCCATCATGGTTCCATGCACCAGTTGATCCAGCAGTTCCGTTGAGATATGAAAACGTTGCTGGGTATCGCGTAATGCAATGAAGACAGGATTGTCCGTCGCTTCTCCCGCAGCAGCATGATGCCATTGGTCCAGCCATTGCTCGGTTTGGCGAAGCCGCTCATGAATTGGAAGGCGCTCGTCATCCGCGAGATCGTCGGCATGACGCATAAATGCGTAGACTGCGCAGATGGCGGCCCGCTTCGGTTTCGGCAAGACCAGAAATGCGTAGTAGAAGTTTTTGGCTTCGCGGCGCGCGATGGTCTCGCACGCCACGTACGATGCCTCGACAGAAAGGCTCACGCAGCCTGCCTCGCTACCAGCTTGCCAGCTAGAGCACGCAGCAGCAAGACTGCTTTGCGTGGCTTGGAGATGACGGGTCTGGAGCGCAACACATCGTAGTCCTGCCGCGCAATAGCACGAAGGATCTCCTGGCCACCACGGCTGAACAATGCAAGATCGACGGCGAGTTCTTTGTCCACGCGCCCAAGGAGTGGCATTCCTTGCCGGAATAAATCCTGAGCAAATGCAACTTCATGCTTCATTAGCGCGCGAAATTCAGGTGAAAATCGCCGATCTTGAATCTGCTGCTCCGTGACTCCATAGCGCTGCATGTCTTCCTGCGGCAAATAGATTCGATTGCGTCGATGGTCCTCCCGCACGTCTTGCCAGAAGTTTGCCAACTGCAACGCCGTGCAGGTGTAATTCGACAGAGCGAACAACTCCTCGTCACGATACCCGCACGCGTATAGCACCAGGCGCCCGACGGGATTGGCGGAATACCGACAGTAGGCGAAAACATCTTCCATGGAGCGATAGCGCGTCACGGTCTGGTCCTGGCGAAAGGCCACCAATAGATCCGAGAAGGGCTGCTTCGGAATATTGCAAACGCGAATCGTCTCCGCCAGAGCTACGAATACAGGATGGTGTACCTCGCCTCGATAACAGGCATCCAGCTCGCGGTCCCAGAAATTTAGCAGCGCCAGCGATTGCTGCGCATCTCCCACCTCATCTCCCAGGTCGTCGGCAATGCGGCAGTACGCGTAAATACTCTGGAAATGAGGACGCAGCCGCTTTGGGAGAAACCATGTGGCGACATGAAAATTTTCATAGTGGGATTCCGCAAGTTGTCGGCAGAATGCCTGCGCCTCCGCCAGCGTAGGTATGCGCTGTGGCAGTCTATATTGCGCGGGAAGCTTCTGCCAGCCTGCCAGTAGCAACGCGTCAACGGTGGTTTCCGTTTCTCGCAGGCCACTAGCGTTCATAGGCTGCCTTCACTGGAAAATCTGCCGTCGGCAGTATTACCGTTTTTATGTCGTTGGTGCGTCGCATCAGTTGCTCAAGGGCCGAAACAAGCTCTTCAAGCGGAGCGCGTCCAGTCAAAAACTTCTCGCAGGCAAACTGTCCACTGGCGATCCATTCGAATGCTCGACGACAAACCGACGGACGATGATGGAAGCTCGAACACAACGTGAGATTGCTGTAATGCAGTCGATTTGTGTCCAGTGCTACCGTAGTTTCCGCAGCACATCCTCCAAAGAAATTCACCACGCCGCCTTTGCGCACCATATCGACGGCCCACTGCCAGGTCTCTGGCAATGCTACGGCCTCGATGACCGCATCGGCCCCGCGTCCTTGCGGAGTCAGGGCGCGAACGGCTGCAATCACGTCATCGGTCTCGGTGGTTTGGACGACATGCCTCGCGCCAAGCGAATGGGCCAACGCCACCTGCTCAGCGCGTTTCACGACCGAGATGACCTCGATGCCCATGAGCGCGGCCAGATGGACGAACATCAGGCCAATCGGTCCAGCGCCAATCACAACGATCTGGTCGCCAGCCTGCGCGCCAATCTCATCCATGCCATGTAAGACACAGGCCAGCGGTTCGGTCATGGCGGCATGTTCCAACGGCACGCGTTCAGGAACATGCAGCGTGTTCTTTTCTACAATCCGCGCCGGAATCAGAATGTATTCAGCATAAGCTCCATTGTTGAACAACAAGTCATCGCAAAGATTTTCCTGCTGATGGTGGCAGAAATAGCATTTCCCGCAAGGTGCGGAATTGAGCGGGACAACAGGATCTCCTACATCGAAACCGGTAACACCCGCGCCCACCTCAGAAACTTTGCCCGCCAACTCATGCCCGAAGGAAATGGGGGGTTGTAGCATCTTCGCGTGATAACCGCGACGATATACCTTAAGATCGGTTCCGCAGGTGAGCACAGACTGCACGCGCACCACAATCTCGCCCTCCCCAGCATGCGGGATCGGCAACCGCTCAATCCGTAAATCTTCTTTGCCGTGCAGGACGGCAGCATTCATTTCCTCAGGCATACATATATTTTCTATCTTCGCGGAGGTTTCCATTAGGATTCCTTCCAAGCCATCGGCGCATTGCGCGAGGGCTGGATCACGATCTTCATGGAATCGGCTCTGGGTTCTGAAGCGAATGCAATCGCCTCTGCTGCCTGTTCCAACGGAAAACGGTGCGAAATCAAGCGCGTCAGGTCGAAACCGTTCCTGGGGCCGTCCAGCACCAACTGCGCCGCTTCCTCCTGCACATCCACGGAAGAGCTGTAAGACCCAAGCAAGGATTTCTCATCCATACACACGGCTGCTGGATCGATCGCTACTTCGCTGCGCTGCGTCGCGGCGAACAGCAACACCTTGCCTCCAGGGCTCACCGCCTCCATCGCAGTCCGGATCAATGCGTTTCCAGGAACAGCAACGATGACCGCATCCGCGCCGCGGCCCTCGGTGTTTTTCTTCGCGACCGCCACTACATCTTCTTCCCCAGCATGAATAGGATGGTCCAAGCCAAAAGTTGCGGCTAACGCGTGTCGCGAAGGATACAGATCGGATGTGAGCACCGTCGCGCCAGTTTGCCTGGCCAGCGAAGCTAGCAAAATCCCAATCGACCCCTGGCCAATGACAAGCACCGTTTCATCGGCCGCCAGGCGCAGATTGCGGATCGCTTTGAAGCAGGTATTCACCGGCTCGATCCAAACTGCCTGCTCGAAAGAAACAGTATCGGGTATGCGCACAAGACCCCGCGCGACGATCCAGTCCATCACGCGAATGTATTCCGCGAAGCCTCCACCGGAAGGCTCGAAGCCCGCCGTACAGCCAACCCGCTTGTACATTCCGCACTGGGCAAATGTTTTTTTGCGACAGTAGTAGCAGTCTCCGCAGGGGATATGATGAAACGCCATCACGCGGTCGCCGACGCGCCAACCTTGAACGTTATCGCCGACCGCCGCAATGGTGCCGGCCATTTCATGTCCAAAAATTCTTGGCGCGGAATGCGAGCCGGAACGGATCTTTTTCAGGTCGGTGCCGCAGATGCCACAGATATGAATGCGCACCAGCACTTCTCCCGGCCCAATTTCCGGCACAGGCACTGTCTCTACGCAAATGTCATTCACGCCGCGATAGACGGCTGCCCGCATGGTTGCAGGGATTTGTTCTGAAGTGGAAGGGCTTGCAACTGTCACAGTTCCCATTTTATTCTGCCTGTTCTAAGAGTTCTCGTAATGCTTTTGCCATCGTTTGCGAAGCGCGGGCCGTGTGCAGCCCAATCCGGATCGCCGTCGGAATCATCCATGGATGCAATACTACGTAACCGGCAAAGGCCGCCTCGCGAAACTCCCCCCGCGCGTTGGTGAAACGATTGAAATCCGGCAAGACCTCCTGGAAATCATCGCTCACCACGCGTAGCGCGCGAAATGGCAGGCCACGAGCCTGTGCCAATTTTGCTACAGTTGCCGCTTCCATGTCGACAAGGTCGGCATTCCACAGTTTCGCCAGCAGTAGCTTTTCCTTGTGGTCGACGACGTGGTCCGTCGTCACCAGAGTACCGCTTCCCGTTTCACACGCGAAATGCTGGCCAGTTTCCGCATCGACGACTGCCGCGGGCCATGACAAAGCATTCGTCTCCATGCCAGCATGCAAACCGCCCGCATATCCCACCGATAGCACCATGCGAAGCGGCCCACAACTCTCTGCAATCTCCAGCGCGCGCGTCACCCGCTCGCGACCCATACCGGCACAGACAGCGATGGCGCGATCGCATTCTGCAATCAAAATGCTCTCGTTGCGAATACGTTTGCGAACCGGCCAGCCTTTTACCAGCGGGGTAATTTCTCTCGGTAGTGCAGCCAAAATCGCTATGCGTGGCTTCATGACGCAGGTGCGTAGCCGTTGGCGCGAAACCAATCGATGGCGGCGTGCAACGCAGGGTCAACTGGAAGAACTCGATATCCCAACTCGCGCTCGGCCTTTGCCGAACTGGCGAACATCTTCTTCTTGCCCATGCGAACGGCTTCCACCGTCGCGCGCGGCTCCTTCCCTCGGATGCGACCTGTAATCCACTCGTCGAAAAATGCGAAGGTCATGGCAACGGAATGGGGAACTTGCATCGACGGAGAAGGCAGCCCGGTCATCGCTGCCATGCGATCCAGAATCTGCTTGAGCGTAAGGTTCTCCCCGCCCAGGATATAGCGTTCGCCCGAAGTGCCGCGTTCCAGCGCCGCAACGTGCATGGCCGCCACCGATTGAACGTCCACCAGGTTCAATCCAGTGTCCACATACGCAGGAAATTTCCTGTTCAAAAAATCTACAACGATGCGGCCAGTCGGCGTCGGCTTGGCGTCATTTGCCCCAATGGGTGTAGTCGGATTCAGGATGACGACGTGCTGGCCGTTGCGCGCGGCTTGGATCGCCTCCTGCTCGGCCAGAAATTTGGACCGCTTGTAGTGGCCGATCATGTCGTCGAGCGAAACAGGGGTGTCCTCATCCACTATCCTTCCGTCAGAGCGGAAACCCATGGTCGCCACGCTGGACGTGTATACCACGCGATGCACTCCTGCTTCGCGAGCAAGACGCAGTAGCGTCCGCGTCCCTTGCACGTTAGCGGCATACATGGCGTCCGGGTTCCGGACCCATAGCCGATAATCCGCTGCCGCATGCACCAACGCATCGCAGCCCGTCAAGGCTGTAGCGAGGCCATCTGGCTGCAACAGATCGCCGATAACAAGCTCTGCATTGAGGTTGTTGAGGTGTTCCGTACGGCTGGTTTTACGGGCCAGCAAGCGCAGCTCCGCGCCTGCTACATGGAGCGACTGGGCTACATGACTGCCCACAAATCCGGTTGCTCCTGTTAGAAAAACTCGCATAAAGAACGGGTGCGAAAAGAAGGATGAATTGTAACGGCGACGAAAGCAAATTCAAATACATTGAAATTGAAAATAAAAGTTGTCATTCTAAGGTCGCCGCGCCTGCCCGCCGCGGAGGGGCGACCGAAGAATCCAGAGGGTGATGGCGGCCCTTATGAGGCGAATATTCTCTGGATTCTTCTCTCCGCAGCGCGGAGTCTATCCTGAGCGAAGCCGAAGGGTTCAGAATGACTCTCATTTGACATCCGCCTACATGTACCATGAAATCGGTCTAGTCGAGCACTTCCGCTTGAATGCCGATGTTTTTTTCGCCAGCCGCCTTCTTTTCCCAGTACTTTTTCATCCAGGCTTCCCAGCTTTTTCCGGCCGCTGTGTCCCGTCCGGTAAATGCGAGACCGGCAATTTCCGAGTATGGAATGGAAACGCGCTCATTCGTATCTTTCGGCATGATCCGGACCAAAGAACGATGGAGTGCCGGGGCCGATTGACGGTCGAAAACATAGCCCTCGATACGCCCGCCCGTCTTCAGCGTGATCGTTACATCGCCGCGATAATCGAATGCCTGCTCGAGCGCTTCCCGCGTTTCTTCTTCTGTAGCCAGAGCAGGGATCCATCCTTCGAGCATTTCGCGGTCCGCTCCAGGCGCTACTTCGAGGGCGTCTGGATTGGGGGTCGGCTTCATGTGCGATTCAATCATGCGCGTGTCTCTTCAAATTCGGTGGAAGGCGATTCAATCTGCACCAGAGGGTTGAACGCATGGACTGGTTTCGCCGGTTGATTCAGCAAATCCAGTGCGCCGCGATCGGCGTAACGATTGAATAATGTCGCCTTTGCCATGGCCAGGAGGCCGCTCAAAGAGCCAAAACCATCGTTGACGGCGGAAGGCTCATAACCGCAACTGACCATGCAATTCGCGCACTTTGGATTGCCGGATTCCGTCCCATAGTGCGACCACTCGGTCGTCTCCAGCAACTCAGCAAAAGTATCGACGTAGCCATCCTGCAGCAGGTAGCACGGCTTTTGCCAGCCGAAAATGTTATAGGCGGGAGATCCCCATGGTGTGCACTGATAGTCGCGTTTGCCCATCAGAAATTCCAGAAACAGCGGCGACATATTGAACTTCCAGGTCTTCTTTCGATTGGACAGAATGGCGCGGAAAAGCCTGCGCGACCGGGCGCGTCCCATAAAATGCTTCTGGTCTGGAGCTTTGTCGTAGGTGTAGCCAGGAGACAGGACCATCCCTTCCACTCCCAACGACATTACTTCGTCAAAAAAAGCCCGAACACTGTTGGCGTCCGCGCCGTCGAAGAGCGTGGTATTGGTCGTGACGCGAAATCCCCGGCGCAGCGCTTCTTTGATCCCTTCCATTGCAATGTCATAGCCGCCTTCGCGGCACACCGATAAATCGTGGTGCTCGCGCTGGCCGTCGAGATGCACAGAGAAAGTCAGATATTTGCTGGGCTTGAATAGGTCTATCTTTTCTTTTAGCAGGAGCGCATTGGTGCACAGATAAATGTATTTTTTTCGCGCAACCATGCCCTCAACAATTTCCCCAATCCGCGGATGCATCAATGGCTCGCCACCGGGAATGGAAACCATGGGCGCTCCACATTCATCGATCGCGTGGAAGCACTGTTCGGGGGTCAATTGCTTCTTCAAAATGTGAGCTGGATACTGGATTTTCCCGCAGCCAGCACACGCCAGATTGCAGCGGAACAACGGTTCCAGCATCAAGACCAGGGGATAACGCTTGCGGCCACTCCAGCGCTGGCGCAACACATACGTTGCGACCGTCCACATTTGTGAGATTGGCACTGCCATTGCAAATTCTCCTTCGCTGCTTACTTTCTCTGTTTTATTTATAAAGTCTTGCCGGTTTCAGCTTGCTTTTCCAACTGCTTCCGCCTGCATGGCGCGGCGATATGTGGTCAGCGCCAGCAACGGGAAATAGTTGCGGTACATGTGGTACGCCAGATAGAAGACCCGCGGAAAGCCTGTTCCAGTGTATTCCTCTTCATTCCAGGAACCATCGGGATTTTGCTGCTGAAGTAACCAGCGTATACCTTTTGCCACGGAGTCGCTCCGGGTATCTCCCGCAGCCAGCAAGCCAAGGATAGCCCACGCAGTTTGCGAAGCGGTGCTCGGTCCCACGCCGCGCAAGGAAGGATCGTCGTAACTCGCGCATCGCTCCCCCCAGCCGCCATCTGCATTCTGCACCATGCGGATCCATTCCGCCGCCTGCTGGATCTGCGGCTCATGGTTCCAGACACCCATGGCCTCCAGCCCGCGCAGGACGAGAAACGTGCCGTAGAGGTAATTGACTCCCCAGCGTCCAAACCAGCTTCCGTCCGGTTCCTGCTCGCGATAGATGAACTGGATCGCGCGCTGCACGCGTCGATCGCTGTTAGGTATGCCGTAGTTGGCCAGCATCTCAAGAATGCGCCCGGTGATATCAACCGTCGGTGGGTCCAGCATTGCGTTGTGATCGGCAAACGGGATGTGCTGGAAGATCATCTTCGTATTGTCTTTGTCGAAGCTGGCCCATCCACCGTTTTTACATTGCATTGCCCATATCCAGCGGATCGCCCGCTGCCCCACCTCGTACTGATAGCGTTCCCGTGGGTTCTCCACCTTGTTCAACGCCAGCAGGACCTGCGCGGAATCGTCTACATCCGGGTAAAACTCGTTATTGAACTCGAAGTACCAGCCACCGGGTTCGACGTTCGGGACCTTGACCGACCAGTCGCCCTTGTGCCGCACTTCCTTCGACAGCATCCAGTCGGCGGCCTTCAACAATCGTGGATCATCCCTGGAAACACCCGCCTCGCCAAGCACAAATACGGTATAGGCGGTGTCCCATACCGGCGACATGCAGGGCTGCATCCGAAATGTGGGTAGACTATGCTCGTCTACGGCATTTTCTTCAATGCCAAGCTTTTCAAACTCATCCAGCGCGCGGATCACCTGCGGATCGTCCAGCGAATAGCCCTGGCAACGCAATGCAATGATGGCGTTCAGCATGGCCGGATAAATCGAGCCCAGGCCGTCCGACATTTCCATGTGTTCCAACATCCAACGCTCGGCCTTTTTTAATGCGATCGCGCGCAATGGCCGCACGTGAATGCGCTCCGCCCAGTGCGTCATCCGATCGAAAACGAGAAAAAAGTTTCGCCAACTGAGAATCTTCTTTTCCCAGCGAAGATGCAGGTTCGCTTTCTCTCTTCCGCCTATAAACAGCTCGTCGATTCCGTGGTCCGCTGGTATTTTCTTGAACGGTTTTTTTGCGTAGGCGATAGACAATGGAACTAATATCGTCCGCGACCAGGACGAGATTTCATAGATATTGAAGTAAAACCATTTGGGAAACAAAACGATCTCTGGCGGAATCGCAGGCACAGCGTTGTAGTCGTACTGACCGAAGAAACACAGGTACAGCTTGGTATACGTGTTGACCTCGACCGCGCCGCCATGTGCCAGGATCCATTCGCGCGCCTTTACCAGCACGGGATGGTCCACCGACCAGCCCATCAACTTGAAAGCGAAGTATGCCTTCACCGTAGCGCTGATGTTGGATGGGCCGCCATGATAGATGCTCCAGCCACCGTCGGCATTCTGGTGCCGCAGAATCTCCTGGAGCGCCCGCTGCATTCGGCCTTCATTCCCGGTGCCGAGCAGGGTGTGCAGCATGATGTAGTCCGACTCGAGCGTCGTATCGGCTTCAAGCTCTCCACACCAGTAGCCATCGGGATGTTGCTGCGCAAGGAGAAGCTCTCGCGTCGAAGCGATCGCCGTATCCACGTGATCCAGGCTGGCGTCGAGCCTGCCGTATCGGACCACAGCGGGTTGCTTGCCTTGCTGCGATGGACTCATAGGTGGTTGCGCGTCCTCATTGCGAATGCGTCTGGAACATTGCAAGCCGGGTCTGCGGTACAGCAGGGGCTGGCCTGCAAACTACTGCGTAACGCTCGCGGGTTGGGGTGCTGCCGCAATGGCCCGTACGATCTCCGGCGGCAGGCCGAAGCGGACGTTTTCCGGCATGACCTCTACCTCTTCGACGGAACCAAAACCATTCCGTTGCAGGTAACAGATGACATCCTGCACCAGAACTTCGGGCGCGGAGGCGCCGGCAGTGACGGCAACGGTCTGTGCATTCTCCAGCCATTCGGGCTGGATTGCGTCGGAGTTATCGATCAAATAAGCGATTGTGTCCAGATTGCGCGACACTTCCACCAGGCGATTCGAATTCGAACTATTGTTCGACCCGACCACGAGTACAAGGTCCGCTCGATGCGCCACGTTCTTCACCGCAACCTGTCGATTTTCCGTTGCATAGCAAATGTCCTGCGAATGCGGGCCGACAATGCCGGGGAACTTCGTCTTGAGCGCCTGAATGATGTCTCGCGCCTCGTCCAGGCTCAATGTGGTCTGCGTCAAATACGCAACCCGCTCAGGATTCGGCACTTCGAGCGCGTCCACTTCTTCGACCGTGGAAACGACCTGCGTCTCCTCCGGCGCTTCGCCCAGTGTTCCTTCAATTTCGTCGTGATCGCGATGCCCGATCAATATCAAAGAGTATCCCTGTCGGGCGAACTTCACTGCTTCGACATGCACCTTGGTCACTAAAGGGCAGGTCGCGTCGATGACCTTCAGCTTGCGCTGGTTGCTGATTTCGCGCACTGCGGGCGACACGCCATGAGCGCTATAGATGACACGAGCGCCTTCCGGGACTTCATCGATATCGTGGACGAAGATCGCGCCCTTTTCCGCCAGATCGTTGACGACAAATCGGTTATGAACGATCTCCCGCCGAACGTAAATTGGCGCCCCAAATGTCTCTAGGGCAATCTGCACCACATCGATGGCGCGAACAACGCCAGCACAAAATCCCCGTGGCTTTAAGAGCAAAATACGGCGGTCGGTGCCGTGGACAGAAGATACAGGCTTGGAGTCCCGAGCTATGCTAGTCACTCCATCAGTATACCGTTCTGAACCGGGCTCGGCTAGTCGAATAGCACTACTTTTGCACCGTTTTTGCAGCAGTTTTACGGCGTTGCAGCCGACGATTCCTTCGCTGTCCAATGCGCCTTGGGCCGGGCTACGGCGTACATCTGCGCCGCAATCTGGTCGAACAGACCCAACGGGTCCTTCCCGACGCGATAGAGGTCCATGTGGGTGCGACCGGAAATAAAAGTGAAGTGCTCGTCCGCGTGGAGCGATTGAAACACCGCGTCCAGCCGATGCGCCGCTCCGTCGAGATAGAACGTGTCCGCGGTGCCGACATACAGATGCACCTTGCCGCGCAGGTCTCGGCCAATCGTCGGCCACTGCTGCGCCACGCGATAGGCAATGTCATAGTGTTGCTGCCAGTACGCGACAACTGTCGGATCGACCTCTCCGGTCGCGCGGTTGAACATCGGCTCCGGCCTGCCGCCCGGACCACGCGGCGAAAACACCCAGTCGAACGACGCCATCTGTCCGCCGTACGGCCCCAGCACATCTTCAAGCTTCGTCAACTGCTCGACGGTCGCCATTACTTTGCCGTGATCGCGCACCAACGGATAGGGCGAGCCATCCGGCTTGGTGTACGCATTGGCATGGGCCGCGTAGAGGTCGATGCCGGTAAAGTCGTGAAAATCGCTTGGGTCTGGCGAGGTAGGCCACGATCCGCCAAAAATCTTCGGATACTTCACCTGCAACCACAACGTCGCCCAGCCGCCGGAGGAGTGGCCGTTCAGCAATCGTCCACTCGGCTTCGCGTCCATCCGGTACTGGCGTTCGAGCGCTGGAATCGCTTCTGTCGTCAGCGCCGTGCCCCACGGACCGTTGTTGACGGAATCGGCAAACTCATGCGTGCCGCGCGGGCTGGACTCATCCAGCAGCACCCAGATCATGGGCGGCATTTTGCCCTCGGCCATGCGCTGGTAGACCATGGCTGCGAAGGGATGAATACGGTCCAGCGTCCCGCCAAAACCGTGTGTCCAATACACCGTGGGGTAGCGCTGCTTGGGATGCTCCTTGTATCCCGGCGGTACCACCACCCAGGCGCGAATATGCATCGGCCTGCCCCAGAACTGCGTCAGCGCGGGGCTGAGAAAATCGAACAGCGTCGTCGAGTCGATTGCGCCCTGCTTTTCTTCTGCTGTCAGTTTCAGCCGGGGAGACAACCAGTCGTTCGGGTGCTCCTGGACTACGGTCGACAGTGTCAACTGAGGCTCGGTCCCCTGCCCCGGCGTCCAGTGCGCCAACGCTGTCGGAGCGCTTTCCAGATCGCCCGCCACGCGACCGTAGTAGGCAAATTTATGCGCCGTGTCGAGCACCGCCTGCGCAACATAATCGCCCGGCGGCAAAGTGGAATAGCCCGCGGGGAACGCAATATTGTCTACATCGATATCGACCGACTCTCCTGGCTCCCAATCGCTCACGTCCTTGGCTGCAACGTAGACGCCGGTGGGATGGAACTCGTTGACGCGGACCTCTTCGAGCTTGGAGCCCTGCTCCACGAAAATCAGCAGGCGTCCGGAAACGGCCTGCGTCTGTTGCGGCGCGAGAGTAACGCGAAAGAAAAGATGCTGCGGTGAGTGGCTCGAGACAGCCTGGCCCAGGCAATAGGCAGCAGAGGCGGCGGCAAACAACCCAAGGAATAGCAGTGAGTGTACACGCGAAGAGTTCATCGCTCGCGAGTCTATCAGAATGAACAGATGGAACGGCGCGCTGGCGTTAAGAGAGGGTCAACTCCAACTGAAGATTGTGTGCCCCACCCTCGCGTACTTTTGCGAAGGGTGGGATGGAAACTAACTGAATATCGCCGATCCAGCCATGAAAACCTTTCTCACCCGGTATGCGCGAGAAATTCTTTAAGAGCTTCGTGGACAACGGAGTTGAGTTTCAGGTCGTGTTCCTCGGCATACAGAGCAGCGCGCTTATGCAAGTCTGGGTTCAGCCGAACATTGAAGCTCCCTTTGAATGGAGTGTCCGGCTTTTTGCCTTCTTCCACGCAGAATCGCAGATATTCATCGACCGCGGCTTTGAAATTTTTCTCCAGGCCCTTCACGTCCTTCCCTTCATAGCTGATTGCGTCTCGAATTCCAACAATTCTGCCATGCAAAAGTTTATCTTCCGCACTGTAGAGAACGGAGCCGTTGTAGCCCTTGTATTCCAGTGTCCGACTCATTTGATATGTTTCTCCTGCTTCAAAAAATGGATCGCATCCCTGACCTGATATGCCTTCAAAATGCTGGCGGGATGCGGCTCATGCATGAACATCGTTGCTTTCGTCGCGAAATGGATGAACTTCCGTCCCGAACCTCCGGTTGTTTTCAATTCATAACCGAAAGCCTTCATCAAAGACTTGAGTTCTCCCCACTGAAAATCATTGGGCCTGGACAACAGGCGATCTATGGCTTTTTGATGCTTCGACATGCACAGCCTAATTTAGAGATATAGCTTGTTCTGCAACTATTTTTAGTTACAATAACATTTTCGTCGTTCAAATTGCAATCGATTGATGACGCAAGACTTTGTCCCCCTTGTTTAATCCCACCTATTTTCCGCTGCTCTTCAGCATCTGCTCCGCGTGTTTCAGCGATGTCTCCGTCACCTGTGCGCCGCTTAACATGCGGGCGATTTCCTGGCGGCGTTCTTCGCCGGAGAGAGGATGAATGCTGGTGCGAGTGCGGCCTGCCTGTTCGCGTTTTTCGATCAGATAATGCTGGTCGGCGAAGGCGGCAATCTGCGGCAGATGCGTGATGCAGAGCACCTGCTGGCCGCGCGCGAGCGTCTTCAATTTCTGCCCGACGGCCTCCGCCGCGCTGCCACCGATGCCGATGTCGATCTCATCGAAGACCAGCGTGCGCGGCAACTGTGTTTTCTTTTTTCCTTTGGCTGCCGCGTTTGCGCTCTCTTCCACGCTCACCTTCAGGGCCAGCATCACGCGCGACATTTCTCCACCGGAGGCGATTTTGTCAAGCGGCTTCAGCGGCTCTCCGGGATTGGTCGCAATGCGATAGTCCACGGTGTCCCAGCCGTGCGCGCTCCACGCAGACTCTTCATGCTGGGCGGTCACGGCAATCTCAAAGCGCGCTTTCATGGCGAGTTGGTTGATCTCCGTCTCGGCGCGTTTTGCAAGCCGTTTTGCGGCGGCGCTGCGCAGCTCGGTCAAGGCTTCGGCGGCAGCCGCGTACCCTTTGGCCGCCTGCGCGAGCTGCGTCGTCAGGTCGGCCAGCAACTGGTCGCGATTTTCGATTTCCTCTAGCTTGCCGCGCACCTGCTCGCCATAGGCGATGACCTCCGTCACACTGGCGCCATATTTGCGCTTCAGCTTGTCGAGCAGCGCCAATCGGTCCTCAATCTCCTCCAGCCGCTCTGGAGATGCCTGTATTTTCTCGGCGAATTCTCTTGCCTGCTGGCTCAAATCTCCGACTGTGGCGCGCGCGGCGGCCAACTGCTGCACCGCTTCTTCCCATCGCGTGTCATAGCGCAGCAGCTCTTCCATCTGCTTCAACCCGGCGCGCAACGCGACTTCGGCGGACGTGGCCGAGTCATACAAAACATCGTGCGCGCCCATGGCGGCGGCGTAGATTTTTTCCGCATTCGCCAGTACGCGTTTTTCCGCGAGCAGTTTTTCTTCTTCGCCCGGTTCAAGGCGCGCCTGCTCAATCTCCCGGGCCTGAAAGCGCCACAGATCGGCCATGCGCAGGCGGTCCTGCTCGTCGCTTTGCAGCGAAGCCAGCTTTTCGCGCAAGGCCGACCATGCTGTGTACGCAGTGCCGACCGCCTCGGACGCAATCCCAGCGCTGCGGTCGAGCAGGCTGCGCTGCTGTGCCTGGTCGAAGGCCCCCAGCGTGTCGCTCTGCGCGTGGATCAGGGCCAGTTCCGCTGCCAGCGCCCGTAATACCGAGACGGTTGCGGCTTGGTTGTTGACGAAGACGCGGCCCTTGCCGTTGCTGGCGATTTCACGCCGCAGAATGATTTCCTCTCCGGCCGCATCTAAGCCATTAGCTTCGAGAATGGCGAGCGCGCCGGCGGTCGCCTCAAACACGCAGGCGACGAGCGCGCGTTCCGCTCCGTGGCGAACGACTTCCGCGGAGGCTTTTTCTCCCAGCAGCAGCGCCAGCGCATCGATAAGGATGGATTTGCCGGCGCCCGTTTCGCCGGTCAGCAGGTTCAGCCCAGGGCCAAAAGCGACTGTGGAGTGGTCCACGACAATATAATTTTCCGCGCGCAATTCGAGCAGCATGGCACTCCGGTAAAGCTTTGATAGTACAGAACCAGGGTATGAGGAACGTGCGCAGCATACCACGAATCAAGCTTGCAACCCAGATCGCGGCCTTATAACGACTTGGAGCATTCAGAAAGCGTCGGTACACTCAAGATAGCTATGAACGCATTGTCCGTTCTTATTCTCTTTCTCTTCCAAACGCAAGACGCGACGCAACCGGCGCAGCCCGTAACGCCGATCGACACGAGCGCCTTGCTCGATATGGCGCATAACCTGGGACCGGTTGCAATCGGCGTATTGGTCATCCTGTTGATTGCAAGCCTACAGTCGTGGAGCATCATCCTGGGCAAATGGGCTTCTTTCCGCCGGGCCAGTACACAGAGCAAGCGTTTTTTGCGCGCCTTCCAAAAGGCCGAACGTATGCAGGACATCGCTTCCGTCAGCGACCAATTTAAGCCCAGCCCACTGGTGACAGTCTTTGAAGAGACCTACGAAGAATATCGTCATCAGGCGGACGGCACTGGCGAGGTTCGCAATTTGAAGGCGCTGGAAAGGACCGCGCAAACAGCCTCCAGCGAGGCCTTGACCGCGATGGAAACGCGCATGACCTGGCTGGCGACGATTGGCGCGGTTGCGCCCTTTGTCGGACTGTTCGGCACCATTATGGGCATCGTCGACGCATTTCATGGCCTCGGCATCTCCGGTGGCGCGACCTTGCGCGCGGTTGCTCCGGGCATCTCGGAAGCCTTGATTACCACCGCTGCCGGTCTGTTTGTCGCCGTACCCGCGGTGGTTGGCTATAACCAGTTGACAGCGCGTCTACGGGAACTTGGCGCGCGTCTCGACGACTTCACCCGCGAACTGCTGAATACGATAGAGGACATTCAATACGGTCCCGCGCCTGCGCCGCCAGAGGAATACACACGCCAACGGGAGGCGCCGCGTGGCCTTCACCGCTAGAAACGGCAGTACGCAAACCGCCCTGGCCGACATCAACATCACGCCGCTGGTAGATGTGGTGCTGGTGCTGCTCGTCATCTTTATGATTACCGCGCCGGTACTGCAATCTGGCATAGAAGTTGCGGTGCCGAAGACCAAGACGGTGAAGCAGATTACGCAGCAGCGTACCGTAGTCACTATCGACAGCCAGCAGCGCGTGTATCTGGATGACAAACCGGTGAATGTGAACGATCTACCGGGGCTGCTCCAGAAAAAAAGTGGCGCGAATCCCGGCAGCCAGGTCATTTATCTTCGTGCCGATCAAAAAGTGCCGTTCGGCGCCTTTGCCTCTGTGATGGACGCGGTGAAGCAGGCTGGCATTACCAACATCAGTATTGTGACGCAGCCGATTGAAACCCAGTCCAACCAATAAAACCATGCCATACATTCACGAGAACTGGGATGAACACGAGCCTCTGGCAGGCTCCTGGCTTGGCTCGTTTATCCTGCATGCGATGATGGGCGCAGCCATTGCGTACTCGACACTTTATCTCAAGTCGTTTCATAGCGACCGCTGGGGTCAGATAAGTTCTGGAACCGCCATCAGCGCGACGCTGGTGTCCTCGGCCCCTTCGCTTCCTTTGCCGAACACGCAGGTCACGAATGATAATGTGCTGGCCACGCAGACACCAAGCCCTGCGCCTTTGCCTCCATTGCCGAAGGCCGAAGCGGTTCCCGACGAGAAAGCCATTCCCATTCAGGCCAAGCCGCAGGTGGTGAAAAAAATCGCGCCAAAGGAGCAGCCAAAACCACCTAAATACGTGCAGCCGCCGAAACAAACCCATCGCGCCGCCTATGGAGAGGCTGCGCCATCCAGCGTTCCCATGGCAAACGCCAGCGTCGCGAATAAAAGTGTGGTGGTGCAGAACGGGGATTTTGGCTCGCGCTTTGGGTGGTACGTCGACATCATTAAGCGGACGGTCGCGCAGAATTGGTATAGCCAGCTCGCGGATCCCAATGCTTCCATGGGACATTCGGTGATTGTCACGTTCGTTGTGCATCGCGATGGCTCGGTGAGCGATCCGCGCATTGCCCAGTCCAGTGGCGTGCCGTCGCTGGATCTTTCAGCCATCCAGGCTGTCGAGCGGGTGAACGCTTTTGGGCCGTTGCCAGTCGGCTATCCGGGTAGTACCGTCTCCGTGGCCTATACGTTTACGTATGATGAAACCACACGACACTAAGGAAAGACTTATTTACTCATACAGCCAAAATCGCAAAGTCTACGTCTTATGGAGTGCATAATGAAAGCTTCCTCGTTCCCCAGCAGGAAACAGTCCGCTCGATTTCTGCTTGTCTTTCTTGTTCTGGCCATTGCCACGGCCAAGGCACAGGACTGGGTCCGTACTGGAACTAATCTCGGCGCGCAAAAAATCCGGCTGGCTGCCGCTGATTTCAAAATGGTTGGCAACGATCCCGCGTTGAGTAATGCCCAGCAAACTTTCAATCAGGTCCTATTTGCCGATCTCACCAATGCAGGCATCTTCGACATGGTGTCCAAGAGCATGGCGCCTGCCGTCATGCCAGGCTCTCCGCAGGAAATCAATCTTGCGCAGTGGAATGCCCCTCCCGCGAATGCCGCCATGGTGGCCTTCGGCGCAATCAGCGTGCAGGCTGGCCGCGACATCGTTTTCGGCTGGCTTTTCGACGCGAAGAGTACCCAATCTCCCCAGGTCCTGGGTCTGCAATACAACGAGGCTGCTGGACCGGACACAGCGCGCCACATCGCGCACGAGTTTGCCGACGCGATCATCGCTCGACTTGGAGGCGGTATCGATGGCATCGCGGAAAGCAAGATCTTCTTTGTCTCCGACCGCACCGGAGCAAAAGAAATATGGGAGATGGACTACGATGGGGCCAACCAGCACCAGATTACCCATCTGGGGCAGATTTGCTTGTCGCCGCGCATCTCTCCGGACGGCGGTCGGCTGGCATTCAGCGAATTGACGCCCAGGGGATCTAACATCCGGCTGTATTCCATAAATTTGGACCGTATGGTCAGCTCTCCGATCCATGACGGAACCGATTTTTCTCCAGCATGGTCGCCGGATGGCAACAATCTGGCCTTCTCCTCCTCCCGCACCGGCGATCCGGAGATTTGGATTTCCTCCGCCAGCGGCTTCAATCTGCGTCGAGTGACAGCCTACCGCGGCCCGGATGTTTCTCCTGTCTGGAACCCGAAAACCGGCACGCAAATTGCTTGGATCAGCGGTCGCACTGGCCTGCCGCAGCTCTACATCATGGAATCCGACGGGACGAACGTACAACGAATGACCGATGGCGGTTACGCGACTTCCCCTTCCTGGTCGCCCAATGGCCAGTTCCTCACCTTTGCCTGGTCCCGCCATTATGGGCCAGGAGCACCGGGGGGACAGGACATCTATGTCATGGACATTGCAAGTCGCCGGTGGATCCAATTGACACACGACATCGGCCGCACAGATTTTCCTTCGTGGTCGCCCGATGGACGGCATATAGTCTTCCAACGGACAACGCATGGGCACAGCGAAGTCTGGACCATGCTGGCCGACGGGACCGAGCAGCACGCGCTGGTCAAAACTGCAAACAGCCGGATGCCCAACTGGAGTTGGAAGTAAACTGTTTGTTGAGTAGTTGTGTTGGCAACAGACTTGCCGTTTTACACTAAGGAACGAAGGGTCACTGTTCGAGGAGAACGAATGAAAATTTATAAGAAAAATTCAGCGCTGGCTATGGCCGCGCTCGCAGCTTTCCTGATAACAACCGGCTGTCATCACAAACAAGCGGCTGCACCGGAAGCGCCCGCTCCACCAACAACTGCCCCAGCGCCGACCGCAACCATCACCGCATCGCCGGAAACCATCACCCCAGGCCAAAGCGCCGTGTTGACCTGGCACAGTACAGACGCAACCGACGCCGCAATCGATGGCATGGGCCCCGTTCCAACCAGCGGGACCAAAACAGTGAACCCAACCGCGACGACAAGGTATCACCTGACCGTGCGTGGCGATGGTGGATCGGCGGAAGCGACAGCGACAGTGACGTTGGGCCAGGCCCAGACCCAGGCCCCCGCTCCTGCGCAGGAGCAAATGACGGAAGCGGAGTTCGAGCAAAACGTAAAGCCGATCTTCTTCGACTATGACAGCTATAGCATTCGCCCTGACGCGCAGCAGGCAATCGGCCAGGACGCGGCGTTTCTGCAAACGCATCCCAACGTCAAAGTGCTGATCGCGGGGTATTGCGATGAACGCGGGTCGGAGGAATACAATCTGGCCCTCGGCCAGAACCGCGCAAATGCCGCCAAGACTGCTTTGACCCAGGTCGGCGTAGATGCCACTCGCATTCGGACCATCAGCTATGGCAAGGAAAAGCAGTTCTGCACGGAGATGAATGAGTCTTGCTGGCAACAGAACCGTCGCGACCAGTTCAGCCTGGACCAATAAGATACCAGTAGGCTGGCTTCTGCGATACGAAATTATGCGGGAATTTCAAGCGGCAGCACGGTGTGGGAAACACTTCCATGCCGTGCTGCCGTACACTTTCAGTAGCAACAGAATCCTGGCGCGGTCCGCGCTTCCATCAGGTGACGTATGCGTAATTTTCTAAGAACTTCAGTAGTTTCGCTTTGTATCCTCGGGATCTCCGGCGTGCCCAGCGCTTTTGCCGCCAATAAGGACATCATCGCCCTGCAGGCCCAGGTGCAGCAGATGCAGGAAATGATGATGAGCATGCAGCAGTCCAACGACGAGCGCTATGCGACCATGCATAATCTGCTCCAGCAGACTTCGGACAGCGTCTCCAAAATTTCGTCCGAAATGGATTCCATGCAGAAGGCCGCCCAGGCCGAACAAGGATCGCAGGGAAATTCTCTGCAACAGCTTTCCGGCCAGATGCAGTCGATGAACGACTCGCTGGATGAGCTGCGCGCGCGCCTCGACAAGCTGGACAAGACCCTCAACAACATCCAGTCCCAACAACAGTCGCTGGCTGCGTCACAGGCCATGCAAACCAGCCAGACCACGCAGCAGCCTGGGCAAACCGCACCCGCACCCGGCACAGACGCAACGCAAGGCGCGCCAGCCGCCCAACCCGCTGCGCCACAGGCGCCGCCGGTGGACCAACTGTATCAGTCCGCTTCGAGCGACTACAACGCCGCCAAATATAACCTGGCCAGCCAGGAATTCAACGATGTCATCAAGTTCTATCCGCAAAGCACGCAGGCCGGCAATTCGCAGTTTTACCTGGGAGAAATCGATTACCGCTCCGGCAACTACAAGGGCGCGATCGATAACTACAGTCAGGTGCTCTCGCAATATCCAGGCAACCCGAAGGCCCCCACCGCGGAGTTACGCAAAGGACAGTCCGAACTCACGCTTGGACAAAAAACGGCTGGCATCCGCGATCTGCGGGCGCTGATTCAGCGCTACCCGCAGACGCCGGAAGCGATGCAGGCGCGCAGCAAGCTGAACGGCATGGGCGTTCGCATCTATGAAAAGCCCTCCCCCAGCCGCCACGAAACGCCGACACACCGGGTCGACAACAACTAAGCTGCATGAGAGGACGAATTGATCTATGACGAAATCGGAACATCCCATTCTTCACCCAGATGGCGACGAGCATAAGGGTGTCGTCGAGGACGATTCGCCGCACCCGCGTGGGGAACGGCCAGCATCGCAGGAATCGATGACTGGACAACTGGGCCATCGCAATCGCGACGAGATGACCAACGACAACGATTCGGATTTTCCTGAACCAGGCTCCAGCCCGGAACACAGCGGCCAGCACAATTAATTCGGTTCCATGGTAGGTGTACTCAGCGGGATAGATTTCGCGCAGCTTTTCCTTAGAGCGTGTTTCATAAATACGGTTTGTATCAGGGCATGCCTTTATAGCGGTTCTCCTATTGGTGTAGAGTGCGGGTGCAAGAAAGCTCGTCATCCTGAGCGAAGCGAAGGACCTCTGTATTGGCATTCCTCCGTAATACGGGGATCCTTCGCTTCGCTCAGGATGACGTTCTCACTCTATGGCATCTGAAGAACTGCTTTAGCCATGCCGCAAAAAGCTCAAGAATCGTGGGCTTTAGCCCCTGAAGATTTTTGACTGATCCGGGCCAAAAGTATTTATGAACACGCCTTAAGAAACGCTGTTCCGAGTGATCGCTGGCCGGGTTACAGTAACCCAGGAACTCCTCTAAAGTTTTGATCGACAACGGCTAACCCTCGAGGCTACAAGCACGATGGACACGGTCACTCTGTACATCTTGCTTGTCGTGTTTTTCGCGACATTACTCCGTTCGGCATTCGGCTTTGGCGAAGCGCTAGTCGCAGTTCCCTTGCTTGCGCTTCGCATCCCTCTTCCGATCGCTGCTCCACTAGCGGTGCTCGTGTCCATCACGGTCGCTGGCGTCATCGTTGTGCAGGACCGACACATGGTCCATGTGCGCAGCGCGGGGTGGCTGGTCCTCTCGACACTCATTGGAATCCCACTAGGCCTTATGCTGCTCAAGGGCGGCAATCAAGGCGTGGTCAAGGCGACCCTGGCCATTCTCATTCTCGCTTTCTCGGTGTACTCCCTTCTCGCTCGCAACCCTCCGCGGTTAAACCACGACAGCCGCGTATGGCTCTTTATCTGCGGCTTCTGTGCCGGAATACTTGGCGGAGCGTATGGGATGAACGGTCCGCCTCTGGTGATATACGGGACCATGCGCCGCTGGTCCGCTCAACAATTTCGCGCCACGCTGCAGGGATATTTTCTGCCCGCCAGCCTGATGGGCATGGGCGGCTATTGGTTGGCTGGCCTCTGGGTTCCCGCTGTGACCCACTACTATCTGCTGTCCCTACCGGTGATGCTGCCAGCGATTTTTTTGGGACGAACTGTCAATCATCGGCTGCATGGCGACGTGTTCCTTAAATATGTGTATGGTGGTTTGGCGGCTATCGCGGTCGTACTGTTCATGCAGGCGGTCCATCCGTCGTAGTTCCATATCTTATGAGGACTCCAGCCTTCGGAGTTCAGTAGAGATTTGCAAGCCTGGAATCGGAAGCTTTTTATCTTCACAAGTTTCGATTTTTACATTATCCTCGGTGACGCATCCTATTCGCCCACTTAAGGAGGCGCAATGCTTCAAAAACTCTTTGCAACCGGCAATGACCTTACTCTGACCGTGGTTCGGCTTGTTTTAGGAATTCTCTTTTTTGCACACGGCGCGCAACTGACCCTGGGATGGTTTGGTGGCTATGGCTACACGGCAAGTATGCATTTCTTCACCCACGAATTCCCAGCATGGCTGGCATTTCTCGCGATCATGACCCAGTTTCTCGGCGGCATTGGCCTGATTCTGGGACTGTTAAGCCGTATCGCGGTGATTGGCATCGCCATCGACATGCTGGTGGCCATTTTTACCGTCCACATTCATGTCGGATTTTTTATGAACTGGTACGGAATGCAGAAGGGTGAAGGCTACGAATATCACCTGCTGGTGCTGGCGCTCTGTTTGCTGATTTTTGTGAAGGGTTCTGGCGCTGCATCGCTGGACCGCGTGATTTATAAGGAGCGCGCATAAAGCATGGATAGCTACAAAAATACCGCGCGGCAAAACGTTATTTGCCGACTGCGATCCCGAACCGTTGACGGCCCCTGCCTGAATGCTGAAATCATTGACAATGCGCTTGCCATGCTAGAGTCGATTTTGTGGCCATGCAACACAAGTCCTCGACAAAGTCCGCAGCTAATAAAAAACCTATAGAGCCAGGGCGTATTTCTAAACAGCGCATGTCGGAGCGGACGGTTCCGCATGAAATCGTCAGTGTCCGTTGGCTGGTCAAGGCGCTGCTGGCGATGCTGGTTGCCGCGGGGTTTGCCCTGTATGGCACAGTCTGCCTGCTCTTCTACCAGGGGCAATGGCAATTTGCGTTTTTCCCGCCCAAGGTCGCGCAGAATACATTGATGCCCAGCGCGGCATCGATAGCGGCCAGCAGCGGACTGCCCATCACGGACATTCAGTTCGACTACACGGAAGAAGGAAGCGCTCGCCTCGATGGATGGTGGGTCCCCGCCACCTTAGACAGTACGAATGAAAAAGGCGCATCGCTGTCGCCGTCGAGCGTTTCTCCGCTGGTGGTGTTGTTCTGTCCTAACGGACGAACTGCGTTGCCGGACAATGTTGCTGCGTTGCAGGCCTTTCACGCGCTCGGCGTCTCTGTCTTTGCGTTCGATTATCGGGGATTTGGGGCGAGCCAGCACGTACATCCATCGCAGCGGAAGGCCTATGCCGACGGCGTGGCTGCGCTCGACTATCTGACAGCAACGCGGCACATCGATGCAAAAAAGATTGTGGTGTACGGCGCCGGGCTGGGATCGGCCATAGCTGTCCATGTCGCGCGGCAGACGCCACAGATTGCAGCGTTGATACTGGAAAGTCCGCAACCCTCCCTCGTCCAGGAGGTAAAGCGCGAACTGCATATTCACGTGCTGCCGCTCTGGCTCATCTTCCAGCAGCGCTTCGACATTGCGCCGATAGTGCCCACGCTCAAGATGCCGAAGTTATTTCTCGTAACACCAAACGATGCCAATGCGACAACGCTTTACAAACAAGCAAGAGAACCAAAGCAGATTGATCGGATACCCAAAAACATCAACGAGACTATCTATACGCAGCCCGCCTGGCTGCAAGCCATGCACAGTTTCCTGCATGGCGACTGAATATCTTTCGTAATTCGAAAAGTCTTCCATGTCTCGGTTGTATTGTGAAACCGAAGAAGCTGCTGGTGTCGCCATTATGGGCGGCGCCAGCAGCAAAGAGAGAACCAACATACAACAAACAAACATAGACGACATTGTTACTCCAAAATTATCTACTGGAGTCATACGTCGCTATTCGCTTTATGTAAGGACACGGTTTGCTTTTGAAAGTTGCGTCGATTCGCCGATTCGATGAGACCTACTCCGAATTTCAACGAAGAAAAGGCATCGGCCCGAGATTGACTCCGACATACCGATGCCATTTCTTTTCATTTGAACCGGATATCGCTTCCGTTACAGCAAATGCATCTCTTAGCGCGGACCGCGCCCATCATTATGTCTTTGGCGATAGATCTGGCGGCTGGCATTGTATTGCCGCCGATTGATATTTCGCCGTTGTTGTCTTGTAAGTCTGCCACCGTTTGCGCGACGGTCTGCTACGACGGAGCGGTGAATGTTCTGCTGACGATTCAAGTCCCTTGCAGCCTGGCCTGAACTGAGTTGTCCTCTCTGAAGTCCTTGAACAATTCTCCCCTGCTGGTTATAACTGCGGCCGTTGACAGTGTTCTTTGCCAGCACGGCTGGTTGACCATGGTTCGCGGAATAGAGCTGCGCGCGGCTCTGTCTCGCCATTTGTTCATGCGCCATCTGGCTCGAGGTTGCCTGGAAGTGCTGCTCGCGGCTGGCCTGCATCTCCGCCGGAGTCGGCGTAGCGCGAATGCCGCCTGCGCCGCCGTTAAAGCTCGTGCGGTTGTTCACAGTCGTGTTGTCGATCACGGTCTTGTTGTATGTATTGTGAATGATCGTCGTATTTACATTGGTCACAGAACGGTTATAGAAGAAATTCCCTCCGCGCCAATATCCACCACCAAAGCCGATTCCACCATAGCCGAAGCCATAGTTAATGCCACCGTAGAAGCCAACATGCGGTCCCCAATAGCCAGGGTGCCAGGCATACAAACCACCACCCCAGCCCCAGTAGCCCGGAGTCCAAAGCAAGCCAATTCTTGGAGGGTGTACCCACACGCCCGGAACCCAGTAGTAGCCTGCCACTCCATACCCCCAATAGCCAGGTGTCCACATATATCCGTAGCCGGGGCAAACAGGTTGCGCATAAACAGGGAGCGCTGGAGGAGCGATTGTGGCCGAAATAAAGATGCCGGCAAAAGACTTCACCGGCAGAATACAGACAGCCAACGCCAAAATCAGCGTTCGCAGAACTTTCTTCTCTGAGGCGGCTTGTAGCCAGCCAAAAATGCCCATTGGCCAAATCTCCTTATATTCTCCGATTGTTTCTGGCATCCTAAATGATTGACCTACGAACAAGTTTCGCGCCGAATCGTATAAGGTCCACTCGATCCCGGCTTGCTTTGTTGTAGACGCGCAGCGCCAACATTAGTTGCGAGGAGAAAATGTAATCTCATCCCTGTAGCCGGTATTTTCTACTGCAAGATACGACCAAGCTTATGAAAAAGAATTCACGAACAGTCCATACAACGAAGCTGCAACCGGCAGATCGACAACCCATCCTGGAAGAACGCCGCAGATTGAAGATGGCCACCTCCGCGCACGCCTATGTGCGCGGCAATACCATCAAATTTTACGAGTGGCTGGAAGGCGCTGGCAGCAAATTGCCGCAAGGGCCACCGGTATGGATTTGCGGCGACTGCCATGCGGGCAATCTTGGTCCTGTCGCCGATGTGAAAGGCAGCGTGGAAATTGAGATCCGCGACATGGACCAAACGGTCATCGGCAACCCTGTCCATGACCTGATCCGTCTCGCGCTGTCGCTCGCAACTGCTGCCCGCGGTTCCGATCTGCCCGGCGTGACCACTGCGCGCAGCGCATCTGGGGCACCCTGCATCGTCTGGATTCTTCGCTGCGCTCAGAATGACTCATCTCGCTCTCGAATACTGTATCTGTGAATGCGCTCTAAAACTTCGCCAACTCCACCATGGCTTTTCGCAAATCTTCGGGCTGGGGCAGGATCGCGTCTTCGAGCAGCGGCTGATACGCGACGAACATGTCTTTCGCGGCGACGCGGCGCACTGGAGCGTCGAGGTCGTCGAACAGTTCGTCGGCGATGCGGGCGGCGATTTCAGCCCCGTAACCCCAACTCAGCATGTCCTCATACGCGACGAGGACGCGGCTGGTTTTGCGGACGGAGGTGGCAATCGCCTCCCAGTCGTACGGGTTGAGCGTGCGCAGATCGATCACTTCGACATCAAGCGAATTTTCGCGCTCGGCGCGCTGCGCCGCCTGCAATGCTCGCGGCACAACTGCTCCGTAGGTGATGACGGTGAGCTGCTTACCCGGACGCACGATCTTCGCCTTGCCGAACGGGATGGTGTAGTCCGGGCCGGGATAGGACGCGCGGCCATAGGTCTCGCGATAGAGCCGCTTATGTTCCAGGAACAGGACCGGATCGTCGCAGCGGATCGCGGTGCGCAGCAGGCCGTTGGCGTCCAGCGCGTTCGACGGGTACACGACGCGCATGCCCGGAGTGTGCGTAAAGATGCTCTCGCCACTTTGCGAGTGATAGATGGAGCCGCCGGTTAGATAGCCGCCGATGGCGACGCGAATCACCGCCGGACAGGCGAAGGTCCCGTTGGAGCGCCAGCGGATGACCGGCAGTTCATTGCGCAACTGGTGCATGGCCGGCCAGATGTAGTCGAAGAATTGGATTTCCGCGACAGGCTTCATGCCGCGCGTGGCCATGCCAATGGCGCGACCGACAATGTTGGCCTCCGCCAGCGGCGAGTTGAAGACACGGTCGGGGCCGAAAGCGGTTTGCAGCCCGGCGGTCAGCTTGAAGACGCCGCCCTTCCCTTTCACCTGACTCTCCTTCAGGCTGCTTTCGCGGCTACAGTCGGCCACATCTTCGCCGAAGACGACGATACGCTCGTCGCGGCGCATTTCGTCCCGCAGACAGGTGTTGATCAGGTCCGCCATAGTTCGTTCCCGCGTGTCGTCGGTATCGGCTGGCTGCGTCTCGAACACTGGCCCGGTCGGGTCAACGTCTTCGGAGTAAATATGCAGCGGCAACGTCGCAGGAGTCGGCAGCGCGGCGCGCAAAACGGCCTCGGTCGCGATGCGGACCTCTTCGTCCACTTCATGCTCCAGCTTCGTGATGCCCGCTTCGTCGAGGATGCCTTCGCGCAGCAGCCGCATCTGCAAGCGCGGCAGCGGGTCGCGCATGGCGTCGGCCTGCCGCTCCGCTTCCGAGCGATACGCGCGCTCATCGTCCGACAGCGAATGCGAATAAGGCCGGATCACGTGCCCATGCACAAAGGCTGGCCCCTGACCGGAGCGGCAATAGGCGACAGCTTCCTGCATCGTCCGATAGCATTCCAGCGGGTCGGTGCCGTCGATCTCCGCAAAGTAAAAATTCGGGAAATTGGCAACCAGCTTCGAGATATTGCCGCCGGAAGTGTTGACTTCGACCGGCACGGAGATGGCGTAGCCATTGTCTTCCACAACAAAAAGCACCGGCAGCTTCAGGTTGGAAGCAGTATTCAGCGATTCCCAAAATTCACCCTGGCTGGTGGTGCCGTCGCCGAGCGAAACATAGACGACTTCATCGCCGTGGAATTTGACGTCTTTGAAGACGCGGTAATCGGCTGCCAGTTTCTCGGAGATGTCCGGCCTTTTGGCCGCCTCTGGATGCCGCGTAAAGTAGCGTCCTGCCTCCGCGCAACCCACCGCCTGCAGCAACTGAGAGCCGGTCGGCGAAGACTGCGTAACGATATTGAGGCGCGGGCTGGCCCAGTGCGAAGGCATCTGGCGGCCGCCGCTGGCCGGGTCCGCCGCTGCGCCGACGGCCTGTAGCAGCATTTCTTCCGGCGTGACCCCAAGCGCCAGGCATAACGCCCGGTCGCGATAATAGGGATAGAACCAGTCATGGCCGGCCTGGAGCGACATTCCGGCAGCCAGCAAAAGAGCTTCGTGCCCGGCGCCGGAGATCTGGAAAAATATCTTCTGCTGCCGCTTGAGCATGATTTCGCGATCATCCATCCGACGGGACAGATACATCCAACGGTACATTGCGAGCATCTTCTCAGCAGAAAGTTCCTGAGAATCGGAGGATGCGGTTCCGGCGGTCATCGTGCGAGTTTGTGCCATGCGTCATCCTCTTCGTCCGAATTTCCAGCATCCGGCGCGCTGTATGTGGAACCGGGTATTGTAGCGACTCACGGATGGATTTGTCAGCCCTTTCCTCAGCATAAGGAATTTTAGGCGATGCGTCCCGTATTCTTTTCCCCAATTTGCTGTGCACAGCAAGCGGAGAGTTGCCAGATCCAGTGCGAACAGGGTAAGCATGTAAGGGCACCTTGCTCTCTGGAGGTTCCCATTGACCCCAGTTTTATCGACATGGTGTAATGAGCAGTTTCGAAGAGATGCATGCTGATCCTTTAACGTTTTTTGGCCAATGGGGTTGATATCTTTACTATGGTCGGCATTTTTCGCTTGCAGAAAGCCGGATTGAGACCCAATCGGGAGCTGCCCAAGTGTGAACTTTTACGCGCGCATTCGATCGGGATGCGATTGTGTAAAGAGTAGTTTAACTATTTTGGAGGCAAACTGAATGCACCACTTTTTTCTGGCTGCGAGTTTCTTGTGGCAAACCGTCCCGGAAGTCGCAACCTCATCGGACCGCATGTTTTTATGGATCGCTCTTGGCATCGGCGTTTTGGGCTTGATCGCGGCATTGATGTTTGCCCGCTCGGTCTTGGCCTCCGACGCAGGCACACCCGAAATGCGCGCCATTTCAGACGCCATCCGTGAAGGCGCCGAGGCCTTCATGAAGCGTCAATACAGCACCATCGCTGTACTGGCCATTGTGATCGCCGCGCTGCTTTATCTTGGTTATCATCTCTCTGCCCGTACCGCGCCGTATGCCACCATGACGGTCATCAGCTTTCTGATCGGCGCAGTCTGCTCTGGGTTTGCCGGGTACACCGGAATGTATGTGTCCATCCGCGCGAACATCCGCACCGCCAGCGCTGCCCGCACCAGTTTGAACCGCGCGATCCAGTCGGCGCTGCGCGGTGGAGCGGTCACGGGCCTGATCGTCGTTTCTCTCGCGCTGCTCGGATTGGGAATTTTGTTTCTTGCTTTCGGCGGACTGCACAGTCCCCAGGAGGTCCCCTACCGGCTTGTCGGCTTCGGCTTCGGCGCATCGCTGGTGGCCCTGTTTGCCCAGCTCGGCGGCGGCATCTACACCAAGGCAGCCGATGTAGGCGCGGACCTGGTTGGCAAGGTGGAGGCGGGCATTCCAGAAGATGATCCGCGCAATCCGGCCGTCATCGCCGATTTAGTTGGAGACAACGTGGGAGACTGCGCGGGCCGCGGCGCGGACATTTTTGAGTCCACCGCGGCGGAAAGCGTCGGTGCCATGATTCTGGGCGCCGCGCTTTATCCCGTCTTCGGTCTGAAGGGTGTATTGTTTCCGTTGGTCGTGCACGCCATCAACGTCATAGCCAGCATCGTCGGCGTTTTGGCAGTGCATAGCAAAGAAAACGAAGAGCCGATGCATGCTCTTAACCGCGGCTACTACGTGACTACCGTGCTGGCGATGGCAGGGTTCGCGGTTGCCGTCTACACCATGCTGGGCGGACGCTGGTGGCTGTTTGCCTGCGGCGTGCTGGGAATGGCCACGTCCTTCCTCTTTGTGCGCATTACGGAGTACTACACGGAATCGCGCTATCGTCCAGTGCAGTCCATCGCGCGCGCTTCCCTCACCGGCCCGGCGACGAACATCATCAGCGGGCTTGCGGTTGGCATGGAAACTCCAGCCATGCCTGTAGTGGTCATCAGCGCGTCCCTTTTGCTGAGTTATTACTTCGGAGTTATCGGCCTTGCGGATGCCAGTATCGCCAACTACGCCAAGGGCATCTACGGCACGGCCATCGCGACCATGGGCATGCTGTCCTCCGCCGCGTACATTCTTGCAATGGACACTTTCGGCCCCATCACCGACAACGCGGGCGGCATCATCGAAATGTCGAACCAGCCGGAGAACATTCGCGAGCGCACCGACAAACTCGACGCGGCGGGCAATACGACCAAAGCCTTGACCAAGGGGTATGCCATCGGGTCGGCTGCACTGGCGGCGTTCCTGTTGTTCTCTGCTTATCTCGAAGAGATTCGCGATGTCGTCGCGCAGCGTGTGCATGTGCCAGGTGGCTACATGCCTGTGGGCTGGACCTTCAATAACGTCAACCTTGCCAGCGTGCCGGTTTTTGTAGGAGCGCTGCTGGGCGCGGCACTCGTCTACCTGTTCTCTTCACTGGCGATCCAAGCCGTTGGACGCACAGCGCAATATGTGATTCAGGACGTGCGCGCGCAGTTCAAAGAAAATCCAGGCATCATGCTGGGCACCAGCAAACCGGACTACGGACGCTGCGTTTCCATTGTGACCAAAGCGGCCCTGAAGGAAATGGTGCTGCCCGGCCTGCTGGTCGTTTGTTTGCCCATCGTTGTTGGCATTACATTCCGGCGCTTCAGTGACACGTTCCGAACTTCTTCAGGGATAGACATGCCTTCCATAAACGGAATTCCTGTCAACCTGAGTGGGGCGGAAGCAGTTGCCGCGTTGCTGATGGTGGGGACCATCACCGGCATTCTGATGGCCATGCTGATGAACAATGGCGGAGGAGCCTGGGACAACGCCAAGAAATTCATTGAGACCGGTCAATATGGAGGCAAGCGCTCCGACGCCCACAAGGCGGCGGTGGTTGGCGATACAGTCGGCGATCCCTTCAAAGATACTGCCGGCCCTTCCCTGCACGTGCTGATCAAACTGCTGGCGACCATCACGCTGGTGCTGGCGCCGCTGTTCCTTTAGATTTTTCTTTTAATCGGCATAGGGGGGAGAGTCGCCTCTCCTCCCCTGCCACACCACCGTACATGCGGGTCCGCATACGGCGGTTCGGTAGATTGAGCTACGTTCCAGCGAACAGCCTGGGAAGTCCAAGCGAGTCGA
>JAKAYS010000160.1 GCA_021826695.1 Acidobacteriota bacterium | reverse complement strand
TTGAATTTTGAATGAACTTCAGACTCAGGGCTCTAGTGTCCTGAGTCTAAAGTTCGCGTACAAAATCGGGCAACGGAATCGAGGATATGGTCGGCGGTTTTGTGCCAGATGAAGGGCTTTGGATTTTTGTTGTGCTTATGGATGAAAGTTTGGATGGCCGATTCGAGTTCTTTGGTGGAGCGGTGTATCCCGCGCCGGAGTTGCTTTTCGGTGAGTTCGGCGAACCAACGTTCGACCAGGTTGAGCCAACTGGCTGAGGTTGGTGTGAAGTGCAGATGGAATCGCGGTCTTTTTGCCAGCCAGCCGTGGATCAGTTTGGTTTTGTGAGTTCCGTAGTTATCCAGAATCAGGTGGATATCTAAGTTGGGCGGAACGTTTTGCTCGATTGTGTCGAGGAATTTGCGAAACTCGACCGAGCGATGACGGGGCTGGGTCTGGCCGATCAGTTCACCGGATTTGGTATTCAGCGCAGCAAACAGACTGGTGGTGCCGTGACGAGCATAATCGTGGGTGCGGCGTTCGATCTGTCCCGGACGCATGGGTAACAGCGGCGCGGTTCTATCCAGCGCTTGGATCTGGCTCTTCTCGTCCACGCATAACACCAAGGCGCGGTCGGGCGGATCAAGATAGAGGCCCACAATGTCGCGCACCTTTTCGATGAAGAGCGGATCGCGAGAAAGCTTGAAGGTCTCGGAACGATGCGGCGCCAGAGAAAAGGCGCGCCAGATGCGGCTAATGCTGGACTGACTCAGCCCGCAAGCCTTAGCCATATCGCGGGTCGACCAATGCGTGGCGGCCTCCGGCTGGCTCTCCAAGGTGCGCGCCAAGACCAACTCCACTTGCTTGTCACTCAACTTGCGCGAAGTGCCTGGGCGCGGTTCATCCAACAAACCGTCGTTGCCTAAACTCGCGAAACGCTTCCTCCACTTACCCACCGTATGCGGAGTGGTTGAAAGCTTCGCAGCGATCGCCTTGTTGTTTGCGCCCTGCGCGGCTAGCAAAATAATCCGCGACCGCATGGCAAGAGCCTGCGCCGTTTTGGGCCGCCGGCTCCAAGTCTCAAGCTCCGACCGCTGCTCGGCAGTGACCGTGACAACAGCTACTGGACGTCCTGTACGCATCGATACCCTCCACTGTATTCGATGCTGAAAGCTGCATAAATTGTGACATTTATTTCAGACTCGGGACACTAGTGTCCTGAGTCATTAGTTCGCAACATAAAGTCACGACGACGCTCAAACGTAAGTCGTTGAAAAGCATACCTTTCGTTGCGCTCATGGAGACAAATTTGTTAGCGAATTAACAACTCAGACCTCTAGGACACCCTGAGCAACAGCCGCACCGCAGATTCCCTGTGTCACAGGGATGCGCACATGCGGTGTCGATTTCCCGTGAAATGGTCCCAGCGCGAGCATCGCTGCGTCTTCCGAATCGAGCATATAGAAGCCGATCCAATTGTAGTGGTCAAGGTTTCTTGCGACTGTCTCGACGATGGCCTGTTGCAGCGCAACAACACCTCGAGCGTTTTTCGTAAGTCGCTCAATCTCCACAAGAAGGGTAGTGAAATTGCACTTCGACATCTTCCCCACTTTCCTGCATCAAATGACCAAATCGTATCCATCTGGGAAACTCAAACACTTCGAAAAAGTAATTCCCTGGAATATTACTGGGAATGATTTTCTTTGGATGAGAAAAGCGTTCCCGGTGGCGATAAGTGCTTACTTGCTCTTGATGATGAATACTGTTTTGTCATCGATGCGGTCAGATTCGCCAATCTGCCGTAAATGCTCGTCATTTCTTACCGCACGTTCCAGAATCGCATTGCAGATCTCTTTTGCTGACTCCTGTTTATGTACGTCGATAATACGTTCGATCTCTTGCCTGTCACGCTCATCGCTGCCATCATAAACACCGTCGGTATAAAGGAAAAGGATGTCTCCCCTACCCATCAGGGTGATTTCCGCCAAGTCGGAGGCATTCATTTGACTCTTGCGAAGCTGAATGGAAATATACCTGCTGCGGTCAGGATGGTCCTCGGGAATTTCAAGCCCTAGCGCGGGGAACTGCACCATGCAGCACTTTCTGATCTCCATGAACCTCCCATATTCCGCGGAAAATACAAGTGGGGGTGGATGGCCGAAGTTTACAAAGCGGAAGAGTCCGTCAGGACGTATCTCGCCGTACACCATGGTTGCGATTTCACGAGGACTGTTTTCCATGCTTCGGCACAAAGCGTTCCGGGCGGTAACAGACCGCGCAAGCCTGAGGTTAATTCTCTCGAACATGTCCGGTGTTGTTTTCCCATTGCAATCCAACTCAGAAAGCATGGCCGTATGAAAAGTGTCATGCACCGTCGACGCAATCTTGGCCGCGATGACTCCATGCCCCTGGGCATCTACCAACAGTACTCCCGCCGTGGTGTGGAGATCTTGTAGCCCCTCGGCAATTCTCAGTTGCTCGGAGCTCTTGGCCCTCCTATATTGGGCTGCGTCGGCGGGGTCGTAGCCCGGTCTGGACTCTAGCCACTGCACATGAACATCGACTCCGTTTTGCGGCCTTGCGCCCTCCGGAAGAGGTTCCAGGTATTTCTTAGACAACCTATGGGCGCGTTCTATGCGCGCATCGATGTTGTAGCGTTGCTGAAAATTGATGTACTCAAAGAGATCGCCACCCACTTTTCCCGCAGGAATCGAATTACCGCACATTTCAATCCCCGGAAGATGGGGGATCGCGCCTTCGACTGGCATCAATCTCTTGCGAAGGTACTCGTCAATGCTGACATCTATCGGCGTCGTCGTAATATCAGGAATTGTGGACTCAATTACTTTTCCCATAAACCCTCAGGCTGAATCTATAACTTCAATTGTAGCGAGTCTTGTGTCCGGCAGATGCGCGCGGGCACCCTTCGCGACCGCGTTCCATGTGGCAGCGTCCAGCGTGCTCCCCGAAACGGACCATTTGCTTGGATCTTCTTGATTCACATTTCCATCACACCATGTAAGCAACAAGTTCGTGTCTGTATTGAGAAAACAGGGAATGAATCGTTCATAAATGAATTGCTCTTGCTTGTATCTCGTTGGAATCGAAGCCATGGCCGCTAACACTTCTCTACATCTTCTGTATTTCGTCCCACAGTGCAGGTTCGACAGGAATGCCCAGCGAACGATTCTCTGCGCGAGTTTGCAGGGTCCGCTCGCCAGGGTATCGTATGTTCTCGCTGCCGCTGGTACGGGTAGCCGCTTGCACAAACTCAATGATCTGCTCCGCAGATTTCGCCGAGGTCTCTGCTGATCCAAAGGCGGACACATCGAATGCAAGGAAGACCTGCGATAGTCCCGTCTCACGAAGCTTGTCGGTTGGTATTTGGTGCGTGGCATGGCCAGCTGACAGCATCGCCGCCATCATGTCTAGCGTCAGAGACAATCCCGATCCCTTCCAGTAGCCGATGGGCAGCGGTCTTTGAGATTCTTCTATCGCCGCGGGGTCGCGCGTCAATTGCCCCTGTGTGTCGAAACCTCCCTCGACCGGCAGTAACTCACTACGCATGCGATAGGAGGCCAGTGCGCCGTAAGAGAATTGCGACATGGCCATGTCAAGCACAACATGCCCATTAGACCGCGGTATCGCAATCACTAGTGGATTATTGCCGAGGCGTGGTTCGGTGGAACCCCACGGAGGAAGATTGGCCATGGTATTCGTCCAGCAGATTCCAATGACTCCGGCATCTGCGGCCTGCCATCCGTAGGTGCCGCCACGCATCCAGTGGTTGGTATTTGCCAGCGCGATGCACCCAACTCCATTTTCGCGGCTGAGTGCAATGGCTCTGGCCATGCATTCGTAGGCGTTCAAGTTCCCCGGGCCACGTCTTCCATCCCACCGTTCCAGTGCTCCGAATTTCGTCGCAAAGACAGGGCTTGCACCGACGTCGATGCTTCCGTTACAAACCATCTTCACAAAACGTGGAAACCAGTCGATGCCATGAGAGTAAATTCCGTCGCATGTGGTCTCCGTAAAAAGTCGAGCACAGGTTTCTGCCCGGGCTTGCTCGAAGCCCAGCTTCAGAAGAACGCGTGTAAGCGTATCGGACAATTCCTCGCACGAAATTCTTAGCATCGCATCCATCCAACCCATTGATTATCGATTTCAATGAACAAGTATTTGAATTGATCCTGCTATTGTTTCGCGGGGTCAGTTCGAAGCTTTCATACGTCGTATTGTCGCAACATCTCACGCAATTCTCCAATATCGCGGATACTTTCGTCAGAGGCCCATCCACTTTAGCCGCACTGTCGTTGCCCCCAACACAGATGATCCTCGGCACGCAGACCCATTCCATCCCTTTGATGGTCTCTCGGCGTGTGGCTCCTTACGCCTTCCCTGCCAGTTGCCGCAGTACGTACAGCAGAATGCCGCCGTGCTGGTAGTACAGAATCTCCTGCGGAGTGTCGATGCGCACCATCGCGGAAAATTCTTTCGCATTGCTATCGGCGCCCTTCGCCTTCACGGTCAGCTTGCGGCCATTGGCAAACTTCCTGTCCAGCATGGCGCGCAGTTCAGGAATGTCGTAGACCTCCTCGCCCGTCAGCCCGAGCGATTCGACATTCTGGCCCGCTTCAAATTGCAGCGGAAGAATCCCCATGCCCACCAGGTTCGAGCGATGAATGCGCTCGAAGCTTTCCGCAATCACTGCACGCACGCCCAACAGCTTTGGCCCCTTGGCTGCCCAATCGCGAGACGATCCAGAACCATACTCCTTACCCGCCAAAATGACCAGCGGCGTCTTCCGCTCGGCATACTTCACAGACGCGTCGAAAATGCTCTAGGCAGTGCCTCAGGCTGCAACCCGAACAGCAATATCTGGCACCCACTCGCGCAGGCGCGATACCAGGGCCGGGTCGAGTGCCGATGGCAGCTTCGACAACTCTGCATCGCCGCAACCCTGAGTGCGAAATTCCTGCAACGCCCAGCGACGCACTCCGTACGATTGCAAGGTTTTTGCTATGTGGAGGAGATCGTCTGCGGTCAGTAGATGGCTATGCACGGTGGTGCGCAACTCATACTCCACGCCACTGGACAGCACTGCGGCGAGCGAGCTGCGCGCCTTGTCCCCGCTGCCGGGAACTCCCGTGACATCCGCATAGCGGTCGAAGGGAGCCTTGATGTCTAACCCGATCCAGTCCAGCATGGGTAAAATCTGCTCCAGTCGCTTTGGATAGATGCCCGCAGTATGTAGCGCTATCTGAAATCCCAGTGCCCGCACCTGCATCATTGCATCAGCCAGCGCGGGTTGAGCCGTGGCTTCTCCGCCGCTGAAGACCACGCCATCCAGCAGGCCGCGACGACGATGAAGCCAGGCCACGGCTTCTGTCCACGTCCGTGGCGCAGAAGTTTGCTGCGTTGTTGCTCGCATCGGCCACAGTTCTGGATTGTGGCAATAGCGGCAACGCAGCGGGCAGCCCTGGGCATAGAGCACCGCGCTCAGGCGACCGGGAAAATCCAGGGTGCTGAGCGGCGTCATGCCTCCCAGCACCAGGTCGTTCCGTTTCACGCAGAGCACCGTCCTGGTTCCAGAAAAAATCTCCGCTCTTTGTGCTCGCCGCGCTTTCCTGTGTTGAAGGAGGCAACGGGCCGATGGTATCCCATCACGCGCGTCCATACTTCGCAGGGTTGGCGTTCGGCATCGGTCAGGGTGATGGGTTCGTGAATGGCTTCTTCTTCGATTTGCAGATTCATACAAGTTCTCCTTTTGGGTTTGAAATTTGAATCAGGCGCTTTTGCGTTGCTGTTTTTCTGCGAGACGTTCCTGATCGCAGAGCGGGCAAAATGGATGCTCCCCCGTGAGATAGCCATGGGTTGGGCAAACGGAAAATGTAGGCGTAATGGTGATGTATGGCAGGCGGAAGCGTTCGAGGGAGCGCCGCACCAGGCGCTTGCAAGCCTCAGCACTTGAGATTCGCTCGCCCACATACAGATGCAGCACCGTGCCGCCCGTGTATTTGGATTGCAGCGCCTCCTGCCGCTCCAGTGCCTCGAAGGGATCATCCGTAAAACCCACGGGCAACTGGGAGGAGTTGGTGTAATACGGAGTTTCGGTGTAGCCCGCTTGCAGGATGTCAGCAAAGCGCTTGCGATCCTCCTTGGCAAAGCGATAGGTAGTGCCCTCGGCGGGCGTGGCCTCCAGGTTGTACATGTGGCCTGTCTGTTCTTGAAACGCAGTCATGCGCGTCCGCACATGATCGAGCAGGTCGCAGGCGAAGCTGTGCCCCAAGGGGTGGGTAATGTCCTGCGCATCCGCAGTAAAATTGCGGATCATTTCATTGATGCCATTTACTCCAATGGTAGAAAAATGATTGCGGAGCGTTCCCAGATATCTCCGCGTATAGGGAAACAGGCCGTCGTCCATATAGCGTTGGATGACTTTGCGCTTGATCTCCAGACTGTCCTTTGCCATCTCCAGCAGTTCGTCGAGTCGCTGGTAGAGACCCTCGCAGTCGCCCTTGTAGAGATAGCCGAGGCGTGCGCAGTTGATCGTCACCACGCCGATGGAACCCGTCTGCTCCGCCGAGCCAAACAATCCATTGCCGCGCTTCAGTAGTTCGCGCAGATCGAGTTGCAAACGGCAGCACATCGAACGAACCATGTTGGGCTTGAGGTCAGAGTTAAGAAAATTTTGAAAATACGGCAGGCCATATTTCGCTGTCATTGCAAAAAGCCGCTCGGCGTTTTCCGAGTCCCACGAAAACTCTGGCGTGATGTTGTAGGTGGGGATGGGGAAAGTGAAGACACGCCCTTTCGCATCGCCCTGGCTCATCACTTCGATGTACGCCTGATTGATCATGTCCATCTCCGCCTGCAGATCGCCGTAGCGGAAGGGCATCGGCTCGCCCGCAATCAGCGGAACCTGCTCGCGCAAATCCTCTGGGCAGACCCAGTCGAAGGTGACGTTGGTAAAGGGAGTTTGGCTACCCCAGCGCGAGGGAACGTTCAGGTTGTAGATAAACTCCTGAACATTCTGGCGTACCTCGTCGTAGGAGAGGCCATCCTTGCGCACGTAAGGCGCAAGGTAGGTATCAAAGGAACTGAATGCCTGCGCGCCCGCCCATTCATTCTGCAAGGTTCCAAGAAAATTGACCATCTGCCCCACGGCGCTGGATAAATGCCGCGGCGGTGCAGCTTCAACCTTGCCGGGAACGCCGTTGAAGCCCTCTTGCAGCAGCACGCGCAGAGACCATCCAGCGCAGTAGCCTGCCAGCATGTCGAGATCGTGGATGTGGAGATCGCCTTCGCGGTGGGCTACTCCTATTGCTTCGGGGTAGACGTGGCTCAGCCAATAATTCGCGACCACTTTGCCCGCAACGTTGAGAATCAGCCCGCCCAGAGAGTACCCCTGATTGGCATTGGCGCGAACACGCCAGTCCTGCTGCTCCAGATACTCATTGACCGAGGAAACAGAATGGACGACAGCCTGTCGATCTTTGCGCAGGCGGCTGTGCTGCTCCCGATAGGCAATGTAGGCGCGGGCGGTGCGGTAATAGCCAGCGTCCATCAGCGTCAGCTCAACGTGATCCTGAATCTGCTCAATAGTGGGGATCGGATCGGACAGCGCTAGCTTGAGCGCATCGAGCACCTGATGCGTGAGCTGCTGCGCTGTCTCATTCTCAAACTCGCCCGATGCGCGACCGGCGCGAGCGATGGCGGAGCGGATACGCTCCGCGTCAAAAGGCACCTGGGTGCCGTCTCGTTGCAGGATTCGCGTCCAGGGGTAGGAAAGATACGTGGGATACGAGGTTGGAGGAGCAGCGTGAAGGGGTGTTTCCATAACATCTCCTTGCGGACGGCTTATTGCTGTAAGTGTCTATATGGTGTATACATGGAAACATTAGGCGCAATATGATGTATATGTCAAGGTCGAATTATGGGAGTAAGCTCTGGGCGCTGTTTGTGCCCCATGTCCGTCTATGCACTGGTCAAAGAGACGACAACGATAAAGATTTCTGCAGATGGGCCGGGGGACGCAGAAGTGTTCCGGAGATGTTCATGGCAAAAAGAACAATCGCAGTCAACTCCACGAATGCAGGTGGGCGG
>JAKAYS010000159.1 GCA_021826695.1 Acidobacteriota bacterium | reverse complement strand
TGCATCGAGAATGGCGGAGAGAGTGGGATTCGAACCCACGATACCGGTAAAGGTATACACGCTTTCCAAGCGAGCGCCTTCAGCCACTCGGCCATCTCTCCACACAGGTCTACAAAGTCTAAATCTATCATACGGCGATGAATTTGCAGAACGACTACATTGATAGTAAGCAGGTTCGGGTGCGACCTGGCGTGTGTTTTGCGATGCATCAAAAAGTGATTTAAAACATTTTACGGAGGAACTTGTGTTATCGCGCTCTCGTATTTTCCAGAAGGCAATATTCGTAGAAGTATTTTTGTTGATTGCGCTGGCAGCGTTGGCCAGCAGGAAAAGCGCGCATGCGTACACAGATCAGGATGCTTACGCAGTCTACTCCGCGGTCCTGCCCCATTTATGGCCATGGACCCAACTGGATGCTCAGAATTTCGTAATCCTGAACGAGACCAAGGGGCACCGTATTTGCGCTGCCTCGACTGCGGGCCAGTCCAATTTGCATGGCGGAAACAATCCTGGCAACGACGCGCATTCGATGGGGAATTCTCGCAGTTTGAACTCGGCGATCGCAAACTACAAGCAAATGAACCAGCAGCCTTGGATATTGCAGCACAAACTGCACATATCTCGCTCCTACACGTTCATTGGACGGGGAGAGCTGGAGGGCATCGCTCGCCAGGAAATTGGTGCATGGGGCCTGTTCTTCGAGCATCACGAAGACTCGGGAGGCTGGATACAGTTTTCCGCAGTGGGCTTCAACGCCTCCAGGACTACGGCTGTGGTGTATGCCGCATATCAATGTGGCCGGAATTGTGGCGGAGGAGCGTTCTACGTCTTGAAGAAAAAGGGCAACCAGTGGAAGATGTCAAATGGACTGCCCAACGCTTGCGGCGATGACTCCATGCGACGCCAGATGACTGGTCTGTAATCGGAAGAACAGTTTCGATCTAAATCGGCTTTGATTCTGTAATTACCAGTCGAAATGATTAACCGATTCAAAACTTGCTGCGTCCAATGGAGTGACAGGTTAGGAACGCGCTTGCATATAGAGAGAAATCCGTCGCAATTTGCTTGGAATCTATCGTTATACTGAAAGATATGCCTAAATATTCAGTTGTTGTCCCTTTTCATAACGAAGAAGAAAATGTGACCGCCATGTATGACGCGCTGAAGGCCGTCATGGAGCAGGTTGGCGATTCGTTTGAATTGATTTTTGTGGACGACGGCTCCTCGGACCGCACCTACCGGTTGCTGGAAGAAATCACCGCGGTTGACAGCCGGGTTCTGGTAGTCAAACTACGGCGCAACTTTGGCCAAACCTGCGCCCTGGCTGCCGGATTCGATCATGCCCAGGGTGAATTTATTTTGGCCATGGATGGCGATCTGCAGCATGACCCCGCGGAAATCCCAAACTTCCTTGCCAAGCTGGAAGAAGGCTATGACGTGGTGAGCGGGTGGCGAAAAGAGCGCATCGACAACTTCGTCATGCGACGCATCCCTTCCCGCTGCGCCAATTGGTTGATGGCGAAGTTGTCCGGCGTGAACATCCACGACTTTGGCACTACGTATAAAGCGTATCGGCGAGAAGTGATTCACAACATTCCGCTATATGGCGAAATGCATCGGTTTATACCCGCGCTGGCCTCCTGGTATGGTGCGTCGATCTGCGAAATCCCCATCAGAAATGTCAATCGGGAACGAGGCAAATCGCATTACGGAATCTCCCGCACTTTCCGGGTTTTTTTCGATTTGATGACGATTCGTTTCCTGTTGAAATACATGTCGCGCCCCATGCATTTTTTTGGATCTCTGGGAGCGACAGGTATGTTCGGCGGAATGGCCCTTTCTGTCTGGTTGTTGCTCTTAAAACTTTTTACACATCAACATGTGATGGATCGGCACGGCCCCATGTTTGTGATCGCAGGGGTGTTGATCCTGGCTGGAATTCAACTGCTCGCGATTGGCCTGATCGGAGAGCTGCAAGTGCGGCATTTCTACCAGAGTCAATATCGTGCTCCCTATACCATCGACCGCCTCGTTCGTTTGCGTGCGCCGGAAGAGCCCAGCATGTTGTCCGAAGGGTAGGACCTTTGCGGCTTACGTGTGGGTAAAGAAAACAGGGCATGCTCATGAAAGCCATGCAAGTTGCGCAAACCGGAGGTATCGAAAGCCTTCATCTGGCGGAAATCCCTCGCCCCACTCCAGCTCCCAATCAGGTTCTCGTCGAAGTTCGAGCCATCGGAGTCAACTTCGTCGACATCTATTACCGGGAAGGTGTGTACCCGGCTGCATTGCCGCTGACTCCAGGGCAGGAGGGCGCGGGCATCATCGTCGAAGCGGGCGAAGCTGTGGAGAATTTCAAGGTGGGCGACAATGTGGCATGGTGCATGTACCTGGGCGCCTATGCCGAGTATGCCGTCGTTCCGGAAGCGCACCTGGTGCATATTCCCCCTGCCATTTCCTTTGAGCAGGCTGCTGCAATTCTGCTGCAAGGCATGACAGCGCATTATCTTACCCATTCGACTTTTCCACTGAAGACGGGAGATACAGTTCTGTTGCACGCTGCTGCCGGCGGCGTTGGTCTGTTGGTGACACAGATGGCAGTCAAAATGGGCGCTCATGTCATTGCCACGGTCTCGACAAAAGAGAAAGCCGAACTGGCGCGTCATTCTGGCGCTCAGGATGTCGTTCTGTATGGCCACAATGATTTCTTTCCAGCCGTGCAGCAGCTTACGAATGGGCGCGGCGTGGATGTCGTGTACGACTCGGTCGGCAAAGCCACTTTTGAGCGATCGCTGAAGTGCGTGCGTCCGCGTGGCATGCTGGTACTGTATGGCGCGTCGAGTGGAGCAGTTCCGCCGATCGATCCTATCAAATTATCGCTGCATGGCTCTGTATTTCTTACGCGCCCCAGTCTGGTGCATTACACCCTTACGCGAGAAGAGCTAAATGCCCGCTCGACGGACGTATTTCAGCAATTGGAGCGGGGGGAACTGGAATTACGCATCCATCGGACGTTTCCTTTGGCGGATGCAGCAAAAGCGCAGGAAGAATTGCAATCTCGACGCACCACCGGCAAGATCGTTCTGCTCCCTTAGTTCGACCACGATTGACCGGCTTCCTTCAACATGTGAGCACAAGTCGCAGAAACTCTTTACTTCCAGCCGAACATGGAGAGCAGGCCACGTCGCCGAGGCGCAGACACTTCTCCCTCATACATATTGTCTGGGGTCGGCTGCTCCTGCAATGCTTCGCCATAGAAAATAGCACGAGGATTGTGAATACAAAGCAGTTGAGCGGTTTCCTCTCCGTGTTTCTTTGCGATGTAGTGGTAAGCCTCGCTCATCACAGGAGGCCGCGAGGTGGCGTTGTGCGCATCCGTGGCCAGGACATGAATCCAGCGCCAGTCGAGAAGCTGTTGCGCGATGCGCTGCGGGCCTTTACCGAAATGTCCCATCAGAGAACCGGCGGTCACCTGTACCAGACAACCCATGCGAATCCATTCCGCAAGTTTTTCCGGCTTTTGCATCAAGGTCAAATTGCGTTCCGGATGGGTCAGGATGGGCACGATGCCCGCCACAGACATTTCATAAAAACTGGCCGAGATATTTTGCGGAATACCGAAATCGGGGAATTCCACTAACAGATATTTTTTTCCGTTGATGGTATAACGCGTTGTATGGGCCAGCGCATCCTCGATATTGTCGTAACTCAAATGAAAATCGCAGCCTAGTCCGAGCGTCAATCGGTCGCCCAGGTTCCGCTGCAAACAAGCCAGTCGCTCCGCGTTCACTTCCGGTAGGAAGCGATATTCGCTGTTTGCATGCGGCGTACACACGACGTGCGTGATGCCGTCCTCGATGGCGATCTCCGCCATTTGCAGCGAAGTTTCCAGGTCGGGCGACCCGTCGTCGAGCGCGTACAGCAGGTGATGATGGACATCGATCATGAAATGGACCAGATTTCTAGCAGAAGTTGTTCATTGCATTGCCAATGCGCTTACCATGGACTGAAAAATGCGCAGCCCGTCAGCAGACCCCAACATTGCTTCGCTCGACCGGTCCGGGTGCGGCATCATTCCCAGCACATTGCGCCCTTCATTTAGGATGCCGGCAATGTTCGACAGGGAACCGTTCGGATTGGCTGCCAGCGTCACTTCGCCCTTCGCGCTGACATAGCGGAAGGCAATGCGACGCTGCGCTTCCAGTTGTTGCAGGGTTGCGGTATCGCAGAAGTAGTTGCCTTCCATATGGCCAATGGGAATCTTCAAGACCTCGCCTTCGCGCAACTGATTGGTGAAGGGAGAGTCCGTTGTTTCCGCGCGCAGATACACCTGCTTGCAGATGTACTTCAGTCCGGCATTGCGCATCAGCGCACCCGGCAACAGCCCGCTTTCCGCGAGGATTTGAAATCCATTGCAGATGCCCAGCACCAGCCCGCCGGATGCGGCAAACCTCTTTACCGACTGCATAATAGGCGCGAAGTGTGCAATCGCGCCGGTACGAAGATAGTCTCCGTAAGCGAAACCGCCGGGCACCAGGACCGCGTCACACTGTTCGAGATCCGAGCTTTCGTGCCATAAAAAAGTCACGGGCTTCTCGATCACATCGGAGATGACATGGTACGTGTCCTGATCGCAGTTTGAGCCGGGGAAGACGAGAACGCCAAATTTCATTTGCATGTAGTTTAGCAGTCGTGGCGTTTGGATAAAATCCAGCCGTCGCGCTTGGATAGAATCATAGAACGATGGTCCGCATGGATAGACGCGAAGAGACGCTGACACTTGGAACAGGGCCCGGCCCGCTTCGTAAAGCCGGAGGCGCGCTGGTCAACTGGTGGCGCGCCATCACGCTGGACGCTCTGCTGGTCGGCTTTCTGTGGTTCATCGGACTGTCGTTGCTACACGTTCCATGGGCCCCGTTATGGGCGATCCTTGGCGGCTTGGCGCAACTGATTCCGCACATTGGCGGGATGCTGGCGCTGATCGGCCCCACGCTCAGCCTGCTGTTCGCCGGGCGTAGCTGGGAACAGTTTGGCCTGCTGTTATGTCTCTACGCAGCCATCGTTTTCATCGACCAGCTTTTGCTGCAACCGTGGCTGATGAAGCGCACTGCGAAGGTGCCGATCTGGGCCTCCATTTTTGGGCCGATTGTTCTCGGCATCATCATTCCATTTTGGGGAGTTTTGCTGGCCCCGCCGCTACTCGCGGTCGTCTTTGCTTTTCGCAAGCCGAAGCCGCTCAAACAGTCCTGATTTGGCATGGTAAAATCTACGTTTGCGTGGATTATTTGTACCTGCAATTGCATCCATCCAGTTAAAGTCATCAACGAGGTTTTTCCATGTCCGGCCATTCAAAATGGGCGACCATTAAGCATAAGAAGGGCGCGACCGACGCCAAACGCGGTAAAACCTTCACCCGCCTTATCAAAGAAATCACTATGGCAGCCCGAGGTGGCGGCGGAGACCCGGACAGCAATCCTCGCCTGCGCGGGGCCATTGCCGCGGCCAAGGCGGAGAACATGCCTGCGGACAACATCAAACGCGCCATTCAGCGCGGCACAGGCGAACTGGAAGGCGCGGCCTACGAAGAGATTACGTTTGAAGGCTATGGGCCAGGCGGCGTCGCGGTGATCGTCGAGGCGACGACGGACAATCGCAATCGGACGGTAAGCGAAATTCGTCATGGCTTTTCGAAGAATGGCGGAAACCTCGGCGAATCCAATTCCGTTTCCTGGATGTTCTCGAAAAAGGGCCTCATCTCCATAGCGAAGTCCGCAGCCGAGGAAGAAAAGCTGATGAACCTCGTGCTCGAAGCGGGCGGCGACGATATTCGCGATGAAGGCGACTCGTGGGAAATTATCACGGAACCGGCTGCTTTTGAAGCGGTCGCGGCCGCCATCAAAGGCGCGGGGATTGCAACGCAGATGGCGGAAGTGACGCTGCTGGCCTCCACATATACCAAGCTGGAGGGCGCGGCGGCGTCCCAGATGATTCGTCTGCTGGAAGCGTTGGAAGACCAGGACGATGTGCAGAACGTCTACTCGAATTTTGATATGGATGCCAAGCAACTCGAAGAAGTCGCTGGATAAGCCGAGCCATTCCGTTGGACGCAATAACGTCCGGCGGTTTGAGATCGATTGATACAAACAAGTGGAGTTCTCTTGAAGAAGCAGATTGTTTTTGCAGTTGTGTTTTTGCTTGTCCTTTCCGGTATTTCTTTTTCGCAAACCAGCCAACCCGCTCAAACAAGTTCGCAGTTCACGCCTTCACCCGCCGCACAGTCGGCCGCCAGCAGCGATCCGGTGCATACTGTGATGCAGCACAAACCCTGGGACCGAGGCGCCTTTATCGATGGCGGTTTCGGGACAACAGGAGAAACCAGCGACCACTTTCTGAATGCTGGCTATCGGCTGGGCAAAGTGCTGACCTCCGCAGCCGGCCCAGGTATTTTGCACGGCCAGTTTGAATATGCAATCCAACTGATTCCATACTGGCAATCCTTTACGCCGAAGACGACCTACTTGCTCACCACTGGAAACCCGCCGCAGACGCGACAGGTCACCACTGGCGGAACGTATACGGGGTTGAGCATAACGCCCATCCTTTTGCGCTGGGACCTGGTCCGTTGGAAGCGCGTCATGCCGTGGCTACAGGGTGGCGGCGGTCTGATCTGGACCAACCATAAATATCCGCCGAACGGCCCGCGCGGCACCTGCGTCTGGAATTTTGAGCCGCAATTCGGCGTCGGCATTCATTACTTTGTAAAGCCTAGGCAGTCCATCACGTTTGGCGCGAATGCCGTACATATTTCCAATGCCAGCCTCGGCGATGCCAATCCGGGCGTCAATGCGACGGTGCAACTCCAGATTGGCTACACCTGGTGGAAGTAATGAGCGCCACCGTATGAACACAAAAGAATCCATCATCGAGTGTGTGCCCAACTTTTCCGAGGGCATGCATCCAGAGGTTGTTCGCAATATTGTTCGCGCCATGCATGTCGATGGCGTTTCCTTGCTCGATTATTCTCTCGATCCAGATCATAACCGCTCCGTCGTGACGGTTGCCGGTGCACCGGGACCCATACTGGAAAGCGCGTTGCGCGGCGTGGGGATGGCAGTGGAGTGCATTGACCTGACTGCGCAGCGCGGCGTCCATCCACGCATTGGGGCGGCGGATGTCATTCCACTGGTTCCTCTCCGCAACATTTCTTTGCCGGAGTGCGCCGCGCTGGCGCACCAGTTGGGACAGGAGATATGGAAGCGCTATCGCGTCCCGGTGTATTTTTACGAGGCGGCTGCATTGCGCCCGGATCGGCGGCTGCTGGAAGATGTTCGCAGCGGCCAGTTTGAGGGTTTGCGCAAACAGGTAAAGCAGGACGCAGCCCGCCGTCCAGATGTCGGCGGCCCTTCGCTGCATCCCACGGCGGGAGCCAGCGCGGTGGGCGCGCGACAACTTTTGATCGCGTGCAACGTTTATCTAAATACGGCCAACGTCGGGGCCGCGCGAAGTATTGCCAGAGAGATTCGCGCATCGAGTGGCGGAATGGAAGGCCTGAAGGCAATGGGCGTCCTGGTCCGCGGCCATGCCCAGGTCTCCATGAATATTACGGATTTTCGCGCTACGCCCATCAGCCGGGTCTATCAAGCGGTGAAGAGTGCGGCGGCAAAACTTGGGGTGCAGCCGGAAATTGTCGAACTGATCGGATTGGTCCCGGAAGCGGCGGTGGAGCAGGACAGTGAATGGATACAGATGGCCTCCAACTTCTCAACCGCGCGGACCCTGGAGCGTAGACTGGAAGAACCACTTGTATGGCCATAATGACGTGGATTCAAGAGAATGCTGGCTTGCCCGAGGGTAGCAAATTCTGCCAAAAAGAATCTGGCAGGACTGTCCCGGCGTTACAAATAAGTGCGCGTATTCAATACGCAAAGGAGTATCACATGGCTCGTTGGAAAAAAAATTTGGGCAATGCTCTGGGCGCCTTGGCCCTGGTTGTAGCTGCTCTGCCCGCTTCTGCTTCACCCCTGGCCGCCGAGTCGCAGGCCGCGGTCCCCAAGGACCTGCAACAACTGATCGTAGTGGACTATCAGGCAATGGAGAACTCCGATATTGCC
>JAKAYS010000014.1 GCA_021826695.1 Acidobacteriota bacterium | reverse complement strand
TGCAATCGTAGTCGCCACACGCATATCGAGGTCCCCTCATCTTATGAGATGACCTTCGATATATAAATGATTCTATTTATGGCGGACTACACTAGATCGGACACACGTAACACATATGCCAATATTTCAAATAGACACTAAGACCAATAGAATCATATAGTTAGATTGGTGGAGGCGGCGGGAGTCGAACCCGCGTCCGAAATCTTAGTCAACAAAGAGTCTCCATGCGTAGTCGCGTTCGTTTGATCTCGCGTTGCGCGCTTAGAAGCGACAAGATGCGCACTCCGCCAGCCTGAGAATCTCGCCGTACCAGCCCAGACGTAGCCCGTACAACCAGCCTGCTGTATGACGTCCTTCCCCAGCCCACAGGTAAAGCCGAAGAGAACGGCCACTTATTTAATTAAGCGGCAAGTGCAAATTGAGTGTTAGCAATTGTGTTTTTGTAAGCGATTACGGGTGCCCACCCCCCGGCATGCCTCTCTGCCGCAAACGATCCCGTCGAAACCGTGACGCCCCCATCGGGTAGCCCAGGCCCATATCATCCAGCCCAGACCGGAATGCTCGTGGCATTCAAGAACTGGATATATTGTACGCTGAATCCGCTCGCGCATCCCATATGAGGATGCTGGGTAGATGCGAATCTTCCTTTTCGAAACCGGTTCTGTGTCTGGAGCAAATAAAAATGTTTTCCGAAGCTCCGTAGCGAATATAAAGTGAATACGAGAGGAATTAATACGTGAACGCTGATCCTGCCACTTTAAGCCTGATCTCCGACAATGGGGGTCGATTCGCTTCCAAAAGGAACATTGAGACTAATGCAGTTGCTATTCTTGGGCAGAGACCGAGGCTGCTCGATTTGTTCTGCTGCGCTGGTGGTGCAGCCAAAGGATACAGTACGGCAGGATTTGACGTTGTTGGAGTGGACATCGAACCGCAGCCCAATTACCCATTTCCTTTCATTCGGACGGATGCTTTAAAGCTTGACGCTAAATTTATCTCGACATTTGATGCAATTCACGCATCGCCACCATGCCAGTCATATTCCGATCTCGCTAAACGGAACGGCAACGCTGACGCATGGCCGCGTCTCATAGAACCGGTCAGAGACATGCTGGTGCGTTCGGGGCTTCCTTACATCATCGAGAATGTCGATGGTGCACCATTACGAAATCCTATAGTACTTTGCGGCACGATGTTTAGGGGTCTTAGGGTACTTCGTCATCGTCTGTTCGAAGCGAATTTCGCGATTCTGACCCCGAAGCATGGAGTTCATCCAAAAGTTCACACGTTCGACAAAAGAAAGTCGCATTATGGTAAGACCGACGATATGCGAGATTTCGTTCAGGTAACGGGTGGAGGCAACTGCACCATAGCAGCGGCCCGTGATGCCATGGGCATCAACTGGATGACTAAGAATGAACTGAACGAGGCAATTCCACCTGCCTACACACGATTCATCGGCAAGCAACTGCTGACGTATTTACTTGCAACCAAACTAGGAGAATCCGAGTTGAAGCGCAATGCGTAAGCCGGGATCGAAAGAGCGTATCCGGCAGTTCCTCCTTGCCAACGTCGGACGGGTGGTCACATCAAACGAAATACATGATGCAGCAGGTGTCAACGTCAGCGAATGGGCGCGTCGCGTGCGAGAACTGCGAGAGGATGAAGGCTGGCCGATTCTCACCCACAACGACAACGCAGGATTGAAACCGGGCCAATATTTACTGAAAGAACTGCCACCGAAGATTTCCAATATTCGTTTCTCAAGGAACATGTCTGCGAAACTCCGCGCAGTAGTTCTGGATCGCAACGGCTTTACCTGCCAGATGTGCGGCTTGACGCCCAGCGAAACTGATCCGGAAACCGGACGCAAGGCCCGCCTTCACATCGGACACATAGTAGACAAGAGCCTCGGCGGCAAAGACGAGCTTTCCAACCTGCGGACGCTATGTTCGACCTGCAACCAGGGTGCGAAGAACATCACAACTGAGAAACCTACTGCTCTTTGGCTTCTGTCTCAGGTTCGACGAGCAGGTCAAGACGAGCAACTCGCCGTCTTAAAATGGCTCCGCGAGAAATTCAAAGTTTGACGATGTATAAATCCGAGCGAGAACATGCGAGCAACCCGCAGCAAAGGCTGCCCCGACGGATGAAACGGTTCTCAGGTCCCAAGGGGATCCCAACGGAAGCACATTTTAGATTGAAGGCGGCGGCGGCGGAGTGGGAGTGGGTGGCCAGGTTGTGAGTTCTGCGACTCGGTCGTGCGTGCTTTGTGGCGTGGTGTTCTCCTACCTTGTTAGATGCCATTTTCTCTACTCCCATTTCAGCAACGCTGGCCGCAGGCATAAAGCATTCCGCTGTGCCGTTGTTGGCGTTCTTATCGGCCAATTACATGCGCTCGGTCGGTTGCCACAATCCGATTGCGCCCTTCGGCCTTGGCTTGGTACATGGCGGTATCGCATCGATGAATTAAATCGTCGATGCTGTCTCCCGGCCCTCGGTAGGTCGCCACTCCAATGCTGATCGTTATGCCGATTTCATCTCCGACAAGAATATGTTTCGCCTGTAAATTCGCTATCGTCAGGGCCTCGACATTGTGCCGCAGTCTTTGAGCGACGAGCAGTGCTACGTGGGAGTCCGCGCCAGGTAACAGGCCGACAAATTCTTCTCCGCCCCACCTGCCGACGGTATCGATGTTCCGGACAGAATTTCGCAGCTTTTCAACGACGGCACAGAGCACGGCATCCCCGGTAGCGTGCCCATAACGATCGTTGATCTTTTTGAAGTGGTCGAGGTCGAACACGATCAGAGAGAACGGTTCTCCGGTCCGCGAACTCCTCGACAACTCCTTCTCGCACAGGGATGTAAAAATCCGGCGGTTGTAGATGCCGGTCAACGGATCGGTGTTGGCCAGCCCCTCCAGCGCAATGCGGATTTGGGCGCTGGTCATCCAGAACACGCCGAAGCCGAGGCCCAGTCCGACCCCAAGAAATACAACGGCACTTATGGCTTCAAGCGGATTCGGTAGATGCGGGTCACTCGGCGTCCCGAGAACAAGGACGACCACGCTTCGAAAAAGATTGAATGCGGCGAAGCCTGCAAGAAGAATGACGCTGAACCATATCGGCGCCTCCATTCCATCTTTTACGGTCTTCTTCAGGAACAATGCGCTCTGAAAAGCCTGTATGGCCACCAGGACGCCGAGAGTCACCACACTCATCTGCCTGATATCGTGAAGATATCGAAAGACCGGATAGGCGGCTGCCTGGGCGGCAAGCAAGGAGAGTCCAAGCCGGGGCAGCAGAGACGCGCTCTCTGTCAGTTCCAGGAAGGAGACGTGCAGCAGGACGTACGCCAGCAATATCAATGTGTCGGCCAGCAGCACAAAAGCGTCAGCGGAAACGTTGGCACGCGCCGCGAATATGGTTGCCCCAATCGCACCGGCAGCGAAAGTGCCGCCCAGCCAGCCAAGTCCCTTAAGAAAAGGATTGCTGAGGCGGACTGTCAGAAGCCCCAAGCATCCGCAGCAAAGGAGGATCGACCCAACGACCAGAATGATGCGAGTTTCCATTTATGTCCACAAGAGCAACCAGTAGCAATTCACATACGGACGAGTTTTTTCTTTTGCAACAAACACTGGCCAACATCCGTATTCTATCTTGCCGCATGTATGGCGGCGTGAGACGGAAGGTCGGTCTCGACAACATACCGATCTCGACTGAAACAAACGCTCCCTACTCCCACCTCAGCAGCGCGGCGCTTGCCGCAGGGACAAAGCATTCCGTCGTGCCGTTGCTGGCGTGAACATGCTCGATGCGCGCGGCTTGCCATGCGCCTTCAGCTCCCACGGGAGCGCCTGCGAAGGTCACATCCTGCTCGTCTTCCAGCGTCGGCGCAATCAGGCGCCGCACGGCAACGCGCTCGCCAGATGTTCCAGCGTCAATCGCTAAGCGCACATTCTTCGCCGGGTCTTTATTGATGACCACGGCCTGTAACCTGTCTTTTGCATCGCGAGCGGCGAAGCAAACCAGCAGCGGGCCGACGCTCGATGCCTCCAACTGGCTGGCCACGACGCGACCGCCCAGCAGTTGCGAAAAAAACAGCAGCGCGTAGTATTCCGGGCGCGCGACGAACCCGTTTTCCATGCTGCCGACCACCGGCGCATACCAGCCATAACCACCGGTATGGAAATTAATGCCGCTGGCCCCAATGTTGAGCAGTTTCGACATCAAATCCAGCGCCCACAGTGAAGATGCAAACGTATTGCTCACCCCAGGCTTGCCGCCCTGATAGCAGGAGTTGGTCTCCGTCAGGCGAAACGGCAGGCGCGACTCCGCCATGGCCTGCTGGATCATCGGCTGGCCCTTGTCCCAACGGGAATTCGTCGGACTGAGCAGCCGCTCGATGGTCATGGATGGATCGGTCGGCGGCCCTTCGGCGTAGTAGTGCGAACTCAGCAGATCGACTTTATCCTTGAACTGCTGCGCGAATTCCTCCACCCAGACGCCAGTGCCCGCGGTATCGGGTCCGGCGAACTTCGCGTTGGGCAGCCGCGCATGGACGGCATTGTAGAAGCCCTGCCAATCTTTGGCAAAGTCCGCGTAGTCATAGCTGGCGGGGCGAAGTCCGTTGTTGCGGAACAGGTCCGACTCGTTGCCAAACTGAAAGCTGATGAGCCTGTCGCCCAGCGTTTGCGAGACGTAAGCGGCTTCGTCGGCGGCCTGCTGGGGCGTGCTTTTGCCAAGGTTCAGCCCATACATGCAGCGCCAGTCGATCAGGTCCAGAAATTCTTTCAGATTGCGGATGGCCTGCGGAGTCGTCTGCGTCGGAGTGGCCGGATGATGTCCTTTGTCCGGACCTACCACGTCCGAGCCTTGCGGCGCCTGCGAAGTCGGCTTTGGCGTCCAGAAAGCATACTCGCTGGTATTGCCGCCGATGCGCAGCACGCCGGGGCCGAGCACGCGAAGAAATCCCGCGAGGCCGGTGTTTTGCGCGGAGAAATATTCCGGATGCGCGAGTTGCGCCGCCTCATAACTCAAGCCAAGAAAGTCCTTCGAGATGGGAGTGCCAAGCTGGCTGGGATGAATGGTCAGTTGCGCCGAAACGGTGGCAATATCGTTGGCCCGTAACGCCCTGGGCATGGCCGCGATGGCGGCGGAGGCGGCAGTAGTGCGCAAAAAATCTCGACGATTCATAGCGTCTATCAGTGAAGCATTCGACACGCCGCAATGCAAGAGGCGGGGCTGAAATTTCTCTCTGGCATGGCTTTCTACAGGTGGAACAGTGCTGCTACGTTAGAGGGGATGAAAACTTTTTCTTCGTCTCGTTATGTAATTTCCGCTCTTCGAAAGTCCGGCTGCATCTTCCTGCTGACTGCGCTTCATGTTTCTCTGTGGGCATCTGCAGCACCATTCGCGCCGACACCGCCGATGGGCTGGAACAGTTGGGACGCCTACGGGACCGCCGTGCGAGAGGGTCAGGTCAAGTCTGTAGCGGACGTGATGTCCAAAGAACTGAAGCAGTATGGCTGGCAATATGTCGTCGTCGATATCGAATGGTATGAGCCGCACTCGCAAGGCCACGACTACAAGACTGGCGCGAAGTTGACCATGGATGCCTATGGTCGCCTGCTGCCCGCGACGAATCGCTTTCCTTCCGCGGCCAATGGCGCGGGCTTTCGCGCGCTCGCGGACTATGTCCACGCGCGCGGACTGAAGTTTGGCATTCACATTCTGCGCGGCATTCCCCGTCAGGCCGTGGAAGAAAATACTCCTGTTCTTGGTTCAACTGCGCGCGCCGCGGATATCGCGGACAAGCAGCATCTCTGTGCATGGAACCCCGACATGTACGGCGTCGATATGTCGAAGCCCGGCGCGCAGCAATACTACGATTCGATCGCGACCCTGTACGCTTCGTGGGGCGTGGATTTCATCAAGGCCGACGACATGGGCCGCCCCTACGAGCAGCGGCGACCGGAAGTGGAAGCGCTGCACAAAGCGATCCTGAAAACTGGCCGTCCCATGGTGTTGAGCCTCTCGCCCGGGCCTGCACCGCTGGTCATGGCGCGCAGCCTGCGGCAGAATGCGCAGATGTGGCGCATCTCCGACGATTTTTGGGACCAGTGGAAATTGCTGCGGCAGCAATTCGACTATGAGCAGAACTGGGCGCCCTACATTGGCCGAGACCACACCTGGCCCGACGCCGACATGCTTCCACTAGGGCGCATTGGAGCGCCTGGCGAAAGCAGCAATGGCAGAAGAAATTCTCGCTTCACGCATGATGAACAGCGCAGCGTGATGACGTTGTGGACCATTGCGCGCTCCCCGCTGATGTTCGGCGGCGACCTGGCCGGGACATCTCTGGACAGCGACCCATGGACGAAATCTCTGCTGACGAATCCCGAAGTACTCAAGGTGGACCAGCATTCCAGCAACAATCATCCAGCCTATGCGCAGGGGCAGATTCGCGCCTGGGTCGCGGACACAGAGACGCCTGCAAAGCAAAAATATCTCGCGGTCTTTAATCTGGGAGACAAAGCTACTGATGTGAATCTGGACTGGTCCGTCTTCGGCCTAAGCGGTAAAGAGGTGCAAGTCCGCGACCTGTGGCAGCGGAAATCGCTGGGAGGGAAAAAGAAGTTAAGCGTAACCATTCCCGCGCACGGATGTGTGTACTATGCGATCACGAAATAGCGTAAGTTGTAACGATCCCAAGCCAGCTTGTTCTAACGTTGTTCTATTCTTCCGGCGTTTCGTAGCACGCCCTGCCCGGAACGCAGCGAGCGAGATGCACATAATTTTCGTCGGGACCGGCTGGGCCCATGGTGCGCAGGCACCAATACGAGGACGAGGCCTGCATTCCGGGCAGCCACGTATCGGCGGACTGCGGGGTTGTGCCGTAGGCGTTCTTGGTGCGGAGGCACTGGCACGGTAGCACGTTAATTTCGGTAGCACTCATGGTCGTCCTCCTTGGTTAACCGACTGCGCTGGGGTCGCGGCCCATTTGTCCGGCGGCCAGCAAAATGGTCCTGTAGATGGCAACCGGAAACAGTTGCACTTTATATCCATTCATAGAGAGCGGCTGCGCGCCTTCCATGGCGGCCTTGCCTGCGGCGCGCGCGGTTTCCTCTGTGATCGGCTTGCCTGCCAGCATCGCTTCCGCCTTTGGCGAACGCATTACCACCGGCGAAGCCGCGCCCATCACAATGGCAGCCTTGCGGCAGATGTTGCCGTCCATTTCGAGCACAACTCCGGCGTCCGCCGTGGCCCAGTCGTAGCTGCGCTTCTCGCCATATTTTTGATAGGCTGAGCGCGTACCGGAGGCAGGCTTCGGAATGATGACGGACGTCAGCAATTCGTCCGGCGCAATGACAGTCCGCGTCATCGGGTTCACATCGGGATGGACGTAAAAGTCCTTAATGGCGACAGTGCGCTTGCCTTTCGCCGAGGCCAATTCCACGCTCGCGTTCAAGCCCAGCAGGGCCACCGCAGCCGAGGATGGCGCAACCGACGGGCAGGTGGTGTTGTCGAAGATGGCGTGATACTGGTTCAGGCCGTCGAACGCGAAGCACATGTCCTTGCCTTTTTTCAGGCAGGCGAAATCATCGGAACGAAAATACCAGCAGCGATTTTGCTGGAGCAGGTTTCCTCCTACCGTCGCCATGTTGCGGATCTGCGGCGTCGCAGCGTGACCGCAGGCATCCGACAGGATCGCATAATGCGCTTTCACCGCCGGGTCTTCTTCGATTTCCGCCAGCGTGGTGAGCGCGCCGATATTGAGTCCCTGCGCCGTTTCATGGATGCCGCGCAGCGAGGAGATGTTGCGAATATTCACCAGCTTCGTCGGCGATTCGAGGCCCTCCTTCATGCGATCCAGAAGATCTATGCCGCCCGCTTTGACGACGGCGCCGTCATGCAACTGGGAAAGCGCGCCGCTTTCTGTTGTGCAATCTGCAAGGATGAACTGATTCATGCTGTCTCACTCCTTTGTGGAGCCTTACTCAGGGCTTCCAGTACCACCGGCGGTGTCATCGGCGTGGTGCGGATACGAACGCCCGTTGCGTTGTGGAATGCGTTGCCGATCGCCGCCGCCGCCGACATCACACCCGCGGCTTCTCCGATGCCAGAGGCATCGGTGGAACTTTGGCCAATGTAGGACTCGACCAGTTGCACGTGCAACTCTGGAATGTCGCGCGAGCCAGCGATTTTGTATTGCTCCAGATTTGGATTGACCATGTACCCAAAGTTGGGGTCGAGCAGCCGGTTCTCATACAGCGCGTAGGACATGCCTTGAATCAGGCCGCCGTTGATCTGGTTGATCACCTGCGACGGGTTCATCGGGCGTCCACAGTCATGCACGGCGAAGAATCGTTTGACGTGGATCCGTCCCGTCTCCGTGTCCACTTCGACTTCGGCAACGTCCACACCGCCATAGGTGTCGTAGTGGCCTTTGTTGTAGTCCGGGATGCGTTTGGACTGCGCGGAAACCTCATCGGTGTCCATCTTCGCTGCTGCGCGTCGGAAAGCAATGGGCTGAAATTTATTGCTCTTGCTGCGGACCTCTCCGCCAGTCAGGACCAGATCGTCTGGCGCTGTACCCAACCCCGGAGCAACACTGGCAAGGAATTTCTGCGATGCCTGCCAGGCCGCATCGCGGACGGCGGGAGACAGTGAGGCCGTCGTTACGCTGCCACCGGAGTTTGGCCCTACCGGATAATTGGTGTCGCCGATTTTGACCGAGACCTTTTCCGGCGGCACGCCGAACTGCTCAGCCAGCACTTGCGCCAGGACCGTCTTGATGCCAGTGCCAATGTCCTGCACCGCCGACAGCACTTCTACTGAGCCGTCGCGGTGGACGCGGACTTCCGCAGCGGAGTTCATATTGATGTGGCGATACCAGACGGACTGCGAAAGGCCGACGCCGCGCTTGATGTGTCCTTGGTCGGCATTCGGCTTCGGGTTGCGAGACTTCCAAAGCGCGCTTTCGCGGATGATTTGCCGCTCGACGCGACGCACGGGGTTTTCATCGATCTTGTCGCGCAGGTCGATCGGATCCATGTTGAGTTTCGTGGCAAGCTCGTCGATCGTCTGCTCTAAGGCGAATGCGCCCTGCGGATGGCCGGGCGCGCGAAAAGCGGCGGCTGGCCCGGCGTTGATGAAGACGTCGTTCTCTTCCGTGTGCAGCGCGGCCCACTTGTAAAGATTAGTGGCCGGCCCGGCACAGCCCGCGCCCGTTCCGCACCCTGCGGAGCCAAAGCTGATCAACTGAACGGCCGTCAGCGTACCGTCTTTCTTGGCGCCAATTTTCAGCGTCTGGTCGGAACTGGGCCGGTTGCCCACCGAAAGATGCTCCTGCTTACGGTCCAGCATCAGCCAGACAGGCGTGCCGGTCTGCCTGGAAAGCTGCGCGGCCACCACGCCGTGGTTGCCCGCGCCGAACTTTGCGCCAAAGCCTCCACCCATGAATTCCGTAATCACGCGCACCTGCGATTTCGGTAGATGAAAGAACGCCGCCAGCTCCTCGCGCACACTGGCCGTACCCTGCGTCGAGGCCCAAACGGTCAGCAGGTCGGGCTTCCAGTCCGCGACTACGCCATGGGTTTCCAGCGCGGAATGGGTCTGCACCTGCGTGGAATACTTCGATTCAACGATGACGTCAGCGTCTTTAAAACCCTGCTCCGCATCGCCAACCTTATGAATGGCAGGCCCATGGACATTGCCGGTTTGCGGCACACCATGCGGGCCCCCGCCGCCACCCGCCGTCCCGGCCTGATCCGCCGGGCCAGGGAAAACCTGCGGAGCATTGGGTTGACGGGCCTTCTCCAGATCCACTACGAATGGTTTGGTGGCATACTGCACTTTCACAAGCTTCGCAGCTTCCTCCGCAATGTGCGGCTGCGTCGCCGCTACCGCTGCAATCGGCTGACCAGCGTAGCGGACCGTCGGGTATGTTTTGGACTTCAGCGCCGCATCGCGCAGCACAGCGCCCCCCAATAGATGTTGAATGACATACACACCCTTGACACCAGGCAGCTTCTCCGCCGCGGAGGTATCGATCGATACGATCTGCGCGTGCGGGACGGCTGCATTTACGAACTTGGCATAGAGCATTCCCGGAAGCTGAATATCATACGTGTAGCGTGCCGATCCGCTTACCTTGGCGTGCGCATCCCAGCGCTTCGCAGACTTGCCAATGTATTGCAGGTCCTTATTGATCGGCAACACTGGCGGCTGCGTGGTTGGGACCTGACGCGCTTCCTGATGCAGTGTGTAGCCCGGAATGCCGACCGGCATCATCACAGTTTCCGTGCCCGGGGGGGTCGTCGTCGCCGCATCGGCCACTGCGTCAAGCATCGTTTCTTCCGCAGGAGTAATTTTCGTCGTCGCCATTGTGATTTCCTCCCTACGCGTTGCGGGTGGAAGTTCCCGCTGCTTCGAGTGTGGCTGCAAAGATTCTTGGATACGTGCCGCATCGGCAGAGATTGCCTGCGGTAGCGTGCCGTACATCGTCTTCGGTTGGCTTGGGGTTCTTTTCAAGAAGTGCGGCACAGCTCATGACCATTCCCGGAGTGCAGAAACCGCACTGCATGGCGTCATGCTTTACAAATGCTGCCTGGAGCGGATGCATCTCGCCGTTCTGGGGCAGACCTTCAATGGTAGTCACATGATGTCCCCTGGCGTCCATTGCCAGTGTCATGCAGCTATTGACTGGCGTTTTGTCCAGCAGCACCGTGCATCCCGAACAGGAGCCGCGATCACAGATGACTTTTGTACCGGTCAGCCCCATATGCACGCGCAGGGCATCGGCCAGCGTCGTGCGTGGCTCAATCTGGATGGTGTGTTCTTTACCGTTCACAAGCAAGGTAACTGGCACCGCGCCAGGCCCCAGTTCCTTCACATCGCTGTGGGTGGCCGCAACTGCCTCGCGGCTGAAAACCTGTACGCCTTCCAGCAGGGCGGTACCGGCCGCAGTAATGCCTGCGCCCTTCAGAAATCCGCGGCGCGAGATTCCAGTGGCGACATTGTTGGAATTCTGCGGACTCGAGGACTGCTCGGCGGCATCCTCAGATGGTGATTTGCGGTCTGACATAACGTCCTCCATGACGGAGTGGAGAGGGTAGTGGTTGATGGAGTATCAACGCTGGATTTGAGTTTTTGCTGAATAAAATTAAACGATGCTTCGCATCGAACAACTCGAAACTTTATTTTTACACCAACACCGGGTGCGCGGCAAGAGTGCGAGGCCCCACCGATAAGCGCCAGCGTCTCCACCATTTTCATCCCATCGCAATTGCTTGGCGACGGACCGGGCCTGCCGCCACGAGTGTGCCATCCTCGCAGATTTTTCTCCTCTTTCTTGCTTGCTCCAGCTAGACTGGTTGCCAACGTTCAGCTCCACAATGTTTCAGTCCCCGAACATTTATAAAGGCGAAAATCCCATACCGGAAAGCATAGACACCATGAGCAGTCATGTAGAACTTCCCGAGCAGCAAAAAGGTCTGGGCCAGATCGAGCGCGTCGTCGATGCCTATGTGTCGCCAGAACAAACCTTCCTCGACATTCGTCGAAACGCAAGCTGGTGGCTGCCCTTTCTGATTGGGGTGGCGATCAGCCTCGCATTCACCTTTGCGGTAGACAAACAAATTGGGTTCGATAAGGTCGCAGAGGCCAGCATCAACCGCAGCTCGCAGGCACAGGAGCGGCTGAGCGGAGTCCCCGAAGCACAAAGAGAACAAGCCATTCACACCATTGCAACCACTACCAGGATCATTAGTTATGCATACCCGGTCGTTTCACTGCTAGTCAGTCTCCTTGCCGCTGCCATTTTGATGGCGAGCTTTAATTTAGGCCTCGGCGCGAAGGTCAAATATAAGGAATATTTTGCCGTGTGGTTTTATGCGGGGCTTCCTTTGGTTTTGAAATTTCTACTCGCTGCCATCGCCATCTTCGCCGGAGTCAGCGCGGAACAATTCGACATACAGAATCCCGTTGGGACCAACATTGCATGGTTCCTGAGTTCCGATCTTCCCCAGTGGCTGCGCACTCTGCTGACCTCCGCCGATATATTCACAATTTGGACAGTGATTCTTCTGATCGTTGGGTGCGCCGCGGTGGCCCGTGTCAAGCGAAGCAGCGCCGCCGTCGTCGTCATAGGATGGTGGGTACTGATTATTTTGGGATCGACAGCTGTGGCGGCATTTCAGGGATAGCGCATTTTTCAATGCAACGGGTGCACCATCCTTTGCAGTTTCATCGCAAAGGGTGGGAGGCTTCGCGTTCCACAACAGCAGGAAGGTCGAAAACGTAGCGATGAGCAAGTGGGTCAGGTTATGCAGTCGCGCCGAGTTGCCTTCAGAGGGCCAAGCGAAGGAATTCAGCGTTCTGGGCAAAACGCTTTGCGTGGCGACCCTCCACGGTAAACCCCGGGCACTCGACAACGTCTGCCCGCACCGCGGCGGGCCACTCGCCGAAGGGACCGTGGAACATGGAAAAATCGTCTGCCCCTGGCACCAGTGGGAGTTCGATCTGGTCACTGGCGTCTCCACCCACTCGCGCGATGCGAAGGCCGCAACGTATGCCTTGCAGCAAAATGGCGACGATGTGCTGGTGGAACTCTAAAGCTACAACTACTGCGCTGCCGTCGTGAGAACTGCCGGGCATTTGTCCTGAATCCAATTGCGATAGCTCTTGTCCCGACGTCGATTGAAATGTCCCGTTGGGCAGACCGGGCAACCTACGACGCGGCGTAACTGGTCTGTCCATGGCCTTTTCTTGTGCGTCTCCGGCTGCCAAAGTTCTTGCGACGCTTTTCCCGTCGATATCAGGGAGACATCCACACCCCCACTGCCGCTGTTCGCAAATCCCGGAGGTAACTCCGCTCCGAGATCGCCGCCTTGCGCGTCGTAGGAACCAGTGCAGCCCCTACTATCCTTGCCGTTGGTGCAATTTGCGCTGGCGCTGCGTTGTGGCTGGCTCTTGCCATTGCCCAGAGTCTGCGCCGTGGAAGACGGGACAAACACGGTCGGCATGGGCATTCCGCCACCGACTCCCGACAACGTAATCCCTACATCAAGCACGGCGTCTGCCTGATTTTCCCGGTTGACTGTGGTCAGGCATGTATCCTGCGTCAGCGCCGCAGCAACTGTTGTCGCCGTATCGGCAGCAGCGGTCCGAATGAACACTTTGCGGATCGGACGCCCATCCGCCGTGGTGACGGTCTTCTCCTGCTTCTTACCGGCAAACATCGGCACGCTGGTACCCAGTGACAGAAGTGCGATCCACATAAGTGCAGCCCGCATTCCCAGAAGTCTCGTCAGCTTCTTTTGCGTTCCTTGCGCTTCCGCTATGACCATGGCATTCTCCTCCATTGGCGTTGTAGCTGGTGTTCGAGGCGTTTGAAGCCGCGATCATTTTTCGCCGATCGCAGTTGCTATACAGCGGGTGACATCCTTTGCAGCTTCATCGCAAAGGATGGGAGTCCTCAATTCCCAACGTAAAGCACGAGCAAAGGTACTATAGCGCTCTTTATACTCCCAGCGCAGCCAGTGTTTTGTCCAGACTCGCGATATCTTCCACGTTCAGGCAGGTCTGGCTTCGGTCAAGCTGCCGCATCAGCCCGCAGAGCACCCTGCCCGGGCCAACTTCGACAAAATGCGTCGCTCCCTGGGCGATCAATTTCTGTTCGCACTCCACCCAACGGACCGCGCCGGTGACCTGGCGCACCAGCCCGTCGCGCGCGGCCTCGCCGTGCCCACGCTTGCCATCGCCGACCCATGCGGCATCGACGTTCGAAACAACGGGAAAATTCGGATCATGAAAATCCAATCGCTTCAGGTCCTCTGCCAGACGGTCCTGTGCCGGCTGCATCAACGCGCAATGGAACGGCGCGCTCACCGGAAGCATCACCGCGCGCTTCGCGCCTCGCTCTTTGCACAACGCCGCGGCCAACTCCACCGCAGCCGCCGCTCCAGAAATTACCGTCTGCTCCGGGGAGTTCAGGTTCGCCGCCGCCACTACGCCGCCGGACTGCTGGGCAGCGTCGGAACAGGCTTCGGCGACCGCAGCCGACGACATGCCGAGAATGGCCGCCATGGCCCCAGCGCCCGCCGGTACAGCCTGCTGCATATAGCGCCCGCGATTCCGCACCACGCGCACCGCTTCCGCAAATGACACCGTACCCGCAGCCACGTGCGCCGCATATTCCCCAAGCGAGTGGCCTGCCGCCATCTGGCAGCAGACGCCGCGCTCTGCCAGCACACGCATCGCGGCGACCGCAACCGTCAGAATGGCAGGCTGAGTATTTTCCGTCAGCTTCAACTGTTCTTCCGGGCCTTCAAAACAAAGTCGCGAGATCGAGAAGCCCAGCTCCGCATCGGCTTCTTCAAACACGGCGCGCGCAACAGGAAAATGATCATGCAGTTCGCGGCCCATGCCTACCGCCTGCGACCCCTGGCCGGGAAAGAGAAATGCAATTTTTTTCGCTGAAAGAAAAGTTGTCGAAGGCGTGTCCATAGCAAAGACTTATTCAAGCGAAGAAAAGAGACGAATGCAAGCGCAATCGACATTCTGCGGGTTCCGCATCATCGCCGCGTTGTTTGCGGCCAGGATGGGAGAAAATTGGTCCATTCCAAGAGTGCCGGATCAATAATTGGAAACAGGCGTGTCCGCAACCACCATGCTTTGTTCGATGCGAGCATTCACGCCGGCCTGGGCAAATTCGGCAGCAACGCGAATGCCGTTCATGATGGCAACATCGTTCGAGGAACCGTGGCCTACGATGCAGACGCCGCGCACTCCCAGCAGCGGTGCGCCGCCGTATTCGGAATGGTCGAGCCGCTTTTTGAAGTCGTTGAACGCCTTGCGCGAGAGCAACGCGCCTACCTGCGCCGTCACCGTCGAGGTGAGGGATTCCCGGAGTGAGTCGCGCACCAGACGCGCCAGCCCTTCAGAGGTCTTCAGCGCCACGTTGCCGATGAAACCGTCGCAGACAATGACGTCCGCATTGCCGTTATAAATGTCGCGGCCTTCCACATTGCCGAGAAAGTTGATAGGCAACTGCTTGAGCAGGGGGAAGGCCTCGCGGGTCAGGTCGTTGCCCTTGCTTTCTTCTTCGCCAATGGAAAGCAGGCCGACACGGGGGCGCCCAATTTTCAGCACCGAGCGCGCATACATTTCGCCCATCACGGCAAATTGCTCCAGATTTTTCGGCTTGCAATCGACGTTGGCGCCGACATCCAGCAGCACACACGGCTTCCCTGTGCTGGTGGGCAAAATCGCAACCAGCGCCGGACGGTCCACTCCCGGCAGCGCGCCGAGCACCATCTTCGCGGTCGCCATGGCCGCGCCGGTGTTTCCCGCAGTCATAAAGCCTGCCACCGCGCCTTCGCGCACCATCTTCAGCCCGACCCGCATGGACGAGTCGCGCTTGGAACGGACCGCCTGCACCGCCTTTTCGTCCATGCCGATACACTCGCTGGCCTGGACGATTTTTATGGGGAGATGGCGCAAACCCGCGCGATGCATCTGCTTCGCCAGCAGCGGACGCAGGGTGCGTTCTGGGCCTACCAGATGCACGCGTACTTCCAATTGTCGACATGCGAGGATCGCGCCACGAATCTCCGGCTCAGGCGCTTTGTCGGAGCCCATGGCGTCCAGTGCGATGTCAATCAGCATGGGCGCGGCGTGGCTAGTTCTGTTCCTTCACAGCTAGGACTTCGCGGCCTTTGTACGTGCCGCACTTGGGGCAGGCATGGTGAGGCAGTTTGCGCTCATGGCAACTCGGGCACTCGGAGAGTGATTGGCTGGTGAGTCCATCGTGGGAACGGCGTTTTGCGGTGCGCTGCTTGGAATGGCGGCGCTTCGGATTGGGCATGGAAATTTTCCTTTCCCCGTCAGTCTTTGCCTTTCGCATCCACGCCACTTGCAATGGCGGAACATTCAGAAAATACAAAGCATCTGCGGGTACAAATCTTAAAATTATGGCTTTACTCGGCTGCGAATCGTTTCCAGCTTGATTGCTTCCAGCGCAGCCCAGCGCGGGTCTGCCGAAGTCGTCGCGCAATTGCAGGGATCCGTATTGCGGTTCCGGCCACACTCCGCGCACAGCCCCTTGCAGTCTTCCTTGCAAAGCACCTTGGCCGGAAGCGCCAGAAGGACCTGCTCGCGCAGCACATCTTCAAGCAATAAACCGTCTCCTTCATAGTAGCCGATTTCGGTCTCCGATGTCGTAATGGCGTGGTCCGCCGCGTCAGCGTCCGCGCCTGCGGGCCGAAAAATCAGGTCGAAACTGGTATCCAGCGCCTCTTCCACCGGCTCCAGACAGCGCGCGCAGGGAACTTCCATCCGCGTCTGCAACCCGGCGCGAATGCGTATGTCCGGGACAATGTCCTTCGGGCCGCGATGTTCTTTCAACAAGTCGGCGCGCCCGGCGGTGTGCAATACGCCCACCTGCCGCATGTCGTCTACAAAATCAATGCTTCCAGGAACCAGCGATTCGTCAAAATCGACAGCCTGTTGCTCCAGCTCGGCAACGGTAAACAGCATGGCGATGCCTCCAGGCGGGGATTGAGTGCTGCAGGCCATTTCGACGATGATCCGGCCCTTATGCGTTGCATCCGGTGCCCAATCCTCGCCGCGTTGATTGCGGCCAGGGTGGGAGGAAATTAGTTAACTCCCAAGAAAGGTCGGATCAAGAATGCACGGCCGCAGCTTCTAGCTTGAGACTAAGGCGAGTCGGGCCATGCGTCAAACTACTGCGCTCGGCGGCGAGTGAATCAGCATGATCGTTGGGAACGTGATTTCATTTGAGGAATTCTTGCTCATTACCTTGATCCCTCTATGACTCGTTGGCGGGAACGTCATGCGATCACCGGGAGCCGGGATTCTCCATTTTTGTGCGGGGACAGACGGGCGCGCCTCATTCCCACCACCACACTGTATATCTGCCGGGTGCCCCACTCAAGCTTCTGTTGGCTTGAGTGGGAGCGGTGGCCGCCACCGACTAGATCGCGGACGCGCCGGTCTGCAGGAGGCGTCAGAAGAAGTACGACACACCCCAGAGAACCCCTGCTCCCACCGACCAGGTCGGTCTACGCCTCGACCCCATCGCCGACGGCGAGGTGGGCGACCAGTGCCGAGAAGAGCGTGATAGCGAAGCTGGCATACGCCCATTCCTTGAGCCGCGGAAAACGCGGCACGAGGATGGCAATAGCTCCAAGCGCCTTCCAAAACCCCAGGATGGCAAAGAAGTACAGCGGATAGCCAAGCACGGGCACGACGCCATGGGGCTTCGCGTGATATTGCCATATCTGCGCGACGCCCCCGCTTCCGATAAAAAACGCTACGAGTATGGTCGTAGTCCAATAAGCAATGTTTTTCGCCTTCATGGTCATTCCAACCCCCCAATGACACGCTCCAGGCCGCCGAAGAACTTCTGCCAGCCGTACTTTGCATCCCTTCCCATCGCCAGCGGCCATTGTAGACATCGATTCCCGCATGCGCGAAGAACCCATAGGCATGATGGTAAACTCACGCTAGAGAAACTCTCCAGCCGTTGGATCCAAGTCCGCGCAAGGAGTTGGATCTTTTCTGCCTACGACAACCCCTCATGGATCGCGAACACATCCGAAATTTCGCCATTATTGCCCATATCGACCACGGCAAATCCACGCTCTCCGATCGGCTGCTGGAACTGACCGGCTCGCTGACGGCGCGCGAGATGCACGCGCAGGTGCTGGATGCAATGGATCTGGAACGCGAGCGCGGCATCACCATCAAGGCGCATGCCGTGCGCATGGCGTATCGGGCGCGGAACGGCGAAACCTATCAACTCAATTTGATCGACACTCCCGGACACGTGGATTTTTCCTACGAAGTTTCGCGCTCGCTGGCGTCCTGCGAAGGCGCGCTGCTCATCGTGGACGCCACACAGGGAGTGGAAGCGCAGACGCTGGCGAATGCCTACATTGCCATCAACAACGGCCTCGATATCATCCCGATCATCAACAAGATCGACCTGCCCAGCGCCGACATTCCGCGTACCAAAGAAATGATCGAGCAGACGGTGGGGCTGGATACCGAGCACGCGCTCGCCATCAGCGCCAAGACTGGGCTGGGTGTCGAGGACGTGCTGGAAGCCGTGGTGCATCGACTGCCGCCACCGAAGGGCGACGCGGAAGCGCCGCTTCAGGCGCTGATCTTCGATTCCTGGTTCGATTCCTATCGTGGCGTGGTGGTGTTGACCCGCGTCATCAACGGACGGCTCAAGCGCGGACAAAAAATTCGCCTGATGTCGAATGGACGGTCGTTCGATGTCGAATCCCTTGGTGTGCTGACGCCAAAACCGGTGGAGGTGCAGGAACTCTCTGCGGGTGAAGTGGGATTTTTCGTTGCCACCATCAAGAACGTTGCCGACACCAAGATTGGCGACACAATCACGCATGACGCCAACCCCTGCGCCGAGGCGCTGCCGGGTTTTGAAGACATTAAGCCCATGGTTTTTGCCGGGCTTTACACCGTGGATGCGCATGAGCATACCCTGTTGCGCGACGCGCTGGAGAAATTGCGGCTCAACGATTCCTCATTTTTCTTCGAGCCGGAAAGTTCTGCCGCCTTGGGCTTCGGTTTTCGCTGCGGATTCCTTGGCCTGCTGCACATGGAAATTATTCAGGAGCGGCTGGAGCGGGAATTCAACCTCAACCTGATCACGACCGCGCCCGGCGTCCGCTATCGCATCACGTTGACGGACGGTAGTGTGATTGAGGTCGATAATCCTTCGCACTGGCCGAACCCCACCGAGATTGAGAAGATTCAGGAGCCGGTCATCACCGCGACCATCCTGACCAATGAAGAATATGTTGGCGGAATTTTGAAGCTGGTCGAAGACAAACGCGGACGCCAGAAGAATTTCGAGTATGTGAGCGCCACCCGCGTCATGCTGACCTATGAGCTGCCACTGAATGAGATCGTGCTGGATTTCTACGATCGGCTGAAGTCCATTTCGCGCGGCTACGCATCGCTCGACTACCACCTGTCCGACACCTGGGAGTCGCCGATGGTGAAGCTGGACATTCTGGTTTCAGGTGAACCTGTGGACGCCCTCTCGATCATTGTCCATAGCGAATTTGCCTATGACCGCGGACGCGCGCTGGTTTCCAAAATGCGCGAACTGATCCCACGCCAGATGTTTGAAGTCGCCATTCAGGCAGCCATTGGGGCCAAAGTGATTGCGCGAGAGACCGTCGCGGCGCTGCGAAAAAATGTGTTGGCCAAGTGCTATGGCGGGGACATCTCGCGGAAGAGAAAGCTGCTGGAGAAGCAAAAAGAAGGAAAGAAGCGGATGAAACGAATCGGCAAAGTCGACATCCCGCAGGAGGCCTTTTTAGCGGTTTTACGTATAGGCGAAGACTCTTAGAACCGTCTGCCATGTATCGGCAGGATTCATCTCAGGTTCATACAAGCCTGTGGAAAGTTTAGGCTTACAAACTCCCATCACCTGAAAACAAAAAAAGCAAGCATTTTTTGTTCCACGATGAATGTCTATTAGAATCAATGATTTGCAAGACATTCTGACTTCCAGAGCGAGAAAACACGCAAATTCTCTGGGGTGACAAGGAGGAAAAGGCCAGCTTTCCCACATTTTTTTCCACAGGAAAGCGGGCGATCCTCGGCTCCCTGCCGCGACCGCCCAATTTTTTGCAAATTAGTTGCCGTCCTACTGGTACTTATCGGCGGATATTTCTTTTACTTTAGTGGGGAGTTGTGGTGCGGCGATGCGTCGCGCCGGTCGAAGTCTTGGGAGCAGCGGGCAGGGCTGCGGGAGCCGCTACGCCAGACTTCATGTTGTATTCGTTGATGACCGCCTGGGTAATGTCAGCCTTCTTAGTATCGGCCCAGACGATGGGTGTCTGCTGGGAACTGCTGTCCAGCACCAGCCCGTAACCATGGGTCTGCGCATAATCCTGCAACACGGTATAAAACTTCTGCGCGACCCCCTGGTACACCTCACCCATGGCCTGCTGGAAGTCGGACTGAGCATCCTGCGCCTGGCGCTGCAGGGTCTTTTCTTTGTCATCGATGGTGCGTAGACGCGTCGCACGTTCGTCCGGGCTCAGTGTGCTGCCGGCAGCCTGCATCTGTTTCTTCAGGCTGTCAATTTCGTCGCTCTCCGCCTTGAGTTGGGCCTGCTTAGGCGCGAACTTCTGCTGGACCTGCGCTAAGGCCTGCCGCCCCTCATTGGTGGAAGCTACCGCGGGTTGAAATGCAATCACGGCAATCTTGGAGACACCGGTTGGAGGTGCGGTGGATGTGGCTGGGGCCGGAGCGGACGGGGTCTGGCTGCTCTGCGCCATTGCGCTGACTGTGAACGTGGCTGCCAGTGCGGCAACCGCTAGTAAAGAACGCTTCATAAGGTTTCGGAACTCCTTTTACTTCCACTCAGGCTTCCGCTGTGTAGGCGGAGCATCGTTAAAAAAAATTGTCAATCCTTTGACGCTGCATGCTGCTCCGAAGCGGAACAGCTCGGCACCGTATTGCAGCGCCGACAGCTATGAGACGAGCCACAACACTCAGGATAGAAGAATCTCCGTGAATTATAGGAGTCGGGAAAATCTTCCGTCAAACCGATCTCGAAGATTTCTTCTGTTGCCTGCCTTACTATTCGTGTTACTCCTTGTGCTTGCGCGGATTGGACGTCGCCAACCTTAGGCAAGCCTAGAATGAGGTGCTGACGGAAACCCGAAGCGTCTTTCTCGGCTCCCATAGAAAATATTCCGATCCATAATTTGCCAGCGCCTGATTGTACGTAAAGTCTCCGGCACCACCCTTGGGGAACATGCTACGTGTAAACACGACTTGAGAGCCCTGGTCCTGATGCAGACGGGCCGGATTGTATGCAAAGTAAAGACGGACCGGCGCGTTGATGATCGGCATCATCGCCGTGATCTGCGGTCCGACGGAAAGTCGCGGAACGATGTTGGTTCCCGGAATGGCGCCCAGTCGGCTGGGGAACGGTCCCGGGAACGGTGTACCGCCCTGACAGGTCCCATTGATCAGCTCGGGACATCCATAGAGCGCGCCATTGAGGTCCGCGTTCGCCTGAGGATTCAGTTTTAGCTGGTTATGATTCAATGCCATGACCAGCCCAAAATCGTCGTAAAGCGAGAAATCGACCGGTCCCGCAATCGGAATCCGATACTCCATCGTGCTCGTGATCTGCGTATCGCCACCGATGGGAGCGATGGAGTAAATCGGCAGTGGAATTTGAACTGGGCCAAGCGTTGGATTTGTCGGATCTCTCGGCACCAGCGATCCATCGGCGTTGGTCAAGTTGTAGTAGACCTTCGTCGGGATAAAGGAGTAGGGAGTTGAAGAGCGAACGTCGAAGCCGCGCACATCGGCATCGCCGCCGCCGTAGAAGCGATCGAAGGGCGAGGCGACAAGACCGGCGATGCCTTGTATGTAGGCGACCTGCAAACGATAGCCGAAGATATTGCGGGCGTCCGGATCGAAGCGGAACCAACGGATCGGCTTGAAGAACTTATATTCCACCAGAGGATTGATCGAGCTCACATTGCCACCAAGGCCAGAGCCCTGCAAAATAAAATTGATGCTCTTACCAGTACGCGGACGATACGGGTTCCCAATCGTGCTGTACCCGTAGCTCAATGAAAGCTGGCTGGTAACGATGCCGTTCAGCGCGCTCTGTCCGGTTGTTCCATGACGGAAGTTCAGGAACTGGAAAAGGTTGGTGGTCGCCGCGCTGAATGCCTGAATGTTCGACTTGCTCAGGCTGTAGGTGGCGCCAAAACGCCTGAAGCTGCGCGGAACCAGGTAGTTCGCCGAAACACTCAGACCCGTGCGGCCCTGATTGAAGTCCTGCACAAACGATTGCTGCGCTGTGGTGAAGTTCTGGCTGCGTCCGGACAGCGACAGAGGATTCTTGTACGCGTTGTAGATAAACTTCTGCGTGAAGATCTGGAAGCCCAGGCTCAGCGGCCGATTGTTGACATACGGGACCGTAAAGCCGAAGGTCAGGTTGCGTTGCAAGTCGCCCAATGCGGCCTGTAGTGTCAGTGTCTCTCCCAATCCGAGAAAGTTGTTGGTCTGATAATTCGCGCCGAGAAAGGCGCCGGACAGACCGCTGAATCCGCCATTCAGTCCGATGGAGTTCTTGCCCTTTTCCTTCACGTTCAACAGCAGCTTGACCGTGCCGTTGTCGGCATCCTGCTGCGTCTCCGAATCCTGATCGACTTTCAGCGGATTGAAGTAGCTCAACTGGTTCAAACGCAGGAGGCTCAGTTCCCATAGATGGCTGTTGTAGACCTGGCCCTCTTCGAGAAGCAGTTCGCGCCGAATGACGCCATCGCGCGTGGTGGTGTTGCCGCGGAATTCAATCCTTGAGACGTAGTACGGCTTGCCTTCGTCGATGTCGATATTCAGATACACCAGCTTCTTCGCTTCATCGACGCGAGGCGTTGGCACGGCGGTGAAGTTGATATATCCGAGCTGGCCATAGGCCTTCCGCATGTTCTCCAGGCCTTTGGCGATCATCTGGGCGTCGAAGATCTGGCCGTCTTTGATCTTGAACAGTGCGCGCAATGCTTTCACATTGGTGACTCGTTTATTTCCGGTAAATGTGATGGCGCCAAGATGATATTCCTGGCCCTCATCGACCGGCATGGTGATGTCGATCACCTTGCCTTTACGGGGTCGCAGAGTAAAGATGGAAATCCCGCCCTGGTTGCGGATGTGCGTCAGCGGCTCTGCTACGCTGGCCTTGAAATAGCCGCGATTTCTGTAGGCCTGGCGAACACGCTCGGAATCTTCTTCCAATTTACTTTCGTCGTACGTGCGGGCAAACAGGTTCTCGAACAGGAACGAATGGGGTATCCCAATCGGCCGTAAGTTCTTCATGGAGGCGCGCAGCGCGCGGCTGGAAACGTGCTTGTTCCCCTCAAAGCGGATATGGCCCACCTTGACCGTCGGACCTTCCTTGATCATGAAATTTACAGAGACGGACGCGGGTGGAATCGTCTTCACAATGGTATGGATGGTCGCGAACTGATGGCCATGTTCCGCCAGTAGCTCCTTGAGCACTGTCTCCGCCAGCTTGATCTTGGTGGGGTCATACTGGCTCTCAACCGACAGGGGCACCTTGGCTTTTTTGAAGCGCTCCAGCACATCGGACTGCGAGACCGAATTGAGACCCTTGTAATTGATTTCGCGGATGGTCGGTCGCTCGCGGACGATGACCGTCAGAATGACACCCTTGGCCGTGTTCTCGCGATCGATCTGGACGTTCTCAAAATATCCAGTGTTCCACAAGGAATTAAAGTCGCGTTCCACGGTCTGCGGATCGTAGGTGTCCCCAATATGCGAGAACATCCGGGCCAGGATGGTCTCTTTGGGAATCCGCCGATTGCCGATGACACGAATTTCACTGATGACGTTCGACTGCGTCGCCGGGGCGGTGTTGGCCGGAGCAATAGACTGCAGGGACTGCGCCCAGACGCTGCCTGCAACGCTGAAAAACAGCGCCAGCGCAAGGACTTGAGCAGCCCGACGGGTCCATAGACGCGTGCTCGTGGTAGGTTGGTTTGGGACACGGAAGTCCCCTACAATCGCGGGAAAAATATGCACACCCTCACTGCCAAAAATCAATTCCAAAGGAAAACACGATTATACGGGACAGAGACCTTGCGTCCTAGCGCCCACGCTTCCACCCTGGATCATTTTTTGTTGTGGGAACGCTGTGCAACTGCGCCCCGGACTCCCAAACGCCTTCTGGCCAGCTAGCTTTCCAACTGGGCCTCGATGACAAATTCTTCTGCTGCGCTGTCCCAGCAGATATTCAACACATTCGGCTTGCAACATACCTGGCAATCTTCCACATAGCTCTGGCGGCTTCCACCGGACTCATCCACCACTGTTTCGTTCCACTCTCCGCAACCTGCACATTGAAATCCCGCGGCATCCGGCATCCATTCACTCCGTGTTTCATTCTTCCGCGCTGGCCTTGCGCACATCCACCAGCGTGGAATAAAACGTCGGGCCGCCACCGATATCCGTGAGTGTTTCACTCGTAAGAGTGTTGACCCCTTGTCCATCGCAGGAGAGCTTGTTCCATCCTAAACGGGAAGCGGCAACTCCGGCAGGGACACTGCCATTCACTTTTGCCTGCAACAGGATTTTTCCCCGCTCATTGAAGACCTCCACCCGGTCTCCGTCAACGATTTCGCGGGCCTGCGCGTCCGTGGGATGCATTTCCAGCAGGCCGGAAAATTTCGCTTCCATGGCGCGATGACCGGGCTGACTGGCAAATGTGGAGTTCATATAGTTATCGGCCTTGCGCGCCAGCAATTCCAGAGGGAACCTACGGGCCAGCGGCGCATGGCGCGATTCCGTGGCCTGCACGTAGCTGGGAAGCGGATCGAGTCCCTGTGCGGCAAGAGTTTCCGAATAAAATTCCGCCTTGCCGGAAGGTGTGCGAAACCACGCTTCGGAAGTAAACGGTTGGAAGTGTCCGCCGTTTTCCTCCTGCGGAAATTTCAGCCGAATGGAGTAGTCCAATTCCAGTTGCTCGCGTGTTACTCCTTCGAGCCACGGAGAATCTTTTGCATCCACCGCCAGCGCCTGCTCGATCATGGCATCTTCCGTGTCCTGGAAACATGGCTCGGTGAACCCCATCCTTGCGGCCAGTTGGCGGAACAGCCATACGTTCGAGCGCGCTTCACCCTGGGGCGTGATCGCCTGCTGCGACAGTTGCACATAGTAATGCCCGTATGCGCCTTGAAAGTCCTTGTGCTCAAAAAATGTTGTCGCGGGCAACACGATGTCCGCATAGTCCGTGGTGTCGGTAAAAAATTGCTCATGCACCACAGTAAAAAGGTCCTCGCGCTTCATGCCACGCAATACCGTGTTCTGGTTGGGCGCAATCGCCGCCGGGTTTGAGTTGTAGACGAACATGGCCTGTACCGGAGGGCCACTCAACTCGGTAAGCGCGTGGCCCAGGCGGCTCATATTCACCACGCGACCCGGTCGGCCTATTGGGCTCGATGCCGCGAGATCGGGCCGCTCCAGCGCCTGCCGATTGAACGGAAACGCTCCGCTGGTGGAAAGCTGCAATCCTCCGCCAAGCTGTTTCCACGCGCCGGTCAGACATGGGAGCATGGCGATGGCGCGGGCAGCCGTTCCGCCATTCTGCGAACGCTGTACGCCATAGTTCATGCGAATCACAGCCGGGGTGACTGTTGCATACTCGCGCGCCAGTTGCAAAATGTCTTCGACGGGCAGGCCGGTGCATTCCGCAACACGCTGCGGCGGATACCCGGCGACGCGCTCGCGCAACTGCGCAAAGCCATGCGTAAATCGCGTCACGTAGTCGGCGTCGTAAAGATTTTCCGCAATCAGAACGTGCATCATGCCCAGCGCAAGCGCGGTGTCGGTCCCCGGCAAAATCGGCAAGTGCCAGTCCGCGGCGCTGGCGGTGCGCGTTTTGTATGGGTCGATCACGATGAGCCGCGCGCCGTTGCGACGCGCCTCTTCCACGAATGGCCACAAATGGATGTTGTTGCCGTGGATGTTCGCTCCCCAGGCAATGATTGTGCGGGCATGGCGAAAATGCTCTGTGTCCGTACCGAGCTTGATGCCATAGACCGACAGCAATGCTTCGCCGCCCGCAGTGGCGCAGATCGTCCGATCCAGTTGACAAGCGCCCACGCGGAAAAAGAAGCGCCGGTCCATGGAACCGAAACCCAGCACCGCCATGTTGCCTGCGTAGGAGTAAGGCAGGATCGATTCCGGCCCGTACTGTTTCGCAATGGCCTGCAACCGCGCCGCAATCGTGTCCAGCGCCTCATCCCAGGAGATGCGCTCAAAGACATCTTCGTGCTTGCCCGCTGGAATAGGGCCTTTGGGTACGCCAGCTTTGCGTCGCATGGGATGAAGCAGCCGGTCCGGCGAGTAAACAACATCCAAATACTTCGCCACCTTGCCACAAAGAAAACCGCGCGTGACGGGATGATCGGGATCTCCTTGAATTTTTGTGGCGCGGCCTTCGCTGTCGACCGAAATGTGCAGGCTGCACGTATCCGGACAATCCAGCGAACAAGTCGCGCGCACAACTTTCAAGGAGTTCATACTTGCATTCTAGGTTCCCGGCGACTGGGAAACAATGGGACCGGATAAATCTTAAAATTCAAAGGCCGGCTGGGTAGCGGCCTTTGCAGGAAGTAAATTTTTGCTGCACGATGAAAACCCACTCAAACCTGCATCACTTCTTTTTCCTTCGCCTTGCACAACTCTTCCATGCGCTTGATCTCTTCATCGGTCAACTTCTGCATTTCTTCGAGAGAACGCTTCTCATCGTCTTCTGAAATCTTCTTTTCTTTGGTGGCCTTTTTTACCAGATCGTTGCCATCGCGGCGAATGTTGCGAATGCCGGTGCGATGCTCCTCCAGTATTTTGCTGAGGTATTTGACGACCTCTTTGCGGCGTTCTTCCGTCATCGGCGGCACCGGGATGCGTACCACTTTGCCGTCATTCTGGGGATTGAACCCCAGCGTCGAGGCGCGCAGCGCTTTTTCGATCTCGACAATCAGAGTCGGGTCATAGGGTTGCACCAGCAACAACTGCGGCTCTGGAGCACTCACCTGGCCGACCTGATTCAGGGGCATCTCCGTCCCATACGCCAATACCTTTACCTGGTCCAGCATGTGTACGGAGGCCCGTCCGGTGCGAATGGAAGAAAGGTTGGTACGAAAGTCTTCAACAGCTTTATCCATACGGGTCTTCAGCTGATGGTATGTTTCTTTCAGGGCCGGAATACCGGCCATCATCGATCCAGACATGATTCAGTGTTCCTCGCTTGCAAAACGATATTGTAACCAACCGGCGGGTACTCTGTTTATATTCCGGCCGTCAACTTCTTACGGGTTGCATCTAAAAGCGGGCGGGGAGCATCCGTATCAGCATGAAAGTAAGATATATACATTGATCTGTCTCCTGATCGGGCCACTATGAACACCTGTCCAGTTTGTACAATTCCGCTCAGTCTTTCTCGGTCGTTCTTCGACGCCGGATGGCGCGGGTTCTTCCGCTGCCCATCCTGTCGAGGGCATCTTCAGATTCACGGACGCGTGGTCCCTTTGGTCGCGGCGCTGCTGGGTGCGATTGGATTTATCATCCTCGACTATAGTGGGCTGCTGGATGTCAATTCCTCCGTCTGGTGGTGGGATGCTTTTGAAGTAGGAAGTGTGCTGTTTGTCTTATTTATGATGCTGGGTTGGTTGTTGCGCATTGAGCGGCGTCAGCCAATGCGTAAATTCGTCCCCTGAAAAGACGTCGGCTTCCGAGTTTGCTCTGGGTGCCCCACCTTCGCGAAGCTAAGGTGGGAATAAGCCAGGTGCGGGGTGCTCAATCCTTCGGTCGCCGCGGCGATCGAAGGTGGGGAAACAAAAATCCCCTACGCCAGAACTTTCAAGCCCGTCGACGCTGCCTGTTCATGCGCGTGATACGACGAACGCACCAGCGGGCCGGACTCCACATGCCGGAAGCCCATCTTCAGCGCCTCTTCTTTCATCCAGACAAACTCCTGCGGCGGGTATAGCCGAGCCATAGGCAGATGGTCTTTGGACGGCCGCAGATATTGTCCGATGGTCAGAATGTCCGTCCCAACATTCGCCAGATCGCGATAAACGTTGAGCAGTTCGTCCATCTCCTCGCCCAGCCCCACCATCACGCCAGACTTGGTGATCTGCTTCGGATTGACTTCCTTGGCATATTCCAGCAGACGCAGCGTGCGCTCATACCGCGCCCCGGAGCGCACCACGCGATAGAGGCGCGGCACGCTTTCCGTATTGTGGTTCAGCACTTCCGGCGCAGCATCCACGACGATGCGGATGGCGTCTTCCCTGCCCTGAAAGTCGGGAACCAGCACCTCCACTCGGCAACCGGGGGCCTGCTGGCGAATCTCTTCAATCACCATGGCGAAGGCGCGCGCGCCTCCGATAATATCGTCGTCGCGGTTCACGCTGGTGATGACGGCATGTTTCAGCCCTAGCGCAGCTACGGCTTCGGCCACGCGGCGAGGCTCGTCGAAATCGATCGGCTCCGGACGACCCTTGGGCACCGCGCAGAAGCCGCAGCGCCGCGTACACAGGTTGCCCAGCATCATGAAGGTCGCCGTCTTGTGGTTCCAGCATTCGCCAATGTTGGGGCAATGCGCGGACTCGCAGACGGTGTGCAGATTCAGGCTGCGCGCCAGCTTTTTCAGGTCATGGAACGTCTCGCCCATCGGCGCGCGCGCCTTCAACCAGTCCGGCTTCGGCTGGGGCAGCTTGGGCGCAACATCGATCTGGATCAGTACAGGATCTGTGGCCATGGCGAACTTTCTATTGTAGCCGGAGCGAGGTCGCCAGCAGTTTTACACTACATTTGGTGAAACTGAAGCCGATGAGCGAAGAACCGTTATATACTTCGATCCAAAAGTTTTACCGTGTTACGACCGCATCTGCCGGAGTAATTGATGGCCGCTATTTTGACTGCCGTACGGTTCGCACGTTTTATGGACAGCGGCAAAACGAAACCGGCAATTTTTGCTTGCGAAGATTCGTCGGGGGCAGATGCAGGGGAATATGTTGTCAAGCTGCGGGGTGGAATTGAGGATCGTGAATCAGGACTGTTACGTGAACTCTTGGCAGCAGAATTGGCTGAACATTTCAGAATCGCATCGCCCCAACCGGCATTGATCCGCATTGAGAAAAATCTGGCAGAACTAATTTCTGGAATCGAGCCGTCCAATAAAACTTACATCCTCGGCAGCATCGGCTTGAATTTTGGAACCAAGTTAGTGAGTGGATACAGCGTTTGGCCGGTAGATAAGCACATACCCGACGCAATCTGGCAAACCGCTGTCGATATCTTTGCGTTTGATGCACTCGTACAAAATCCAGATCGTCGCTTCGATAATCCGAACTTGTTTGTCAATGGGAACAGCATCTTGATCTTTGATCACGAGATGGCATTTTCATTTCTCCGAACCATTTTTCCTTCCACCACGCCTTGGAAGCTCGAACGGGAGGCGTATTTGCAAGAGCACGTCTTTTACCGAAAATTGAAATCGAAACCCATTGATCTGGATGGTTTTATCCAAAACTTGAGTACCCTGTCGGATACGCTGCTTGAATCGATAATGACGGACGTGCCCCAGGAGTGGAACAATGATACTGTGCCAATGATTTCGCAGCACATTCGCTCGATTCGGGATCACGCCTTGGATTTTGACGAAGAGATTCGGAGGTTCTTAGCATGAGCGTCCCATACAGTTTCAGCGTTTTGCGTTATATTCACGACGCAGTTACGCAGGAGTTTCTCAATATCGGCGTAGCTGTATTTTCCGCAGAGGCCGAATATCTCAATGCGATATGCACGACCAAATACGGTCGTATTAGTGAGACATTCTGCAAAATCGACGGCGTCGGCTTCCGGCAGTTGTCTCAGCACATTCAGGACAGCATCCGATCGGCAGGCAGAGAGTATTCATCCTCATTGCCTTTTGAACCGAACCGGAGCATCGAACAAATTCTCGCTAAAGTCCTGCCGCGAGATGATAGCTCCATCCAATTTTCTAAAGCTGGTGTTGGACTGAGCTCAAATCTCGATCAAACTTTACAGGACTTGTACCAACGCTATGTTGAAAAATATTTGGACGCTGGCGAACTATCGAGACGATCCGACGATGAAGTTTGGCGGGTTTTCCGAGGCCCATTGGATCGGGTTCACGTACTTCCAAATCTGAAGCCCAAGCGAATTGTTGCTCCAGATTACGACTATGAATTCCAGCGGTCATGGAAGAACGAGATTTGGCATGTCTATGAGCCGGTGTCTTTTGACATGGTGGAGGCTGCGTCCATATTGGACAAGGCAAACAAATGGCTTGGTCGCGCCTCGAATTTGAACGACAGTGCTGAGCCTTTTCGTATCCATTTATTGATTGGAGAGCCGAAGGATGAACGATTAAAGCCCGCAGCCGTGAAGGCGGAAAATATTTTGAACAAGATGCCCGTGAAAAAGGATTTCGTCAAGGAATCCGATGCCGAATCGTTCGCAGAAGAATTGGCGTCAGAGATGAAGAAGCATGCGTAGCCAGCATCTCGCGAGCCTCCCGCCACGGACGCTTTAACGCTATTTTTTTCTATCGCAGGCGCCGCAGGATCTCCGGGCGAATCAGGTAGAAGAAGAACACGAAGTTCACCAGTGTCATTGCCCAGTAGTGGGTTCGTGAAAACGCACGATGAGAGATAAGCCGTAGCCAAACGGCATGGATGAAGTGAAAGGTGACACTATATTTCTAGATTTTAAGCGTGCTTCTGCCCTAAATCAGCTTTAACGGCTCGATGGCTTGCAATTCAATTCATTGAAAGCCACCAGCCCGGTCCGGAGCACCAACAACTGTCGTCCGGCGCATCATTGCGATGCAGCGACTTGACCTTGCTCCAGTTGCCGTTACGAAACGCTTGAGCAAGCCGATGCGTCATCTTCTCGTCCTGTGCGCCGATGCAGGGAACAAATTGTGCTTGCACCAGAAAGCGCGCTGAGAAAGCTTCCTCTGCTTGCCGGGTAATCAATAGCATCGCTCCAGGCTCCATTGCAGGCTCCAAGGGAAACAGGAGTCGCCCGTTCAAGCGCAGAGCATCAAGCCAAACCAGGAGCGGCGCAGTTGCGCCAGCATTCACGTAAAGCACATCACACATAGGAAGCGGCCCTTCCGCTCCGGAACAGGCATGCACTGTGACCTGGGGAAACTCCGCAAGGTTGTTGCGGGCACGCCGCGCAAGCTCCGGTTCGATCTCATACGCATCGATCGTCCCCGTGTCCCCTACCAACTTTGCCAACAGAGCTGTGTAGTAGCCGGTCCCCGCTCCCACGTGGACCACTCGTTCGCCTTTTTTTGGAGCTAGCGCAGCGAGACAAATTGCGTGCAAGGTCGGCTGCCCATTGTTGAGATGTCGATCGAAGCCGAGAGAAACCACGACATCCTGATACAGGACCGCTGGATCGTCCGAGTTCGTCTCGACATAGCCTGACCTGGCAAATATTTTCCACGGAGGCGGCCCTAAGAAATTTTCTCGAGGAGTAGACGCAAACGCAGCCGCGATTTCGCTGCCAGCAGGGATGCCGGCGTTGGCGGTTATTAGATTGGCGAAGAGCAGTCGCTGTTCCTGTCTGCGATCCATATCCACTCTTCAGCACTCTCACCGCAACCGTCTTAAAATCTCCGGGCGCACCAGATAGAAGAAGAAGACGAAGTTCACCAACGTCATCACCCAGTAGTTGGATTGGTGGAAGCGCAAAATTATATAGATGCCGTAGCTACTGGTAAGGAACGCCGCCGCCAGCGCCAGCGCCCATCCCCATCGCTGCAGTCGCATCAAGCCGAGACTGGCCACTGCCAACAGCGTGGCGACCGCAAGCACGGCCAGGCGCGATGCGTGACTGGCAAAGTGATGGGTAAAAACGCCCGCAACTCCGATCAGCGCTTCGAGCAACAGCCAGAGTGAGATGGCGGCCACACCGGGCAGTTTTGCCGCAGAATCGGGCTGCGATTTTTTTGCTTCGTTTTTAACAGGCTGATTCATAAGGTATGCAGATAGGCTAACAAGTCCTGCATTTGCTGGTCGTCCAAGTCGCCGCCAAAGGCTGGCATCATGTTGCGGCCGTGCAGGATGGTGGCCGTCACCCGGTCGTCGTTCGCCGGTGCGCCGCTGGGTAGATATGGCTTCTTGAACATCCCCTGCAAGCCCGGCCCGTGCAGCGACTGTTCGCGATTGGCATAGTGGCAAGCAGCGCAATGGGACTGGAAGACGGCATACCCCCGCATTTCGGCAGGCGTTAGCTCGCTAAGAGGCTTGGATGGCGGCATAGGATGGCACCCTACCAGCAACATTACAACCGCACCCATAAACAATAAAACTGAATTCACTCGAATCAAATTTCTCTTCCTTCATGGGTCGTCGCGTGCCGGTGCTCCATCCTTCGGTCGCCGCGGCGATCGAAGGGTGGGAGAAAGAAATTCCTTCAGGCCGTGCGCGTCAGACCCGGAAATAATCCGGACGCCAGTTTTGGATTGCCTGCTTGATCCGCTTCTGCGTCAGATTTTCCTTGAGCGTCCGCTCGACCAGCGCAGGTATTTCGGCGTCGGAGGCGAAGCGCAAGGCGATCAACTGGCGCTCCGTCAGCTCGCCGATGCGAGTGCGCAGCGGCTCCGGCAGCAGCGTCGCCAAACGCATCCGCTCTTCCAGGCGAATCACGCGGTCCTGCGCCTTGAGCGCGTACGCGCGCGCTTTGCCCGCGATCAGCAGCAACGCAACCGCCAGCAGAACATGCCACAAGCTCGCAATCCCAGGATGCTTCACCAGATGAATGAAGGACAGAATTACGGTAATCAGCAGGACTGGGGCAAGGAAGTAATGAAACACCGGATCGAAGCGGGTGTGGTTGGCGTAAGTTTGCGGTTTTCTTTCAGACATGGCGACCTCCGTGAAATTACGTTTGCGGTACAAGATGCTCAGCCTCTCGGCCTGGATTCATTGCGTACATTCTATTCCGACGCTGCCACGGCGGCGATCACGCCATCCATGGTTTTCGCAATGCCTTTGGCCGCCGGCATGTGGCCATTGCACAAAATGGAAAACACAAGCGTGCGTCCGCTCTTCGCCACCATATATCCACTCAGCGAAGTTACCTCATCCAGCGTGCCGGATTTGGCAAAGACGTGCTCGCGTAGAGGACCATGCAGAAAGCGGTCCGACAATGTTCCATCCACGCCGCCGATTGGCAGCGTCCCGCGAAACTGCGCCCCCCAGGGCTGCTCCGCAATGTAGCGCAACAGCGCGGTCATGGCTCGCGGCGTCACTCGGTCCTCGGGCGAAAGACCCGAGCCGTCATAGAAAAAGAAATCCTGCGGATCGATGCCCGCGCGCAGCATTTGCGCCCGCACTACGCGCGCGCCTTCCACGATGGATCCGTCCGCGCCGTAATGCTGGCCCAATAAACGCAGCAGAATCTCCGCGTGTAAATTCTGGCTGACCTTGTTCGTCACCGTGATGTCTTCGAGCAATGGAACGGAAGTTCGCGAGGCCAGCACCACACTCCCCGGCGGCAATGGTGTTGCAAGTTTCATCCCGTCAGGCGCGTCGTTAGAAACTGGCAGCGCCAGCGGCCGCAGCACGCTCTCTTCGTAAATGGAAGTGTCCTGCGAGGGGCGATGGTGGGCGACCGCATTTCCCGTGACGGTGATGCCGCGCGCCTGTAGCATCTGCCGAAATGCCATCGCGGCGAACTCCGCCGGATCCTGAATCGCCAACGCCAGATGCTTCGTGTCTCCACCCACAGGCAGCGTGCCAAAGATACGAATTTCGCGCGAGCCAGGTCGTCGATCCAGCCCGAGCGATGCTTCCGAGCCTCCTGCCGAGGTGCGGGCTGAGTTGTCCACCGCGTAGTAGGAGCTCGCCTCCTCGGGGTTCCATGCAAACGTAACAGGATCGCCCGGTTGCGCGCCGGGCATCACCGCCAGATAGACCACATTGTCATTCACCGTAAGCGCGGAAACCGGCGCGCCCCAACTCCACTCCAGGTCATCCCATGCCCAGCCGGAGCCATAAGGCTCGAAGGGAAACGCCGTGTCATCGCCGACGATGTTGCCTTCCACGCGCCGCACTCCACGCTGCTGGAGTTGATCTGCCAACGCCATCAGCGCGCCTAGCGGCGGGTTGGGCCGGTCGGTGTGTCCCGCATAGGGATAGGCCCGCCCGGACATGCTGGCATCGCCAGCGCCGACCAGCGTCACATCGCCATGCACCACTCCGTTCGCATCCGGCGCGCGTGTGGCAATTACCCGTGTTTCAATGGTCGCGTTCGGCCCAAGCAGGGCGAGCGCCGTGCTTGTCGTCAGCACCTTTGTATTGGAAGCCGGAGCGAACAATTGGGCATCATTCTTCTCGTAAAGAACGCGGCCGTCGAGCGTCGTGAATGAAATGCCCCAGTGGGCCTGCGCCGCCACCGGCGCACTCAGCAAGGCATCAATCTGGCGCGTGAACCTCTCCGTGCTATGTGTGGAAGGCACGTGCCGATGCCTGGGCGCACCCCAGGCTGTTTGCAAAGTAAAAAACAAAATTAGCAGAGAGAAAAGGACACCGAGGCGTGGTCGCATACTGGCCGCGAGTGTAACAAATTTCAGCGGTAATGCTCGCGCAGACTGTACTTGCACGAAACGGTCTGGTGCCCCATCCTTCGTCAGTTCCACCGCGAAGGGTAGGAGGGGTATTTAGAATCAGGTCATGATTGTCGCATCCCGTCCCCGCTTCGACTGGTCGTTACGAACACGCTCGCTCGCCCTGGGTGCGCGGACGTTGCTGGTTGGCGTGGTAAACATTACGCCCGATTCATTTTCTGATGGCGGCCAATTTTTTTCGCCAGAAATGGCCCTCGAACACGCCTTGCGCCTGCTCGACGAAGGCGCGGACATTCTCGATCTTGGCGGCGAGTCCACGCGCCCCGGCACGCGACCGCCCGTTTCCGTGGAGCAGGAACTCGACCGCGTGCTGCCTGTCCTCGGAGCGGTGCTGCGCGAACGGCCCGGCGCGATGATTTCCATCGACACCTACAAAGCCGCGACCGCGCGCGCCGCCATCGCCGCAGGCGTGGAGATCGTCAATGACGTCAGCGGCTTCCAGTGGGACGAAGCGATGGCCCGCACCTGCGCGGAGCTGCAATGCGGCGTCATCCTGATGCACAGCCGTGGCCGCATGAATGAGTGGCGTACGCAATCGCCTATTCCTCAAGAAGAAGTCGTCCCGCTGGTGCTGCGCGAACTGCGCGAACGCGCGGAAGCAGCACTCAAGGCAGGAGTGCAACGGGCCAGCCTGGTGCTCGATCCCGGCTTCGGTTTCGGCAAGTCCTTCGAGGAAAACTATCCTCTGCTTGCGCACCTCGACGCGCTGCATACGCTTGGCTATCCGGTCCTATCCGGCACATCGCGTAAATCTTTTCTAGGTCGAACGCTGGCAGAAATCCACGGCCAGGATACGCCGCCCGAGCAGCGCAACAACGCCACGCTCGCCTCCGTCACCGCAGCCGTGCTGGCAGGCGCGCATCTGATTCGCGTCCATGATGTAAGGGCCGCGCGCGAAGCCGTCGCCATTGCCGACGCCATTCGCGCCGCCGCGAAGTAAGATCACCGCTGAGCGCGCCTGCGGCCACAGCTAGTGTAGTCCGCCACACAGATGGTCATTTATTCAGGACCGCCCGAGCGCGTGTGACCTTTTCCAGGATGTCCGTGGCTTTGGCGGTCCAGATGAAGGGCTTGGGGTTCTGATTGTGGCCGTCG
>JAKAYS010000158.1 GCA_021826695.1 Acidobacteriota bacterium | reverse complement strand
GATCGCAGGGTGAGGACGAAGCGAAACAAAAGTATGCGGAAGCTCTGAAGGAAACTCTGCCTGGAACTGTCAGCGATCTGCTTCTACAACAGCAGGTCCATATTCTCATGTCCCACGATACGATTCGCAGCCTGCGCGACAGTCACGCAAGTTGATAGGGGACACCTACCCGGAGCATCTTTTCTGGCTTTCTTAGACGATTGCCCATAGGCTCCAATCTTGCCGCTATCGTAGCCCAAAATCTCATTCCCACCGATAGGTGCAACACGGAATGGTTTGTTACAATTCAATCACGGAACGGTCACGGCATTTAGCGCTTTACCGCAAGTGGTTGAACACAGTTTGGGGACGTAGCTCAGTTGGTTAGAGCGCTGCCCTGTCACGGCAGAGGTCGCGGGTTCGAGCCCCGTCGTCCCCGCCATAAAACCTAAAGAAAACAAATGGTTTATGGCAAGTGGCAAAATCAAGAACCTTCTTTGAGGGTGCTGGAGAGGGTGCTGAAAGCGCCTTTCTTCCCGCCTCAAACACCATCTCCTTCACTCGATTGTTGGCCTCGCGCTTATTCGCGGAGATTGCTCTCGTGTATGGCATCCTGAAATCGCCCACTCATCATTTTGATGTTTCGGGGAGCATCCCAGCGGCAAGGCATGTTCCACGGGCAAAGAACAAGAGAGGGCCAAGGTCGGCCCGTTCTCGTTGTCTATAGCGTTGTCTCATTCCTCTTCGAGCAGGGCCGCTTCATAGTCCTGGCCGCCATAGAATACCCCGATGATATTGACCCGATCCTCGTCCACATGGAAGGCGATGGCAACGCGCTTTCGATAGCTGGTAACGCGGAGGCCAGGACGAATGTCATCGCGCCGGTTTCCACGGGCGGGGAAGGTACTCAATCTCTCACAGTACGTCACGATGCCGTCGGTGAAGCGCGCAGCGATCTCAGCGGACGCTTCCGCTGCAATATAGGCATACAGCTCAACAAGCTGCGCTTCGGCCTCGGGTGTAAAGACGACGGTGTGGGGCATTACCCCTTCTTTGCAAGCGCCTTCTTATGGGCGTTCGATAGAGCAGAGCGCACATGCTCTGCAGATACGGCACGAGAGGGGTCGGCTTTCAGCGCGTCGTATGCGGGTGCGACGGTTTCGCGCAACCAGTCTTCGACGGCACGGTCGCGGGCAAGAAGGGTTCGCAGACCATCGCGGATGACTTCGCTTTCCGTGGCGTACTCGCCTCGGGAAACCTTCGCACGAATCAGATCGGCCATTTCGTTGGGCAGTGTAATGCTGAGTTGCTGTGTCGAGCGCATGGAAGACCTCCAGGTTTGGACAGGATTTAATCCTATTCCATCCTACTCCATTCTCACAATCCAATCCTCGATCGGATGTCTGGTTCCTCTGGGAAGCGTTGCTATCTCTTACGGATATTCTTCTTTGCTGACGCAGGTTTCTTAGAGGACTTTCCCAACGCAGACTGCATCGAAGAAGTCGACTGCAATAAAGTGTCCAGTTCATACCCAGCAGCGGCGGCAATCTCCATCGCGCTCTTGATTTCTCCCTCCAGCGTGAGGACAGCTTTGCTGTCGATATGTTTGGCCTTTGCTAGCCCTGCCAGATGCGGCAGCAGGAGCAAGCGAATAAGCTGCTCGTAGTTTTCCATGCGGAAGTACGTGTGCCCATTCGACGGATGCAGTTGTGTCAGCCATGCGACGTCAGGATTCTTCCATAGAGATGCCGATATACCGATGGCTGATTTTGTGGGAGCGACTTGCTTCTCTCTCCCAGCCATCAGCAGAATACGAATGCGCGCGGCGGCGCGCCATCTTTCTTCCGCCTCGAACCCTAGCGCTTGAAAAATTTCCGCGAATGCTGCGCGCAACCGCAGTCGATCGAAAATGTCGAGCGGATTTTCTTCTGATGGCACACGTGGCAGAGAATCCATGAGCGCGCGGGCCAGACACCAGCTAAGCATTGTGGCCCATAGCTCAATGGCGTTTTGCTTTGGGTCTTCCGCGAGAGGAGTATCCGATGCCGGCACTGGTTCCGGTGCAAGCAATATTTTTTCCGGCTCTGGAATCAGCAGAAGAGCTTCAGCAAGATGACGAACAGGATCGCGCAACTTGAGATTTTCTACAGGTCCGGATTTTGACATCTCTGCATGAAGGGAGAGATGTCCAGACAATGCTTCTTGTAGAAAAACCTCTCCGCGTTTGCAGAACAGAGTGAGAACGTCTTCCGCCGACTGCTCCGTCTTAGGTGGCTTTGCGACCTGCTTCTTCGGCTTCATTGCGCGAACGGTAGGTCCCATCTTCGCAACCGGGGATGCAAGCGCAATTACCTGCTGGATCACGCTGGGATCCAGTGCGGCGCGCAGAGCGTTGTGGACGGGGCGTAGCTTCAGCATGGCCAGCGCTTCATCTAAGTCCCCAACACCTGCTCCCTGCAAAGAATCGCAGAGCTGGTCCCAGCGATGCTCCTGATCCACAACAAGTTCTCGCCAATTTTGCAGCACTGCATATTGATAGGCGCGGAGATTTACAGTCAGTCCGTGATGTGTCAACTCTGTCGAAGGGCGAAGATAGTGCAGACCGGTGGCTGCATCCTGATAAGCCAGAAAGGTCTTTTCGTTTGAAGGGAACTGAAGACCTTCGTGGAGATTTCTCTGCCGGACGGTCCCGCTTGCTTTGTCGGCATAACCCGTGGAGCGATGGAGCGTGCCTCGTGTTTCCGCGTAGCAGTTGTGAAAGAGTACGATGGCCCGCTGATCTCCCTGACGATTGGAGTAGGCGAAGACATTTTCGTCCACCGTGCCATCTTCTCTCCAAAAATCGTAGAGCAGGAAGTTGCTGCTGTCGGTGAACAGGCTGCGGTTCTTCAACAACGGCGCGATTTCGCGCTGATGCCTTGCGACCAGGTTCTGATTGGGGTGCTCGTCATGGCGTGGCCGCTTGTATTCCATGCCATATCGTTCAGTAAATGCTTCCACCTGTCCGTGGCCGAACATCGGTAGTCCAGGCAAAGTTGCCATCATCGTGCAGGCCCCAAAATATTTGTCACCGGTACCAAACTGATCGACGGCAGTGCGCTCGTCCGGATTGCTCATAAAGTTGACGTAACGCTTGAGAATGTCCGGATCGAACTCGATCGTATTTTTCAGCACAGACCTGTACTTTGCATTGTCTTCATCGCGCAGCATAATCATGAAGGCGCTGTTGTATACGCGATGCATTCCAAGCGTGCGGACGAAGTAACCCTCCATCAGCCAGAACGCTTCCGCCAACAGCAGTGTGCCGGGGACCTCGACCGCAACGCGGTCCACAACTTCGCGCCAGAATTCATGCGGCATGGCGGCATCGAACTCTGCCTGCGTCATGCTGCACTCCGCGCGCGAAGGAATAGCGCCACCGCTGCCGGGAATGGGAAACCATAGGCGCTGGACGTGCCGCCGGGCAAGCGTCATGGCGGCATCGAAGCGAATGATGGGGAACCGTCGCGCTACATGCAGGATGGTCTGCATGACCTGCTCTCGAACGTGCGCGCTGAGGTAATTCAGTTGCGCCGTATCGTTCCAGGGAAAGCTGGTGCCATCATTTCCGTGATACACGTACTCGATGTGTCCGGTATATTTATCGCGCCGCCGAAATACAACGGCGGCATCCGTCTGCTGGTAATAATGATCTTCGATTTTGATTTCGACGCGACCGTCCTGAGAAAGATCGGGACCGTCAAAGCGATAAGCCGGGTAGGGGCAGTCGGGCCGCGATAGAAACCACTCCGGATGCTCGATCACCCAGTTCGAATCGATGCCCATGTGGTTCGGGACCATATCGCTGGCGAGTCGAATTCCGCGCGCGGCGGCGCGGTCTCGAAGGTTCGCGTAAGCTGCGTCGCCTCCCAGGTCGTATGCGATGCCATAGTTGGCAAGCGAATACGCAGACGCCACAGCATCCGGCTGGCCGCAGAGTCGCTTTATTGTTTTCGAAGCAGAGCTTCTTTCCCAGACGCCAATCAGCCACAGCGCATTCATTCCACGGCTGGCGAGCAGGTCTAACTCTTCGTCCGGAATCTGGTCGAGGCGTTCAATTTGCCTCCCATATTGTCGGGAAAGTTGTGCCAGCCAAACATACGTGCTCTTCGCGATCATGACGACCGTCGGCATCCATGCCTGGTCCTGGCTGAAGCGTTCGTATTCAGGGTCGCCTTTGGAATATACGGGAACTTCTGCCTGACCAATCAGCGGATCGGGATGAAAAGGCCGACGACGCTGCTGCTCGGAAGGTGGATGAAAACGCATCCAGATGGCAATGTCTTCTTCTTTGAGCACGTCCATCGCAAGCAAAATGCGGCGGAAACTCTCGCCGAGATATTCGCTCCAGTTTTCGCGGATGAAATTCAATTGGCCCGTCAGAGAGTCCGGCGCGGCCAGCATCGGAGCGCGCAGCATGTGCAGCAGGCTTACGGCCTTGGCGGTGAATTTTGGCCTGGTGTCGAAGTAGTCTCCCAGCGCTGCGGTGACCGTTGGATAGGCGGAGGTTTTGGCCAGTCGCGCATCGTCAAACAACTCCAGAAAGGGCCGAAACGCAAGGTTCTGATTGGCCAGCCACAGCATCAGCAGTTCTTCCATGGCAATTTCGCGATGAGAAATTCCTTGTGTCGAACCTTCCAGCCATTTGTCAACCGTTTCCCGATTGCGATAGATGGACACATTTGGAAATTCTGTCACAAATGCGCGAAGCAGTCCGTCCAGATCATCGTGCCCAATGCGGGAACCAAACCATGCGAGCGCTTCCGTCATCACGCTCGGATCGACATGATTTCGATAATGCGCTATGAGAGCATGACTCACTTCGTCAATCAATCCCATGGCAAAAAGAGCGCCAGGATTGACGACCTCTGCTGGATTGTCTGACGTACCACGCACTTCGTTGATGCGATTCGCCAGCTCGCGGCTTGCAGCAAGGTCCCCAAAAATTACGTTTCCGACAAAGTTGAATAAAACTTCGCTGACATCATAGCGATCTCGCGCAGCTCGCGAAATATGGAACTCCATCATAGACTCACCCTTTGCTCTGTTCTTTGGCTCGCGCCAAAGATGGTCATTCCCGCTGCGTCTTCCAGTAGAACGGTTTGTAATAAAGAATACAAATGACTGCTTCTTGCCACTGCGCTGTGCCGGGCCCATGCCTGCTTAGATGTAGACAAAGCTCTGTTGGTACATTCCGGAGCTTTTCTATTGAATCCTCGAAGCTCCAGAGCTTATCTATCTGCGGAGTGGGGGGACGTCTAAATCAATAAGGGAGGCACATCGATTACAGAAGAATTCAGAAACTTTAGCTTGCAGGGGACAGAACGTATATGGGAGATTGCACTCGGTTATGGGTCTCGCTGACCACGTGTGGGGTAATAACAATCATAATGTCGCCGACTGTAACCTGCGTAGTGGGACTGGCAGTCCAGCCAAATCCTGGCAACTCACTCAAACCTGGAATGCCGGTCAGCGACTTTGATTCCGATTGACTCACCGTGCTGGTGACCAGAGCGCTTCCGCCATCATGCACCTGGATGGAGGTGGTGAACGAGCGATTGTTGATTGCCGGTATTCCGTTTACCGTGGAGCCCGCCAGAGCGGCAATTTTAATTTGCAGATTCATCTCCACATTATTGTCGTGCAGGATGGTCGCTTTTGCTTTTACGGTGAGACCCAGGTCCTCATATTGCACTGTGGGCGCGGTTGCCAACGGGTTGTTCGCTGAGAGCTGAGTTCCGGTAGAACCGGACAGCAGACTGGCGACGCCGGTAAAAGCAGTGGGCGTTTGTGTCCCTGCGGAATAACTTTGCGTGATGACAGGATAGCGTGACCCGAGCTTGAATGTCTCCTCCTGCGAATCTTCCGCGCGGAGTTGTATGTGGTCCAGCTCGCGGGTGTTTGCAATGCTCAGTGTGGCATTTGCTGTCGTGGTCCCGAACTGCAAGCCGCTGAGTGTAAGCCCATTGCCAAACAGTGCAAATGGCTGATTCAGGACAGATCCGTTGGCCAGCCCCAGGCCAACGAGTAAAGCTGCAATGGCTGCAAGGTCGCCCGGATTGACCAGGCCGCTCGAAATCAACTGCGTAATGGTGGCTTGGTTGCTACTGATGATGCTGCTCAATTGTGATTCGACGTTAAAGACCGTAAATTGCTGCGGGAAGGTGACGCCCAGCGTCTCCAGTCGAGAATCGTTGATCTGATAGACCCGAACGTCGAGCATGACTTCCGGCTTTTCTATAAAAAGACGCGAAATAGTTGCGTTGATGGCCTGCAAAGTATCTTCCGGGGCGCGAATGCTGAGTGTTCCATTGTTCGGTCGGACCGAAACCTGCTTCACATCAAATAAAGTTTTGACCAGGTTGGCGGGGTCGGCCATTTCCTTGGGCGTCAAACCCGGAAGATAAATGGTTTCCAGTAAAAGGCGCTCGAACTTCAGGCGATTCTCTTTGGTGTTTTTCGCTACCAGCACGCGTTGCGGATCGAGCGGCACCAGGAACGTATCGGTTGACAACTGCACGGCATCCGAGGCGACATCGAAAGGAACATTGCTGAGATCCAGCCGAATGTCCTTGGTTGGGACAGAGTCATCGAAGATCGCCGTCACGCCGTAAGCCTGAAATACATGCTGGATGATCTTCTGCTCGTCGGCGTGCAGGTGAAAAGTTGCGCGATTTGGGGTCGGATTAAGCTCAATGACACCACCGGAAAACGATGGCATAGGAGCGGTCTCCACAACAGCGGGAACTTGCGGTGTATTGAAGCTCTGAAGGTGTTCCGCCACGTAAGGATTGTCCGGATCAATCTTGAGCGCCTCTTGCAACTTACTGACAGCGTGGTCTGTTTTACCGGCTTTCTGATCTGACGAAGCCTCCAAAAGCATCTTTTTGATCAATTGCTGTTGCGCGATGTCGTAAGCGGCAAGATAGGGTGCGTTGTCCGGATCAAGCTTATGCGCCTTGCCAAACAACTCGATCGCTTTGGCAGAATTTTTGTCCCGTAGCGCCTCTGTCCCTTTACGAAAAAAAACTCGGGCCTCGGCGCTTTGCTTTGCGCTGGGAACAGGCCGTTTAGGTGTTGGAGCAGATTGGTTCTCAGCGGTCAGTTGTACTGAAACGCCCTTGCTGCCGGGCAGCGTTGTCGTGGATTGGGGATCCTGCTGGGCAATGGCCTGCGGAGTACAGGTGAAAAATCCGATGGAGATTGCAGCCACGCACGCTGTGGTTTGTTTCAAGAATGTCCGCCATGCGCGGACTGGGAAGTGGCGGGTTGGACGAGCGGTCCTCAGGAATATTGTCGCGAAGAAGTCCAATTGTAAAAGCGATTTCCGAAAGTCCCTTTGAACAGGGCCCATTTCAAGACTGTCTGGTTGCATGTCATGTGTGGGTTGCTTCTTGGCCACTCGAAGAAACCGCCTGCCTGGAAGGTCGCTATCTTGAGCGTACCATCTGCACCGATGGAAGAACAGTGTGCTCTCCACGCGCCGGACGCTTCAGTCCCAGCTTGATCTGCGCCGGATCGAGTTCCAGATCGGTCATGACGCGGCTGAGTGTATTGCGATGCACTCCCAGTTCGCGCGCTGCCTTGCACTGGTTGCCCTTGTTGCGCGCCATGACTTCCTGAATGTAGCGGCGGCGGAACTCGCGAACAGCTTCTTCATAGGTAATGCCGCTCGCATACATCTGCACAACCAGATTGTCCAATTCGCGTTTCACACTTACCTCGCTTACCCGTTCAAGTTGTATTGCTCTGCCGCGCATTTCCCGCTTGGAAAAGTTCATTCCGCGGGTCTGTATGGAATGCCCGTTCTGAATGTTCTAACGTGTCGCAGGGTGCGGATGCAAGCTTAATTGTATCCATGTTGGCCGAGCACGTTCGATTGCCGCCACTCCCTGTTGAATCTTAAGGCGTAACTCCAAAGGCGCTCCAGCCGAGCACTCATTCGCAGCCGAAAGAAAGTAGGGGGCCAGCTTCGAACCGCGCAACCAGTGGGTCTGTGGCATAAAGGCGGCAATGGCGATGATAGCAACCACGACCAGTACGCAGCCACGGACCAGTCCAAAAATCGCGCCCAGCAGCCTGTCCAGGCCCCCCAGGCCTACCTTATGGGCCAGTCTCGACAGCAACCCTCCGAGCAGGCCGAAGACGATCATGACGCCCAAGGCAATCGACAGAAAC
>JAKAYS010000157.1 GCA_021826695.1 Acidobacteriota bacterium | reverse complement strand
CGGCCAGGGAAGCTTCATCGGTGCCGATAAAACCATCGGCATCGGCCTCCTCGACGGCGCGGCGCAGAATGTGGCAGCGAAAGCCCTGCGGCGTCTGGGCCAGCACGACGCGCTCGCGCGGGATGGTAGAGGTGATGATGGCGCCGTCCGCGGTGCGCTCCACCTGCTTGATGGTATCGACCGCGGGCACGGCGACGATGGCCGCCTGGTGCCGCACGACCGCTTCAATGGTGCGCTCGATGGTAGCGGGATCGATCATGGGACGGACCGCATCATGCACCAGTACGATGTCGTCGTCGGCTGCGGGCAGTATTTTTAGCGCGTTGCGCACAGACTCCTGTCGCGTGTCGCCGCCTTCAACGACGGTAACGCGGGTGAGCACGTCGTGTTCGCGCAACTGCGCTTCCACGCGTTCGATTTCGCTTTGACGGACCGCAACATAAATATGCTGGATGCTGGGCACATGAAGAAAGGCGCTTAGCGCGCGCACCAAAATCGGCTGGCCACCCAGTTCGAGAAACTGCTTGGGAGCATGGCCGACTGCGCCGGGCGGGGCCATGCGTGTGCCGAGTCCGGCGGCGGGGATGATGACGAAAACCTGCATGAACAGTGAAGTATACCGGAGGCGCGGAAGGTACGTACAGGACGAGTGACGTCCGCGGACCGTTGTACCCATGTTCGATCGCGCAACAATTGCCTCTGGAGCGTACTTCAGGCCTTATTCTGAAGTGGCGGGAGTTGCCTGCAAGGAAATGGGGAGAGGCAATGAAGATCGAAGTTTTGTATTTCAAAGGATGTCCCAATCATCAGCCAACTGTCGAGCAGGTGCGTCAGGCGTTGAGCGCGGAGCGGGTCACGCACGTGGTAGAGGAAATCGAGGTGCGAGACGCCAGCATGGCGCAGGCGCTGGGTTTTCTCGGCTCGCCTTCGGTCCGGGTCGATGGACTGGACATTGAAAAGGATGCACGCGATGCACAAGAGGTCGGGTTCGGCTGCCGCACCTACATTGACGCGGATCGCCGGTCTGGGATTCCATCCGTGGAGTTGATTCGGAAAGCGCTGGTGGAGGCTTCCGATTCTCATCCCAATGGCCAGGGTGAACCGGCATGATCGCCACGCAAAAGAGTGGACTTGGAGCGCTGGCAGCGGGCGGAATTGCCGCGGTCCTGGCCAGCGCCTGCTGCCTTGGCCCTCTTCTGCTGGTGCTGCTGGGCTTCAGCGGCGCCTGGATTGGAAATTTGACGGCGCTCGAACGCTACCGTCCGTGGTTTCTGGCATTTACACTGCTGGCGCTGGCGTTTGCAGGGTGGCGCATTTTTCGTCCAGCGTCGGACTGCGGGCCGGGCAGTGCGTGCGCCAACCCAAAATTGCAGCGCTTCCAAAAGATTGTTTTCGGCCTTGTGTGTGGGTTGGCTGTCATTGCGTTCGCCTTCCCTTACGTAGCGCGGTTTTTCTACTGATTGCAGTTCAAATGAATTGGAAGGAGCTTCTGATGAAACGCATGTTCGCAGTCATTGGATGTGGAGTGTTACTGGCCGGTTCCGCGTGGGCCGCGCCAAAGTCGATCACGCTGAACGTGCCCGGCATGACCTGCCCAGCCTGCCCCATTACGATCAAGAAGACGCTGATGAAGCAACCCGGTGTCACCGCCGTCAACGTCGTGTACGCGAAGAAGGAGCTGGTGGTGAAGTTCGATGACGCGAAGACCAACCCCGCCGCCATCATGAAATCGACAGCCTCCGTGGGCTTTCCATCGCAGATTGCGAAATGAGGGGATACTGTTAGCTTCCCGCCGCAGTTAACTCTTTCTGACGGGGACGACCGCCCTTGAGGCCATTGCTTCGCGATGCCTTTCGTTTGGCGGCGCTCTTTGCGGAGCCTCCACTGCGGCCAATCTCGGCCATCCAGCGTTTGGTTCCGTAGACATGCCGCAGCAGGCTGGGTACATAGTGGTCGAGATCGAGAGCGGGCCAATGGAGTCCGGTACCGTTTCCCAGAATTTCGACGCGGGCGATCTGTTCTTTCGTCGCGGATTGCAGCCCTTGCAGGTCTTCTCGTGGGACCAGGAGCCGGTGGCCGTCGTTCAACTTGAGAACGAGCAGGTCCAACCCTGGCCCAGGCCTGTACTCCACCGCTGTTACGCGTGGCTCATTTTGCAGGCCCTTTGCTAGCTCGATGGCCCGATCTATTTCCGCATCCGTAGTGGCGACCTTATGCCTTGTCATGAATCCCCTCCCACAGGGCTGCGAGTCCGTTGAAGTGCAGGGCAGCCTGAGCAAACCCACGGGAAAGTACAAAGCTAAGCTCGCTTAGGTTCTAATTTCGGAGAGCAAATCGGGATGCCGTTCCAGCACCTTCAGTAGCTTCACCAGTGCCAGCGGCGGTTTGGTTTTCCCGTTTTCGTAACGCGAAAACGCATTGACTCCGCCGCCAAATATCTCAGCGGCTTCCCGCTGATCGAGCGCCAGTTTTTTGCGAACGCCGATGATGAATTCAGGATCGACAATCGACGCGTTGACTTGCTTATTGAAGTCCAGCATCGACGCACTGGTACGCGCCGATTCTGCCGCGTCGAGAACGGCCTCGCCGCAGGCCAGGCAGAAATCGCCCGTCACTGCGGGAATGGTCGTCATCTCGCCCTTGTATGTGTAGGGAATGTCGCGAGTATCGTGCACCAGTTCCGCTTCAGCGCAAATTGGACATTTCATCTTCATAGCTCCTTGAACGACACAATCAGCACGTTTTCAATGACGGTCAATTTCAGGTAGACCTCACCGGCGTTCGTGGTGGGGCGATAAACGTCCTGCCACACTTCGTCATCGGCATAGGTCGTCATGGACTTATAAAAATCCTCCGGAGTCAGGGCCAATACCACCGCCACCATTCCATCGAAGTCAAAACCCAACGCCGCTCCACCTGTAAGCGCCGAAAGGGTGGAACGAACCTTGCCTTGCTGGATCAGCGTCTCGACGATGGAAAGCGGACAGTGAGGCGTACGTTTTTCCATACCCAATAATAACCTAATTGGTTATTATTGGGTATGAATGGCTTCATGCGCCGCTGTCGAATGCATTTGGGTAGCCGACACGGGCTTAATCCCACTCAAGCCAACGAGCAGCTTGAATGGGCCACCCGCCGAACTTGGTATTCGGTTGTCTGGCGTAGTACCGATAAATACCCAGCATTCTCAGCATGGGTCGGAACCAGAGCATGGGCTGGTGCGGCGCATCTTTATCAATCGGCCCCCACCAGGATTTTTGGAGGCCACCGTCGATTATGCTGGCTTAGAACGCGAGACGCCTCATCCTGCCATGTCAGTTGCCCTACCTGCTGGAAACCTCGGTGAGAACACTCAGCGAACTGGCACCACCCAAAGCGAAGCCGCGCAAACAACTCAATTGGCATCGAAATCCACATAACATGCCAGCACGCAAAGTCAGAAGCGACCGGAAGATGACCTTCCATGTCCAATCCAAACGGACTGATGCACACAGCAGCATCTCATGCTGTAAGAATGCCGAGATTGCACTCGATACAGATTTGGTCGGCAATCCGGATGCGTTCAATCCAGCAGAACTTCTGCTGGCCGCATTGTCGGCCGGCATGATCAAAGGCATCGAACGGGTCATAACCTATACTGAATTTCTCTTTTCGGAGTGTTGAAGTGCATGTGGAAGGCGTGCGGCAAGACGTGCCTCCCAAGATGGGGTCGATTCATTATGAGATTCTTGTGGACACCGATGAATCGAACCACCACCTACAATTGCTGCACGAAAATGTGAAGAAATACGGCACCGTATTCAATACAGTCGCACCGGGCACGCATCTCATGGGCGAGATGCGACGCATGAAAGTCAGCGATGGTTCCCCAAACGAGTCGTGAAGATTCCTGCCTTACTACTGAATCGGGACCATTGCCGGTAAGTGAACGAAGCGGTTCTCCGATGATGGCTAGCAGGACATCTTCACCTCGCTCAAATGCATCAGCAGAGCGATGGCAGCGGACGTCATGCGCGTCTTGGCCGAATCCGCGCGGCTGGTAAGAATGATGGGGACGGAGGCCCCGGTGACAATTCCAGCCAGACTCGCGCCGCCAAGATATTCCAGTTGCTTCGCCAGCATGTTGCCGGACTCAAGATCGGGGACTACGACGATGTCCGCTTGCCCCGCAACCGAAGAAATCAAATGCTTGATCCGGATCGCTTCCGGGCTGACGGCGGTATCGAATGCGAGCGGGCCATCCAGGACGCCGCCCTTGATCTGGCCCCGCTCCGCCATTTTACAAAGGGCTGCGGCATGCAGGGTGGAGACGATGTTGGAGTGGACCGTTTCCACCGCCGAAAGGACCGCTACTTTGGGTTCCGGCACTCCGAGAACGTGGGCAAGATCGATCGCGTTCTGCACAATATCGACTTTGTCTTCCAGGCTCGGCAGGATGTTGATCGCAGCATCTGTGATCAGCAGGATACGAGAATAGGATGGCGTTTCCATGACAAAGATATGGCTGACTCTACGCGCGGTGCGAAGCCCAGTTTCCCTGGCCAGCACGGGACGCATGAAAACATCCGTGTGTAGGCTGCCTTTCATCAATGCGTCTGCATGACCGGAACGACACAACTCGACGGAGACCCTTGCTGCCTCCATTTCATCGGCGACATCGACACTCTCGCACAGTTCGATATTGAGCGCTTCCGTCTTGGCCATATGTTCGATTCTGCCTCTCGGTCCAACCAGGATCGGGCGAATCAAGCCGCAAGTTGCGGACTCCAGGGCGCCTTCCAATGCGACCCTTGTCAATGGATAGCAAACTGCGACCGGAATAGCAGGGAGTTGCATGGCGCGTTCCACAAGTACATCGAAGCGACAAACAGGAGGATTATTTCCCATAGACATTCGTGCCATCTTTCACGTTTGCTGTGTTCAATTTCATGGGACGTACTTGTTTAAGTCTGGCCCGGACCGCCTTTCCTTCACTCCCAATATTAAGGATACTGTGTTGCAGAGATTCTCCTGTGACGGTCGTCACTACGGAGCGCTCGTCGATTGGCACGGCGACCGAAGGGAGGCTTAGTCCGCACTGTCCTGGAACCGCCTTGCTCGACGCATGTGATCGGCAGCACGTACCGCTGTAGGTCTTATCACAGGCTACCGGTCCACACCCTCCTATGATTTCCTGTTGGGAAGGGGGATCAATCTATGAATATAGGATCAACATTCATGCAAGGCCCTATCGTGGTCGGGACAGATTTTTCTCAGCTATCCTGGTCCGTCGTAGACTATGCGGCGGAGTTGGCCCTGGAAGAATCGAAATCTTTACATTTGATTTATGCCATGCCGATCCTTCCAGATGACTCCTTCGCTTTGCTGCAAATCCAGAAACAGGAACTCGAGAACCAAGTGAATGCCGCAGAAAAAAAACTGCGGGGCAGTGGCCTAAAAATTGAGAGCGCCCTTGTCATGGGCGCTGCGGCGCACCAACTGATCCAGCTCGCGGACGAACTGAACGCCGCCTATATTGTCGTCGGCACCCAAGGACTCAGTGGGATGGCGCGCCTTCTATTGGGGTCGGTCGCAGAGGCGGTAATCCGCAAGTCGGACCGTCCGGTCATCGTGGTGGGGCCCCAGGCCGCAGCGATGGCGAAAAAAAACATTCCCTGGAAACATCTGATGCTGGCGTGCGACACGGCAGCAGGAGTGACCGAGGCTGCACGCCTGGCTGGCAACATTGCTTCCGGTCATCAGGCGCGCCTGACTATTTTCACTGTGAGAGAAGAAGGCATCCAGTATCCCTCTGAAGATCAGTTCGAGGCCATAGAAAAGATGATGGGCCGCGAGGCCTGGCTGACAGTAAAACCGCAATGTCTGATCCGCTATGGGGAACCCGCGAAAGAAATCATCCGCATGGTGGAGGACACGCAAGCAGACCTGCTCGTGATGAGTGTCCATCGCAGCGGCGAGTTGCTCACCCACCTGCCGTCTGGAATTATGGCGAAGGTCTTACGCATGTCTCGCTGTCCGGCCATGGTCCTGCGCGACATCCAAGCTCCGCACCCCACGCAGGTAGGACACCATGCAAACCATAAGAGCGCACCCGCCTGATTATGAGAGATGGGAGATGGGAGCCTGGCAGGAAGTTTCACGACTCTCTTCTCCTGATTTTGATAGTATAAGTTGCCCGCAATGCCTGGAGGAGATATGGCCGACCAATGCTCCAACAAAATGCACATGGAAAATTGCACTACATGCACGGACAGGCATGAGGACTGGTTCTGCAATTTGTCTCCACAGGCCCTGGTCGAGTTCGACGCTCTCGGGATGCACATGATGGTTCCGCCCGGCGGTACCCTATTTTTCGAGGCGCAACCCGCGCGCGGCGTGTACGTCCTGTGTAAGGGCCACGTAAAGCTGACAGCCTCCTCGAAGGATGGGAAGACACTCCTTATGAGAATCGCCAAGCCGGGAGATGTGCTTGGGTTAAGCGCAGCCATCTCAGACATGTCTTACTCAACTACCGCGCAGGCACTCGATCCGGTGCAGGTGAAATCCTTCCAGAGCAAGGACCTCCTTCATTTTATCGAGCACCATATCGAAGGTAGTATGCACGCGGCGAGGATGCTCAACAGGAAATATCGCGATGCACTGAGTGCTGCGGCCCGACTTGTTCTCTCTGCTTCAATCTCTGGACGAATTGCCAGCTTATTGCTTGAAATGGCGGCTGAGCAGAAGGATCCAAAGCTGTGCTTTACCCTGTCGCTCACACATGAAGAACTCGCCAGCATGCTGGGAACAACACGTGAGTCTGTCACACGGATATTGAATGAAATGAAGCATAAAGAGATCATTGCGATCCATGGGGCCAGCATTACCATACTTCGCAAGGATGTTTTAGAGTTGCTCATCTGACAGGAAGCGGACCAACGGCGGCGGCAGGAAATTTCCCACCCAATGCGAACCAAGCGCTCACGCCGCGCGGAGCACACCCTGCCGAAACTTCGGCGTGATAGAAATCACAGAGATATATGTTAGTCAATACATCCAGAAATATCTCCTGGCTCGACAATGTGTACATTCAGGAGGTTTCCTATGTCCACGAGTCAGCTCCGGAGATGGGCCAGCCCACGCCGCATTCTTCTGGCCACAGACCTCACAGACTTAGGGTTCATGCTTCCGGTCGCAAAGCAGCAGGCACTGGCTTACAAAGCAGAACTGCGGATTGTGCATGTATTGCCGAATCCGAATGCTTCTCTCATCGATCCCGTTTTGATGGTAAATTGCGATCCGGCGCGGACGCGGAAATCGGCGGAAACGAAGCTGGAAAAAGCGGTCGCTGAAACGCAAGCTGCCGGGATCCGAAGCTCTTCTCACTTGGTCGCGGGCGACACAGTCACGGAAATAATAAAACTCTCCGGTGAATGGAAAGCAGATCGCTTGATCGCAGGCTCCCATGGAAAAGCGAAATTCCATCTCCATATTCTTGGGTCGATCGCCGAATCCCTCTTTCACCACATGGATATCCCTGTACTCTCTGCGGGACCGAAAGTAGTACCAGGGGAAACCTCAGTCAGGCGACATATGCGGATCGTGTTTGCCGCTTCCCTGGACCACGATTCTCGACGGATGGCGGAATTTGCCCTGAGCGTGGCTGAAGTTCATGGCGCGGACATAACACTGCTCCATGTGCTTCCAAACGTCGTCTCAGCGCATCCCACGACAGGCCCAGTTCGTGCAAATGTCAACAGGATGCTTGAGGACCTGGCAGCGGTAAGGCGCGTCGGCAAATCCAGGCCGGTGTGCGAAGTGGTGTACGGTCAGCCGACGGAATCGATTCTTGCCTATGCGAAACAGCATGCGGCGGACATGATGATTCTTGGAGCTTCCGCGCACTATGCGTTTGATGCCCGCTTTATTCCAGGGACGGCATACCGGGTCCTATGCGAATCTCCATGTCCAGTGTTGGTACTGAAACAGGAGTCGGCATGGCACAGTGTTCCAAGACATTCTACGCAAGATCGGAATGCACATGTAGAGACTGTAACTACCGACTAAACCAACCCAACTACTTCAAGTAGGAGATATGAAAATGACTAAGTCTAAGAGGACTATTGTATCGGCCATCGTTTTACTTACCCTGGGATATCTCGCAAGTTTCGCCTGGGCAGGAGATGTGAAAGGAAAGGTCACAGCGCAAGGAATGCCTTCCCCGGAGAACATCGTTGTTTACATCGACCGCGTGCCG
>JAKAYS010000156.1 GCA_021826695.1 Acidobacteriota bacterium | reverse complement strand
GATCTCCCTTGTCGGTGATGAGGTTCAGGTTGGAGGAGATTCCAGTCTTGGCCGGATGCACGAAGCAGAAGTTGCCGACGACATCGACCACCCAAAAATCCTTGTCGCCGGTCGCGGCTTCCATGATCTTTTCCGTCGCCGGAAGCTCAATCAGCGTGGTGTACTTCAACTTCGCATGGATCGGCACGATGTCCTGCGAGTGATACTGCACGGTGCGGGCGGAGGCATCTTGTGCCGACGCGACAGCGCAAGGAACCAGGGTGAGGAAAGCAAGTGGAATCAAGATGCGTTTCATGCGGCAACTCCCTTCGGACGAGATTGAACGGTATTGGGTAGCGGCTCCTCGGACAGGCGGCGCAGACCTTCGGCGAAGCCATACTGGTCGAAGTGTTTCCACTTCTTCAGGTTTTCGTGGGCGCTGTTGACCGCGATCCAATATGAGACGGGATCCACGTTCAACCGCACCCTCTTCGAGCTTTGCGCCTTGCGAATGAGCATCTGCCCCGGCGGCACGAGTCCGGCGATCAGATCCAATTCCGTGTCGTTCAGATGAAACGCTTCGGCATAGACCGCGCGGTCCATCTCCGGATTCGCCAGGAAGACCTTCGTCGGGCAGCACTCCGTCACCACCGGCAGCAGTCCCGATTCCTGCAACTCCTTGAGCGACTGCGTGGCCAGCACCATCGCCGCGCGATGCTTGCGCCAGGTCTTCTGCGCCTGCACCACATAATTGCGAATGGTCTCGTTGCGAAAGAAGAGCCAAGCCTCGTCCAGCAGAAACATTTTGAACGTTGCCAGCTTGCCGGGATCGGCGATCTCGTTGCTGGCCCTATGCAGCACGTAGAACAGCAGCGGCTCCAGCGCCTCGGGCGCGTCGCTCCAGCCTTTGAAGTTGAAGGTTTGGAAGGGAGCGAACGTGAGCGTGTCTTCGGCGTTATCGAACAGAAACCCGTACTGGCCCACGCGCGTCCAGCGGTGCAGCCGGTCCTTCATTTCGCCGATGATGCTGGCCAGATTCGACACCGTGCGCTGGCCCGCCTCCAGCATGTACACGCGCTCGATCGCATTCCAGAGCTTCTGCTCTTCCTTGAAGTCCATCCGATAATGCTGGGCGCGGCCCTCAATGAGCACGCGGAAGAAGCTGAAGAGGAATTGCAGGTTCTCCGCCGTCTGCGGCAGCGAGAAGGGGTTGATGGTGAAGTCGCGCGACTCGCGCCCGACGTTCAAGTACGTTCCGCCAAAGATGCGCGTCACTGATTCATAGCTGCCGCCGATGTCGAAAATGTACGTCTGCGGCTGATACTTCTGCGCGCTTTGCACAAGAAACACGGACAGGAACGTCTTGCCCGAGCCGGTCATTCCAAGAATCAGCGTGTGTCCGACCTCGCCGCAGTGCAGATTCAGGTAGTAGGGCGTATCGTTGTCGGTTTCGAGCACGGCCAGATATTCGGCGTCGAGGTACGCATTTCGCGTCTCGCCGGGAAGGATCGTGAAAAGGAAGCTCAGGTCGGCGAAGTTCGTGTTCAGGAGATACAGCTTGCGAAGATTGAAGGCGTAGTTGCCGGGCACGATGGCGAAGTAAGCGTTGAGCTGGTTGTAGGTCTCGGCAAACAGGCTGCCGTCCGCATTGGTGAAAACGCCCGCGAACTCACCGGCAATTTGTTCGAGAGCCAGACGGTCTTTGCCGTAGAGCACGATGGTCAGCGAGAATTCGCCGAGATGCTGTCCGTCGCCCAGCGCGCGCAGGCAATCGCCCAGGTTTTCGATGTCGGCCTGCTTCGACTCGTCCACCAGCACGTCGCGCGGATTGGTCTTCGCCGCATCATTGCCCATCTGCGAGACAAAGCCGGTCTTCGCAATATTGAAATGCCGCCTGCGCTTGTTGACCTCCTTGCGCGCCTTGTCCGCTGGTAGCTGCGTCCATTCCGTGCAGGCCATGAAGTTTGCCGGAATCTTCAAAAGTGCATCGAGCGCGAGCGGGCGGGTCTCCGCCGGAGCGTCCTTCATCGTCAGCACGCGAACAAAGTGGTCGCCCACGCGCAGATGATCGCGCTCCGATTCAATGTCAGAGTGGCACACCTGAAAATCGAGGAACTGCGTGTGCTGGGGCCTTCCGGCAATCCGCCAGTCGTCGTAATTGAGCAGACGGCGGAAGAACCGAAACTGGCCGTCCTGATCGAGCACCTCCATCGGCGTCAGGTCGCTGAGCTGTTTCATGAATGCCTGCACTTGGCTGGAGAGACGGGCAAGATCGCGCTCGATCTGCGACCGCAGCAGGTGTTTCATCCCGCGCCCGCCGAACTGCGCCCTCAGCTCATTCAAGCCTCCCGCCGGGTCGCGGAACATCTGGGCCAGTGCGGCGCCGACTCCGGTCTTTGAGCGCGAGCCACGAATCAGAATGCAGTAATAGATTTCGATCTCGAAGAGCCTGTCCGCTTTGGCCTGAAAGAACTGCCGCCGCCGTTCCTGGCTGGTCTGTACAATCGGGTCGTCATACTCTGCAAACGGAATCAGTGGGCGATTCGTTTTGAACAGGTACTGATAGACATGGAAGCCGGGGCCGAACAACTTGAGCGCCGCTTCCAGACGCTTGACCGCGTACTCCTGCTGCGCATGGTCGAGGCTCTCGTAGTCCACGCCGGTCACGCGCAGCACCATGCCCAGGTCGCCCGATTTGGTCAGAAAGGCCGTCTCGTTCCAGAAACCGTACAGGTTGATGTGGTCGCAAAGCGCGGCGGCGTCCTTCCACGGTTGGATGACCTTGTCGATGCGCAGCATCAGACCACCTCCACGCGCGGTGTGCTCTGCTTGGCCGCGTCGTACCGCGGCTTGTACCGCTCGGCCTTGGCGAGGATGCGCAGAAATGCCGGATCGCTCGCCGTCACCCAATGACCGAAGGCGTAGCCGCCCAGAAACACGGCCAAACCGGCCAGCAGACTGTTGAACAGGTTGAACGCGCCCACCGCCCCCACGCAGACGAAGTAGAACAGCGTCCGTTCCACTCCCAGATACGTGAGGGGCTTGTGCAGGCTCTTGAAGACCCGATTGCGTCGCGGGTTGTGCGTGTGTGTCTGCATCGAATGCCCCTCACACTTGTAGAAACTTGAATGGCGACAGTTGTGGCCGGGAAAATTCAGATTCCCCAGAGCCAGCTCAGGACGTTGACAGCGAGCACGGCGATGCCGGTCCCGGCGGCCACGCCGGCCAGGGCCTTTTTCGCGCCCGGCTCGCCATGCGCGAACTGATAACCGCCGATCACAATGGCGATCAGGCTCGCCACCCTGGCGACCGTCCCGGTGAAAAGGAGCTGGAGCGCGGTGAACCCTGTATCGAAGGGCGAGCCGCTCTGCGCAAGCGCGGCGAGTGGGAAGAGAAGCGGCAACGCAACTATCAGAATCGTCGGCCACCAGCGGCAGCGATGTTTTTCAGATAGCGCTTCGGAAGGCTTTCTGCCCGGCTTCTGGGTGTGGCTTTCGGGTATTCTTTGCGGAATCATTGGCACCTCCGACGGCCCGAATTTCCGCCGTCATGTGCCAAAAGTTAGCGCCGCTTTTCCAATCCGTCCAAGACTTCTTGTCTATGGCGCCATAGACCGCGGCTATGGCCACTTGCCAGTGGTCTCCTTTTCGAGAGGCCCGCAAGTAAAAGGCTCTGGCTGTGCCGGAGGATCTTTAGCGTGCAAAACGATATGTTAGCCAGAGCGCCACAGACACAGTCACGACAGTCAGCAATGACATGACGATCTGGATTCCGCCGAAATAGCGCCATGAAAGCGCCAGGCAGACAAGTTGCAGGACGAAGAGGCACCAGCCGAGTGTTATCGCTCCGGCCGAGTACTGCGATACTAACCGACCGCAATACCACGCCAGAAATGCCTCCAAAATGAATAGTGCGGAAACGAATAGTCCAAACCCAATGTAGAAATTGCCATATGTGAAAGACGATTTTCCCATAGGGAGCCGAACGTTGTTCATAGACGACCAAACTTCTTGTCCATCTGGAGTCGCGGCCTTGAAGGTCAGAAACCCGACGGTATGTCCTGCCGCGAAAATAAGCAGCAGGACGGATGCGATGCGGAACCATAGGACTGCTTTCATGCCACGCCACCTGCCTTTTTTGCAAACATTCCCAGCAGCGATCCCCAACCACCTTCCGCGTTCACCTGTTCGCGCATTGCTGCACATGCGCCTGCGTGCCTTTGGATTCCACGGTGCTCCAATTCCACCAAAGTCGTTCCATCATCGACCGGAGTGAACCTTACCTCAACTTCGCTACATCTCTCAATATTTGGTTCGTACTGCCACTCTGGGCTCACCTGCCATACCATCACAAAAAGATTCGGCGGCGCCCAGGTTCGCACGGACGCCCAAGGGCATACCGTTCCGTCTTCCTGTTCCGTGTAGATCCTCCCGCCGGGTTTGCCCTCTACGACCACGCGTTTCATCGGTGAGTTGCCAATGTGATGGGTTCGCGGCCACCAGGTATCCATCTCCTGTGTGAATATGCGAAATGCCTTTTCAGCGCTGGCCTTTACCCGAATACTCTTGCAAACTGGTTCAATTTCGTTCGGCATATCTGTACCGAACGCACTGATATCCGTCATCTTCTCCGGCATCATTCCTCCTCCACCTTTGTTTTGAAGGCTTCCAGAGCTTCGCTCCAGAAGCGATCCAGATACGACCGAAGGGCAGCAAATCCTCGCGGGTCGAGTTTGTAGTAGCGTCTCGTTCCCACTGCTTCGTCCTGCACCAGTCTGGCTTGTTTGAGCACGCGCAGATGCTGGGATACCGCAGACCGTGAGACTGGGAGATGTTTTGCAAGTTCACCCACAGGAAGTGCACCGTTACGCAGCTTTTCAAGAAGCGCACGACGCGTAACGTCGCCTAATGCGTCGAGTTGTCGCTGTTGGTAAGTATGCACTAACGGTAAGATAAAACTAACCGAATAGCTTGTCAACCCATTTTGATCATGACTTTTTTGCGTCAACGAAATTGCCCATTCAAATAAGCTGCCTGTTCCGGATAGTGGCGTTCAAGTTTCATCGTTATGACGATGGAGTACGAGGCCTCGTACTCATGCGAGCAACGTCATCTGAAGATCATTCCCATGTTTCCTGTGAGGAGTATGCTTGGCAGACTTACTGCCGTTCGCTTTCCTGAAGTGACGAATCAACACCGGCAGCGCGGGGTGTTCGGCACTGACGGGATGTACGAAAGCCGTTTCCGCAGTCCAATTGACATTTGCAATGGGTCGCATTGCGAGGCTTGGATCGAGCGGCGTCTTCTGATCGATCAGCGCCACTCCGCTCCCGCTCTGCACCATCCACTGAATGTCTGCCGGTGTCGTCGCCAGGCAGGAGACCTCTGGCGTTATTCCGATCTCTCCCAGCATTTCCATCAGACGAGCGTGTGCCTCCGGGTGCGCATCAGGACTGCGGAATATCTTCAGCCTCTTCGCAAGCTCTGAAGGCTGAACTTCAGTTTGCTGCGCCAGCGGGTCATCGGCCCGTATGCAGACGACCAATGGAGCCGACGCAACCGGCTCCACTGTCCACTGCTCGCCACTGATGGGAAGAGGAAGCACTGCTGCATCGAGACTCTTCTCCTCCATGCGGCGGAGAATCTGCGCCGGATCGCCGCCGGAGTATTGCATCGGACAGCCGGGAAATAGGCTGGCATAGGCGTCGCTCAAAGACCGCAGAACATCCTGCTGGACAAAGCAGGAGAAGCCGATTCTCAAGGGCGGAATCTCTCCGCAATGGACTGCGCGAGCGGCCTGGATGATCTCGTTCCGAGCCTTCACTGCTTCGATTGCGTAGGCAACGATCATCTGCCCGGCGGCTGTGATGCGTACTCCATCGTGATGGCGCACGAAGATCTGAATGCCGATGCCGTCTTCGAGGTCCTTGATCTGCTTGCTGAGCGACGGCTGCGCCAGAAAGAGACGCTCGGCGGCGCGCGTGAAATTACCGGTCTCAGCGATGGCCGCGATGTACTTCAGGTGGCGAAACTCGACAAGATCGAACATGCCTCAGCACTCCAAAACCGAAGGCAGCACGCCAAGAACTTCAGAAAATGCAGGTCGAACTTCTTGCTTCCACCTCTTCTGCTCCAGATTCGACGAGCTTTCTGTCGCCGTCAATCGGGCACTTTTTTGTTCCCTGATTTGAAGCGCGCAGGTGCGGCCATAGACAGAAGCTATCGCACCCCCTCAAAACGCCGGATTTTCAGGCCTGTCCATAGACCGAAGGCATGGCTCCATAGACAGGAAGTATTGGACGATCTGGTTTATCCTCACCAGACTTGTGGATAGGTGTGCATTTCAAGTCCGGCAGAAATAACTGGCGGGGCTGTGGGTTTGCAAATTACAGAGCGTCTCGCCATCGTGCTCTTTGTAATGCGCATGTAGACAGGAGGACAAATGTCACAGTCACAGGAGCTTCGAGATATCAGGCTTGTGGGTAGCCCCATCGCGCCGCGTGAGCGCCATAGATATACGGCTTCGTCCGGAGAATTGCAGCGGGCAATCCCAGGTCAGCGCGGAATTCAACCAGACCCACTCCTTACCGTCGAAGATGTCGCTGAACGATTGAATGTGACCAAGGACTGGGTATGGGATCATTCCTCAAGAAAGACTCCCTATCTCCCTGTCATCCGCGTTGGCGATGGAACCCTCCGCTATCGTTCGAGCCAGATCGAAGCATTCGTTGATGAACGCGAACGCCTCTCCGCTTTGCGCCGAAAACGCCGGTAAAATAGCGGCAGGCCCAATTGTTCCCGCCACAGAACTGAGGAATCAATGGGTACATCGCACCAAAAGGGATACATTACCCTGCGGGGCAAGCAGTGGTACGGCTATTTTCGCAAAACTGTGAAAGACCCTGCCACGAATGAAGAGAAGACGGTTCGCGTAACGGCGATTCTCGGGCTCCGCTCGAAGATGTCGAAATCCGAGGCCCGGGACGCGCTGGAACGCGAAATTGCAAAACAAAATGGACAGTCCGGTTCGGGCAACAGAATCATGAACGATGGTTCTGTGACGTTTGGATGGTTCGTCAAGAACCGGTTTCTCCCTTTGAAGGAGGCCGCTTGGAAAGAGGAGACGGCCAAGACGAAAAAGCTCCTTATCGAGCGGGACCTCGTGGATGACCTGGGCGAGATTCCGCTGGAAAACTTCGACAAGTTCAGTTTGCAGGTTCACATGAACAAACTGGCTCAAACCCGATCCAAGGACAGAGTGCTTCAAATGCGCGCATACTTGCGAGACATCTTTGCCGAGGCGGTCGATCAGGACTTCCTCGCAAAGGACCCTGCGCGCAAGGTGAAAGTGCCCTCGCAACTGCGTGACACGGACACCACAACTCTTAGCTGGGATCAGCTTCGCAAGGCGCTTGCAGAACTCGATCTGAAGGATCGCATCCTGCTGGAGCTCGAAATGACCAACGCGCTCCGGCCGAGCGAATTGTTCGCTCTCAAGTGGAGATGCTTTGATCAGTCCGTCTCCACGATGAAGGTGACTGAGACTGCCTACAAGGGAAAAATCCGCCCCTGGGGCAAGACAAGGAAGAGCCTTTCTTCAGTCCACATTCCGCAGGGTCTTGCATCCGACCTGCAAAAGTGGAGGGCGCTCTGTCCCGATTCGTCTCCCGACGCCTTCATCTTTCCTAATCGGGACGGAGGCTTTCTGGACACGGACAACTACCGCAAGCGGGTATTGCATAAGCTGGCTACCAAACTGGAACTGCCAAAACTGACGTTCCAGGTCATCCGGCGAACCATCGCTACGCTGGCGCAGAAAAAGGGCACGGTCAAGGACGTACAGGGATTGCTTCGGCACTCCAGGACGGCGACCACGACCGACGTGTATATGCAAGAAATTCCGGAAAGCGTGCAGGCAACGGTCAACTCCATCAACCAAGAGTTGAGAAAGCCGCAGCCTGTTCGGAGCCAGAAACCGACTCAGAATCGAATCATTCCAAGGAACCGCAATATATGGAAGCGGTCAGTTGATCAGGATGGCGTCAGCCGAAATTTGACACCAAATGACACCAAACCGGAAAGGATGGAGCTTGCAAGTTGTTGATTTAATTGGTGGACCTGGTCGGGATCGAACCGACGACCTCTTCCATGCCATGGAAAGTTCAGAGGGGCGATTTGTTGACGGCAAAGGACTTATGAGTCGGCTGAGTCGGTAAAACCGGCCCAATTTGCTACCAATGCTACCAATTTGCTACCAAAATTAACCGAGCGGCACTCGGGCTGAGCCGTGGGGGATCAGCCCGAATTTCCTTCCTTCATCCTGTGTCCGGAATCGCTTTCGTCGATCAGAGCTGCCGGTCGCACACCCAAACAACGGTCAGCCCATTAGGATGGATATCGTGAGAAAACCGCAAACATCGGGAAGTCGCTA
>JAKAYS010000155.1 GCA_021826695.1 Acidobacteriota bacterium | reverse complement strand
AAAGACGGTCGTCAGTTTCGCCTCATTCAGCCTTCATCCATCGCCGCAGTATGTCGAGCAATGGAACGCAGCCATCGAAAAATCTCTGGACAGTTCGACGAGCATTGAAGTCGGATATCTCGGGGCCGACGGCCTGCACCTGATGCGCGCGATTCTGATCAACAATGCGTTGCCCGGACCCGGTGCCGTGGAGCCGCGCCGCCCTTTCCAGCACATCAGTTTTGCCAATGGAACGACCATTCCGTCCAATATTGAAGGCACCCCCATCGCCATCGCCAGCCTCACCTTTCCGGTGAGCGCCATCTATCGGCTGGAAAACACGGCGCGTAGCTGGTATGACGCTGGTTACATCAATGTTCGCCACCGCTACAGCAACGGCCTCAGCCTGCTGGCCAACTACACCTTCTCAAAGGAGCTGGACACAGCGCCCGATTTCCGTTCCCCCAATCACGAGGCGGTCATACCGCAAAACAACAATGATCTCGCTGCCGAAAAGGGGCCAGCAGGCGAGGACATGCGGCAGCATTTCGTTTTGAGCGCCGTCTATGAAACTCCGGCCTATATGCGTTCCCATTGGACGCGTGTTTTGACGGAGAACTGGATGTTCTCTACGGTGTGGCGGGTGATGTCCGGAAATCCATTCACGGTCTCAGTATTTGGGGATACTGCCAATGCCGGCACGATCCTCGGACAGAATCCCATCCGCGCAAATGCGACAGGACAGCCCATCTTTGGACACGGTACCCGAAATTCCGCTCACTGGATCAACTCTGCGGCTTTTGCATCGCCAGCCCCCTATACATTTGGGGACGTAGGACGCAACTCCGTCTACGGGCCGGGCATGCAGACCATGGACCTCTCCGCGCAAAGGGCCATTCCAATCCATCGGCAGATGGCATTTCTGGTGCGGGGTGATTTCTTCAACTCATTCAATCACACCAACCTCGGCTCACCCAATCGCTATGTGAACACGCCGCAGTTCGGCTCGATCACCATGGCAATGACTCCGGGCCGGGAAATCCAGTTGAGCGGACGCTTCCAGTTCTGAAGAAGGTCCCTGCCGATTTTTCTCCATGGGCCAGCGGCTACAGCACGGCCCACCTGGATATTCTCTCTTGCGGAATGCTTCCGGCCCCTTGTCGTCAAAAGAAAATGGCTGCCGCGGGTCAGACACTCCGGGCAACCATTTAAGTATGTCAATACATTCAGAGGCATATTCAGAATAGAAAAAGAACATGTAGTTGTCTTGAGAGAAAAGTAGGATTTGTTTCTCCACCCAAAGGTGGAGATGCCTGGGCTGGCAGAAGTGTAAGATAAGGCAGATTCAGCCTACCAGCATGTATTCTCTTCCCGCCTTTTCGCCGAAATGTCTAGCCAGATACACGGTAATTTTCATCGTGTTTCTCTCGTGCAGTTACCATGCGCGGGCACTGGATAGGAATAGCTCCCTACGCCATTTTGGACGAAGGGTCTGGCAAACAGACGAAGGCCTGCCACAGAATACGGTCAACAACATTATTCAGACGAGAGACGGCTACCTGTGGATCGCTACCGATGGCGGTCTGGCCCGCTTCGACGGTATCCAGTTTAAAGTGTTCAATCGTAGAAACATACCGCAACTCCACAGCAATCAAATCAACAAGCTGTACCAGGACAGCCATGGCACGCTTTGGATCGGCACCGCGGACGGTCTGACCTCCTACGATGGAACCGATTGGTCGATACTGACCATTCAAAATGGGCTTCCCAGCGATAACATTTTCTCTATATATGAAGACCGCTCCGGTGCTTTATGGGTACTGACGGCGAACGGCCTTGCTAAGGACAAACAAGGAATAGTTTCTTCGATCGCCACAAAAGATGGCCTTACTGGAGGAAATATTGTTTCAGTCCTCAAAGATGCGGATGGCACTCTCTGGATAGCGACAGAAGATGGCCTCTGTAAGTTAGTCGGCGGACATATACACGCAATATACAAAGGCGCAGTCAGCGGCATGGCAGAGAGTCCCAATGGCGGTATGTGGGCTGTCACCCAGCAAGGACTGGTGTTCGTTCAACAAGGAAAGATTGCCTTTTTGCCTCGCGATCCATCCTTGCCGCAATCCGATCTGGAAGCACTTCTGGCAGATCGTCATGGACGTCTTTGGCTTGCAACTTCCTATGGACTCACCGTATGGGACAACGGATTCGTTGCACACTACACTACCCGCAATGGACTGCCCAGCAACCATATCCATAAGATTTATGAGGATCGAGAGGGCGCAGTCTGGGTAACCACAGATCGCGGGCTTGCCCGTGTAGTTGATGGGCATATCGAGGCGCTTACAACGAAAGAAGGTCTGCCGTCACCCCAAGTACTGGACATGCTTGAAGACCGTGAAGGCAGCCTGTGGCTAGGAACAGATGCAGGCGGTTTGGTTATGCTTCGTAACCAGAAGTTCACTTCCTACACTTCCGCCGATGGGCTGACTAGCGAGGACACAAAGGCCGTTTACGAAGACAGCGATCATGCTATCTGGATTGGAACGGATGGAGGTGGCCTGAACAGATTGCAACAGAGACAATTTACCGCAATCGGCGCCAGGGACGGGCTTTCAAGCGAGGTGGTGCTTGCAATTGCAGGCGGTGGCCAGAGAGGAGTATGGGCTGGGACCCCGGATGGACTCAACCATCTAGCGCATGGCCATATTTCCAGGACTACATCGGCAAATGGATTGCCCGATGACTATATACGTTCCTTGCTTACGGATGCGGACGGTTCCCTGTGGATCGGAACGCGCCATGGTCTCTCTCATTGGCAGAACGGAAAGATATCCAACTACTCTACGATGGATGGCCTGAGCAGTGATTTTATCGGTGCGATGACAAAGGATGCCGCCGGAAATCTATGGATTGGAACGGCGAATGGGTTAGATATATGGAGCCACGGACACTTTTCCAGTTATACCAAGGGTACGGGCCTTTCGAATAACATAGTTACTGCGCTCTATGCGGACCCTACCGATACTTTGTGGGTTGGAACCAAAGGTGGTGGCCTGAATCGATTGGCAGGCGGATCTATATTTCAATATCTATCCCTGACGACCATTCCTGAAAACATTTATGGGCTAGTAACGGACAGCTCTGGAAATCTTTGGATCAGCTCGGATAGAGGAATATTCAGCGTAAGCATGGCGGACCTTAACGCCTTTGCGGATGGGCATTCCACGACTGTCAAAATTCTGTCTTATGGCACGGCGGATGGCATGCCAACCAGCGAGTGCAGCAGCGGCGGACACCCTTCTGTGTGGAAATCGAGTGACGGAACTCTATGGTTTACCACGCCGCGCGGTATTGCATCCATACAACCGGAACACGCGGACTACAACAACACAAAGCCGCCCGTTACTATAGAACAGGTGGCTGTGGATGATAGATATGTTCCATCTTCTAAAGCTCTGGTTGTCTCTCCGGGCCACACAAGATACGCATTTTATTATGCCGCGCTGAGCTTTATTGCGCCCCAGAAAATCCAGTTTCGCTACCGCCTTGAAGGATTGGACAAATCCTGGATCGATGCAGGCAATCGGCGCCAGGCCTTCTACACGAACCTTAAACCAGGAAAGTATAGGTTTCGTGTAATCGCCGCGAATAATGACGGCGTCTGGAATGAAACGGGTACTTCATTTTCCTTCCAGGTGAAACCTCATATCTATCAACGAATATGGTTCTATTGTGTACTTGCCATTTTGCTTGTTTTGATAGGATACGAACTCTATCGACTGCGTATGAAGCGTATAGAACTACAATTTGATGCAACGCTTGCAGAAAGGAACCGCATTGCGCGTGAGATTCATGACACTCTGGCGCAAGGCTTCGTGGGCATATCGCTTCAACTCGAGGTGGCAAAACGTATGCTGGGGGAAACCAACCAGGCCCTGAAAGAGTATCTGGATCAGGCCCTGTCTCTGGCCAACTCCAGCCTTTCTGAAGCTCGACGTTCGATATGGGACTTGAGATCGCAGGCATCGGATAATAAGGACATGCCTGCACGATTGGCGGCCATCGTGAAACAGGCCAAGAAGGAATCGAATGCGGAAATTTCGTTCAAAATCAATGGGGCCTACCGATCGATACCGGAAAATATAGCGAATGAGTTGCTGAAGATCGCGCAAGAAGCCACAATCAATGCTGTCCGTCATGCGAACGCCAGCCATATCGGCGTGCAACTTGCTTATGAGGAAGCCGGACTTTTCCTCACCATCTCCGACGACGGACATGGATTTATTACGACGCGAAATACTCAGTCAGATTTAACCGGTCACTTTGGATTGATTGGCATGAAGGAGAGGGCGAAACTGATTGGCGCTAACTTGCGTATTGAAAGCGAAGAGAATACAGGTACAACTATCATCTTAGAGATTGTTATCTGAATTTCGACCAAAGAGAACGAGGAATGAATGAGTTTAGATAAGAAGGCGGTTAGTGAATCGATAAGGATCATGATCGTCGAAGACCATACTGTAGTGCGTCAAGGGCTAGTAGCGCTTATGCGCACCGTCGATGATTTCGACGTCATCGCGGAAACCGACAGTGGCGAGCATGCGGTAGAGCTGTTTCTTACCCACCGACCTGACATCACTCTTATGGATTTACGTTTGAAGTCAGGAAGTGGAGTGTCTGCAATTCTTGCGATTCGAAACATCTCTCCACAGGCCAGGATTGTCGTTTTGACTACATATGATGGCGATGAAGATATATATAAGGCCCTACAAGCAGGCGCGCAAGGATATTTATTGAAAGGCGCTTCCAGTGAAGAACTCATAAGTGCAGTGCGATCTGTCCACGCAGGGGAACGATACATCCCGTCCTTAGTGGCGGAGCGTCTTGCGGGACGTGTAGGCGCGGAGCAACTGACAGAGCGCGAGTTGGAGGTATTGCAGAATATTGTGCTAGGGAGAAGCAATAAAGAAATTGCACAACATCTGCACATTTCAGAAGCGACAGTAAAGACGCACATCAATAACCTTTTGAGTAAGTTGATGGTTTCAGATCGTACACAGGCAGCAGTAACAGCCTTACAACGCGGCATCGTTCAATTGCAGTAAGGATGACAGGACACGATGAACTGTAAAAAGATAATTTATTTGATATTGCTAGCTCCAATACTTAGTATTCCCGCTTCCCTTCCAGCGCGAACGTCTGTAGCAGAATGGCGTGTCGCGACTCCTGCTGAATTGACGGCCATCCTTCCAGCTCGAGCGCCTGTGGGCAATGAACACATCGAAACTGAGATGCGGACGGCGTCTGGCGTTACGGATGGAAGAGGAAAATTTATTGCCGGCGTAGTTCTCATTACCGCCGGATATTCTGCCGACGGAAAATATTCGCACTTCTTCTTATCTCAGGTGCCGCTCAGGATCGATGCTTTCATTTTGCGTCCGGGGCAGTATGCCATTGGATGGCATCGTGAAGGTGATGCATTGGCTGTTGGTTTTTACGAGGCCGCCACGGGCAAACTTGTAGGTACAGTCAGTGCAACTCGTACCGCCGGTTCGCGCGTCGTTTCTTTTGGAATGACACCACCTGGAGGTAGACCCCGCATTTTAATTGGCCGTTTTTCATTTGAGTACCAACTGGCGCCTAACTAACGCATTCGCCACCCACGATTACAATAGAGTTGATGCAAAAGCTATCGAAGATTTTTTCGCGCGTGCTACGCGTGTCTTCCAACAAGGACACTAACGTTTGACACATCGGCGGTGATGTTGGCCGCTTCATAGAAACAGAGATGTTATGAAAAGGAAGGTCTCTCTTGGCTGAATTTCCACCCGTCCCACTCACGCTTGAAGGCGCATTTGTCTTACATCAAATGTTCCGTTTCGACTGGAAAGCCTGGCGTGGTGTTCCGCTGCCAGAACGTAAGCGCATCGCTATGGAAGCGAACAAGATTTTTCAAGAACTCGAACATGAAACGCAACATCGCGTTCCTGGCCAGTCCGCCCTGTATTCCCTGTTGGGACACAAGGGCGATTTGATGCTGATTCACTTTCGCAATTCAGTGAGCGCGCTGAACCAGGTAGAGTTGAACTTCGCGCAAAGCGAATTCCATTCATTTCTTGAAGTAAGTTATTCCTACCTTTCCGTGGTGGAACTTGGGCTGTATGAGTCCTCCATGAAGACCTATACTGCGCTCCACGCCGACGGACTCGAGCCACACACTCCGGCGTGGAATGCGGCGATCAACGATGTGTTGCAGCGTCAGAGCGACGCGATGGCGTCACGCCTTCACCCCTCCATTCCATCCGCGAAGTATCTCTGTTTCTACCCAATGGATCGCAGGCGCGGGGAGCAGGTGAACTGGTACACGGTCCCAATGGCCGAACGGCAGCGCATGATGCACGACCATGGAATGATCGGACGTAGATACGGCGATCGAGTTCGCCAGATCATTAGCGGTTCGATTGGACTGGATGACTGGGAGTGGGGAGTCGATCTTTTCGCAGACGATCCCGTGGTCTTCAAACAGTTGATCTACGAGATGCGCTTTGACGAGGCAAGCGCGCTGTACGCGGCGTTTGGACCCTTCTACGTTGGAGTCAGACTGCCTGCCGACAAACTTGAAGATTGGCTGACGGGGAAATTTACAGAGCAAGACTAAGACCTTGATCGTTCCATACACACCATTATGTTCTGGTGCCGGGAGGGGGGGTCGAACCCCCATGACCCGAAGGTCGGCGGATTTTGAGTCCGCTGCGTCTGCCAGTTCCGCCATCCCGGCCTGCTACTGCTTCGATTGTAAACGAACTATCACACTTGGTTCTGTGAGGTGCTACGACCTGTTCGGCGACAGCCCTGCCGGTTAGCGTGGAGCAGAGTTATTGCCCCGGCGAGAAATCTCGCAGAGTTTTTACTTTTTGCTCATCGAGTCGCTGAAGTACCGAGACCAGCAGGTCCACCATCTGATCGAAATCTTTTCGGTTCATGATCCCGTTGTGGGCGTGGGTGTAGCGCACGGGAACGACAAGGTTGATGGAGGACGCGCCTCCGCCGGTGGACTGCATAGCGGCTGCATCGTCGCCGTATCCTGTGACCGGATCGTATTGCAAGGGAATGTTCTTCGCTGCGGCTGTCTGGCGGAGCAATTGGACCATCTTGCGACTGGGCAGGTCGCTCGCATCGTAGAGAAAATAGCCGGGGCCCGGTTCCATGTCTGCTCCCGCAACAATTCACCGCGAAACTGTAGTCGGTGTCTTTGCATTCGCGGACATCCGGTCAAGCGCCATATTCAGCTCCAGCACATTCACGCGAGGCTCGCCGAGCGCGCCAAACTGCCGAGGCATTGTGTGGGCCTGCACCAGATTTTGCACGGAGGTTTCCGAAAGGCCCCGCGCCCGCGCAACCAAAGGAACTTGATACTCTGCTGCGGCGATGGTGATGTCTGGATCTAATCCGGAAGCTGAAGTGGTAACTAAATCCACGGGAACATCCGCGCGCGCATCGACATTTTTGCCGCGACTTGCTTGCCAGCTTTGCACGCTTTGCTGTACGCGGGAGATGAGCGTCGCATTGGTCGGCCCTAAATTTGAGCCGGAGGAGTTTGCAGCATCATAGCCGCTCCCTGCCGAAGAGGGGCGTCCCTGAAAATAGCCCGCGCCTGTAAAGGTCTGGCCGATCAGCTTTGAACCGACGAGAACTCCATCTTTTGTGATCAGTTCCCCGTTAGCTTGCTGCGGCATCAGAAAATGCGCAAGGACGGTGATCCCCAGTGGGTAAGCAATCCCAAGAAGCAGCGTCGTCACGATTGTATAAAGTACGGCGGTAAAAATTTGTTTCCGCATAATAGACCCTCAAACCAGGTGAATGGCGGTGATTGCCATGTCGATAAGTTTAATTCCGATAAAAGGAACGATGATTCCACCTACTCCATAGATAAGCAGATTGCCGCGTAGCAGCAGTTCAGCGTTCATGGGCTTGTATTTGACACCGCGCAGGGCCAGCGGGATGAGCGCGACGATGATGAGCGCGTTGAAGATGACCGCGGACAATATAGCGGACTCCGGCGTGCGCAGATGCATGATGTTCAGCGCGTTCAATACGGGGAAGGTCGCGGCAAACATTGCGGGAATGATCGCGAAATATTTCGCCACATCGTTGGCAATCGAGAAAGTGGTTAAGGCCCCGCGTGTCATCAGGAGTTGCTTGCCGATCTCGACGATCTCAATCAATTTGGTGGGATTGGAATCGAGGTCCACCATATTGCCGGCTTCCTTGGCGGCCTGCGTGCCGGTGTTCATCGCGACGCCGACATCAGCCTGCGCCAATGCCGGGGCGTCGTTGGTACCGTCCCCCGTCATTGCCACCAGCTTGCCCTCCGCTTGTTCGCGGCGGATCAGGTCCATTTTGTCCTTGGGTTTCGCCTCGGCCAGAAAATCATCCAGCCCGGCCTCGCGGGCAATGGCGGCGGCGGTCAGGGGATTGTCGCCCGTAAT
>JAKAYS010000013.1 GCA_021826695.1 Acidobacteriota bacterium | reverse complement strand
CGGATGGACTCCCGCGCGTGAAGGGAACTCGATTCGAAACGCATCGTATTCCTCCAATTCAGGAGCTTGTCCCGTTGTTATCGGATGTGCGCGCCTTGGCGGATCGCATAGATGGGAGCACAGGCGAAGAAATCACTATGCGCATTGCGGGAGCAGCCCTCTCGCTGGCCTGCGGCAACGGCGATTTCAAAGTAAGCATTTGGGATGAGCGACGGATGACTCAGATCGTTAAGGTTATCGAGGAAAGGCTCACTGAACCTCTTTCCATCAGCACGCTGGCGCAGGAAGTCGGTATGAGTCGCTATCATTTTCTCAGGACGTTCCATCGTGTGGTCGGCGAAACACCGTACCGATATATCCTCGGTCGACGTCTGGTCCTCGTTGCAGAACATCTCACAACTACCTCAAACAGCGTTCTTGACGTGGCGCTTGCCTGTGGGTTTGGCGACCTCTCCGAGTTCACTCGGCGGTTCAGGGCAAGATTTGGTGTAACGCCAAAGATATATCGGCGGCGGAAACATGATCTTCGCCGATCAAGGCAGCTTACCTCCAGATCGGTGTGATCCCTCCGGAGTTCTGGGAGATGTTGGTCCAGAAATACTCAATGCGCTTCCGGCGTCGCATTCCCTTCCGGTTCGCGACCCTTCACCCGGTCGTACAGATAAAGATCGCTCACCGTGCCGAGCGCCAGATTGTAATAATCCGGAGTACCTGCGGCCTCGCTGAGTTCCTCTGTAAATGCATGGTGCGAGCGGAGATGGTCCGCGGTTGCGGGCACCTGCAACCGGCTGGTGGTTAAAAATTTCTGATACCCCCGGTCCACGATGGCGGCGATCTCTCCCCCCACTAGACATCCAGGGCGGACGATGTAAGCAACGCAGCCATCCGGCCTGCGGCCCAGCACCGTGGCGCAACCGTATTTGCGGACTTGCATTTGATTTGCGACCCCGGGCATCGCTTGTACATCAAATCCGTGGGCCCGAAGATAGGCCAGCGCACTGTCAAATGTCTTGGCGGGAAGTTTACGTTTTTGACGCATAGGACTCTTGGTTGCACTCCGGATTGGTGAAAGATGTGCGGAAACATTTGGCCTGGCGCAAGCCGCATGGTTTGCTGCTATAAGCCAAGCAACGCTACACTTTAAGTATACCGTTGCCGTAACTCTTTGCCTGGCTGCACCGAATTGCGTGCGGAAACGCATCCAGTAAGGGAATCAATGTAGGTCGCTACCAGGCGACAGCAACAAAATTCTTCTTACTTGATTGGACTTTTTAGAATGCTGACGTTTCGCGAACCCGTTGAAAAGGACCCCACAGCCAGCCAGTATCCGCTGGGCAGCGGCATTTTGGATCGCGTCGGAAACACGCCGCTGGTTCGGATGGAGCGGCTGACCTCCCATCTGCGAGGCGTGCAGATTCTCGGCAAAGCGGAATGGGTGAATCCCGGTGGCTCCGTCAAAGACCGCGCCGCGAAGGCGATTGTCCTCGACGCCATGGAACGCGGTCTTCTCGGCGGCGCAAAAAGTAGGAGCCTGCTCGACGCTACCAGCGGCAATACCGGCATTGCCTACGCGATGCTGGGCGCGGCCTTGCAATTCCCGGTGACGCTGATTATGCCGTCGAACGTTTCGCCGGAGCGCAAGCGCATTCTGTCGGCTTATGGGGCCGAAATTCTATGGACCGATCCGGCGGACGGCACGGATGGTTCCATCCGCAAGGCGCGCGAGTTGGCCGCGAGCGGGCCGGAAAAATACTGGTACGCCGACCAATATTCGAACGACAACAATTGGCGCGCGCATTACCTGACCACAGCGAACGAAATCTGGCGGCAGACCGAAGGCCGGGTGACGCACTTTCTCGCCGGGCTTGGCACCAGTGGGACGTTTGTAGGGGCGACGCGGCGGCTGAAGGAGTTGAATCCGCGCATTCAGTGCATTTCTCTTGAGCCGGACTCGCCCTTCAACGGACTGGAAGGCCTGAAGCACATGGCGACCGCCATCGTGCCGCGCATTTACGATGCACAGCTTGCGGACCGAAAAATCGAGATGGAAACGGAAACGGCCTACGCCATGGCGCGTCGTCTTCCACGCGAAGAAGGGCTGTTGGTAGGTGTTTCCGCCGCGACCGCCGTCGCGGGGGCGTTGCGCATCGCCGAGGAATGCTCGGCCAAGAGTGAAGAAGCAGTCATCGTGACCATTTTGTGCGACTCCGCTGATAAATATTTGAGCGAAAGGTTTTGGCAAGAGTAGGCAGGAGGAATAATTTTTACGATGCTACGTATGGAACAGGCGCAATTTGACGCGATTCGTCAGCATGGCGAAGAGACCTACCCCAATGAATGCTGCGGCGTACTATTGGGCCATGCGGATAAAGGCGTCCATGCGGTCGTAGAAGCGGTGCGCGCCGGGAACATTCGCACCGACTCCGCGCGCAACCGCTACCAGATTGCACCGCAGGAATTGATTCACATTCAACGCAAGGCGCGGCAGCAGGGTCTCGATATCGTTGGCTTCTACCATTCGCACCCGGACCATCCAGCGCAGTGGTCGAAGACGGACCTGAGGGAAGCCCACTGGTTCGGCTGCTCCTATGTCATCACCAGCGTGGTACGCGATGGCGCAGGAGAAACGGCGCGATGTCGGGCCGCGGAGACCAACTCCTTCCTGCTGGCCGGTACGGGCGAAGAGGACAAGCGCCTGGAAAGCCAGCCGATTGAAGTCGCCGCCACAGTAGGCGCCTGTTAGCGCACGCTCTGTTGCGCTTGCCACAGTTCCAGGAATTTTGAGGGTCTCATCATGAATATCCATATCCCCACTCCTCTTCGCCCGTATGCCGACAAGCAGGCGGTCGTTCATGTTTCCGCCAAAACAGTCGCCGATGCGCTGGCGGCCCTGACATCGCAATTTCCCGAACTCCGCAAACACCTGTACAGCGATGAAGGCAAGCTTCGTTCCTTCGTCAATGTGTATCTGAACGACGAAGACATTCGCTACCTCGACAAGAAGGAAAATGCGCCGGTCAAAGAATCCGACTCGCTCTCGATCATTCCTTCCATCGCGGGAGGCGCGCCCGTGGCGGAAGCTGCTGCATCTTCCGCCGCCTTGACGCCGGAGGAGATGGGCCGCTACTCTCGGCACCTGATCCTGCCCGAAGTTGGCGAGGAAGGCCAGCTTAAATTGAAGGCCGCGCGCGTGCTGTGCATTGGCGCAGGCGGCCTGGGCGCGCCGCTCACCATGTATCTTGCGGCTGCCGGCGTGGGCACGCTGGGCATCGTGGACTTTGATGTGGTAGAGGCGAGCAATCTGCATCGCCAGGTGATCCACGGCACCAGCGATGTGGGTCGCGCCAAGCTGGACTCGGCGGAAGACTCGCTGAAGGCCATCAATCCCAACGTGAAGATTGTGAAATTTCCAATGCGGTTGAGCAGCGAAAATGCGCTGAGCATTTTCAGGGATTTCGACATCGTCGCCGATGGCACGGACAATTTCCCGACACGGTATCTTGTCAACGATGCCTGCGTGCTCTCTAGCAAACCGAACGTCTACGCGTCGATCTTTCGCTTTGAAGGACAGGCCAGCGTGTTTGCCACGGAGACTGGCCCCTGTTATCGCTGCCTTTATCCCGAGCCGCCGCCGCCGGGACTGGTCCCCTCCTGCGCGGAAGGTGGCGTGCTCGGCATTCTGCCGGGAATGCTCGGCATCATTCAGGCGACGGAAGTCATCAAGCTGATCCTCGGCCAGGGTGAGCCGCTGGTGGGACGACTTCTTCTAGTCGATACGCTGGCGATGCGCTTCCGCGAATTGAAGCTGCACAAGAATCCCGACTGCCCTGTATGCGGAACGCATCCGACTGCGACCAAATTGATCGATTACGAGCAGTTCTGTGGGCTGCCGCCGAAGTCCGCCGAACCCGCAACAGTGGTCAATGGCATTGCGCAGATGCAGCCGACGGAACTGAAGCGCCGCATGGATGCTGGCGACAAGCTCTTCGTGCTGGATGTGCGCGAGCCGTATGAATTCGCCATCGCGCAGATTGGCGGACATCTAATTCCACTGAACGACTTGCCGCGGCGCATGGGCGAACTGAATGCGAATCGCGAGATCGTGGTGCATTGCAAAGTTGGCGGACGCAGCCAGAAAGCGGCGGAGTTTCTCGCGCAAAACGGATTCAAGCACATTTACAATCTGGCTGGCGGGATTACGGCTTGGTCGGAGAAGGTCGATCCTTTGGTGCCGAAATACTGATCGTCAGGGTTCCCAACGCGACCGCCATTTTGTCGCTTTGCCTAGCTCCACTGTCGCCTCCATCATCCACAGCAGCAGCAGAAAGCTGGGCAGAATCGTGAACAGGTGAAACTCCCAGCGCCAAATGTGCAATACGCGCTCGACATACCAGAAATATGCGCCGCCTCCGAACACTACGGTACGCGTTCGACTGGGTGGGGCCTTCAACGCAATCGCCAGGCAAAAGATGAGCGCGAGAAAATCGTAAATCTGGTGTTTGAAGCAGGCCAGGCTGGCGGCCATCAGGCAGGCCAGCAGAATTCTTCCATCCACCTCGGCGGCATTGCGCGCAAAATACGCTGCAAAAACGAAGGCCAGCACGAGGCCGAGAAGATACGGCAACATCTCAGTCCACGCTGGCGCATACTGCACATGTTGGGACACCTTTTCCGTCACTGCCATAATGTTGGCGATGCCCCGCGAAACATTCCCGCGGCGAAGCGCCGCGCGGAATGGCTCGGACAGTAGCGTTTGCCATGGCGTGGGCAGCCATGTATCGACCAGCAGAAAACCCAGCAACGGGGGAAGCAGCGACCAGAGAAGCAATTTCCATCGCTTGCGCATCAATAAAAACAAGGCAAACACCGGCGGCAGACTGTACTTCTCATACGCAAGACCGAGCAGCAGTCCACGCCCGCGCTCGCTGCCAACCACGGCCCACAGCGCGATGCACATCAAGGCCAGCGCATCATTCTGGCCGTTCTGGATAGTCACGCGAAAGGGCGTGCCGGTCAGGACAATGACAAATAACAACCATGTTTTGCGCCGGTCGAGTTCATACAATCTGGCCACGCATCCGCCGAGCACTGCGACAAACAGCAGATTGCATGCCGCCCAGATCAGCTTGCCCGTCCCGAAGGAAACAAAGGCAAACGGTAGCAGCAGCACGTACAGTTCATGCAGAAAATTTGGCACCTGGTTCAGCAGGATTTCATGGTGCGGGTCGCCGGAAAGATAGACCGCCCATGGATCGCGATGCTGCAACAACAGCCGCACATCGCTCCATTGAAAGTCCAGGCCATACAGGATGGTTTTGCGGACAGCAGCGGCGATCGAGACTAGCGAAGCCAGTGAGCCGAGAAGCAACACCTTCTTCAAAGTAAGGAATTCGAGCAGGCGGTCGCGCTGCGTGGAAGCGGCTTTTTCGGCTGACTGGTTTTGTTTCGACACAGAGGCCCCCTCGTGTGGAGGCTATCAGAGTGCGAGCTTTCGCCGACTCCATCCCTTCGCTCGCGTGGGGACGGGGATGGAGCGCCCCAGGCTTCGCACTGGCTACAGTTGGATGTTGATGAGGTCCTGCGTCTGGGGCAGGCTGGATGGCATTCCGGGCGAAATCTGCGAAGTCTGCGGAGCGCGCCAGTGGTCGATGTACGACACCTGATGCACGCAGGAGATGGTGCAGTTGGGGGCACAGGTCTTTTGCGTCAGAAATTCGCGCTCTACATCTTCTGTCCGATATTCCGACAGTGGAATGCCGGGCCAGCCGCGCTGTTGCGAGCAATAATGCACCAGCCCGTTTTCGCAGATGTAAAGGTAGCGCGCTCCGGCGCGGCAGCGCCAGTCATTCGGCTCGCCGTTGACGATGGCTTCCTGAAAGTGATTGAAGCGGGAATAATGCTTCTTTGTCAGCCCCTTCACTTCGTAATAAATCCTGCGCTCTTCGTCGCGCAAAGGCTTCAGTTGCCCATCGCCGTCATGAATGATGCCGATAGTGGAAGTAAATCCCAGCTCCAGCGCGCGATGCGCGATGGTCAGCGCGTCCTGCGGATACTTGATGCCGCCTCCCACGACGGAGTTGATGTTGACGTGGAAATCGGCGTGCGCGGCCAGCATCTGCAACTTCTTGTCCAGCACCTTAAGACTCTTCTTCGAAACCTCGTCCGGCTGCACGTTGTCGATGGAAATCTGCATGTGGTCGAGCCCAGCGCGATTCAGCCGCTGGATGCGGTCCGGCATCAGCAGATAGCCGTTCGTAATCATGCCCGCCATGCGGCCATGGTGGCGGATGCGCGCGATGATCGCATCGAGTTCGGGATGCAGCAGCGGTTCGCCGCCGGAGATGGTAACGACGCTGGTGCCGAGACGCGCCAGATGGTCGATGCGGCGCAGCATCTCCGGCAATGGGACCGGGTCCGAGACCTCGTCGAACTCATTGCAATAGGTGCAGGAGAGGTTGCAGCGACGCATGGGCACAATATGCGCCATATAGGGATGGCTGGTCGAGGCCAGGGCATGGCCGATCGAGGCCAGCTCGCGGACTCTTCGGGCGGCTGCCTTCGCGCGGCGGGCCACGCTGCGGCCAGTCGATGGGGAACTCGATGTCGAACTCATCTCATCTTTCATTGAATCACAGCCATGCACGGATCGAATATAGCGATGGGAGTTCAACAGGGCCTTGCAAAGATGAACTGGCCGCCGAAAGACGCTAAGATGGTCATTCTTATCTAGGATTTGCTCGCTGCCAGTGTCAAAAGCAGGGTCTGTTGCTGCCTATTGCGAAGAATTTTCAACTTCACCGCTTCATGGCGATTCTCTCGCAGCGCGTGGCTCCACTTGCTGCGGGAGGTCATCGGCGTGTCGTTGGCCTTCTGGATGACATCTCCGGCCTGCACTCCGGCACGCGATCCGGGACTGTTGGCGTCAATGCTCTTGACCAGCAGCCCAGTGGCATTTTGTAGCCCGAAGTAGTGCGCGAGTTGTGGCGTCAACACATCTACGGTGATCCCGGTATACGGCGCGGTATACGGGATGAAACTCATCAGACCTCCATTGGAACTGAAGGTCTTGCCGATCTCCGACGGCACAGTGCCGAGGAACCCGGTTTGGGCCGCCGACTGCGCGGCTTTCGGTGGGTCCTTCGCTGACGACTGCACGGCAGCATGCGCCTGAGGGTCTGGCACCGTGTAGTGTTGCGACCACGCCGCTTGCTCGACAGTCTTTCGGTTCGCGAGTACCACGCTCATCTTGAGCGGCTGGCCGTCGCGCAGGATATTCAGCGTCACCGTCTGCCCCGCGGACATCTTGTGCAGCACTTCCCGCAGGTCCTCCGCGTGCTCCGCTTTCTTTCCATTTAGCTCGACGATGACATCGTTGCTGCGCAACCCCGCCTTGCCCGCTGGAGCGTCATGGTCCACCGCCGCGATGGCCACGCCCTCTTTCGGGGCAATATGGAGTTTGGCCCTTTGCTCGCTGGTAAGGTTTTCAAAGTCCACTCCAAGGTATCCGTCCCCGTCGTGATGGAAACTGGTGATGCTGCCGGAGTAGGCCAGGGCGTAGGCGCGCGTCGCTACAGGCAGGGCCAGCAAAGCAAGGCAGGCGGCATTCGACAGGAGCGATCGTAAATTCATGGTCGTTGGCCACGCATGTGGCACCGGAAATAACTCGCTGAACCAACTGCATCAGTCAGGCCACGCGTACATTCAGGTCCCGCGCAGGAACGATTCACAGTGCATCCGCGACGGTCTACTTGCGGTAGTTGGAATTTGCAGGCTAGCGCGTTCCCAGTCACTCCGTCTCCGGAATGGCCTGCAGGACTTTCAGCGAAGCCTCTCGCATTTGGGGATTGTCATCCTGCGTAGAGATCGTCTGCAACACTACTCGCACGCTGCTATCGGCCTGCACAGGCTCCAACATTTGTAGCGCCTGGCTGCGTATGGGCTGGCTGGGATCGTGCATCAGCGACTCCAGAATGGCGTCACGGACACGCACATCCTGCGCCACATAAGGCTGTAGGCCTTGCAATGCCTTCAGTCGCACGCCGGGATCGCGGTCATACCGCAGAGCGACCATCAAGGCTGTCCGCACCGGCCCGCCGTCACAATAATGACCGGCCTTGCACTGCTCGGCCAGCAGTCCCACCGAGTCTCCCTGCACCCCCGGGTCCCCGGTATTCTGCGCCGCCAGCAACAGCAGTTTTTGCACCTCTGGGTCGTCCATCGAACCTTCGACCGTCGCCGGGACCATCTGGTTGAAATGGACCTCGACCATCTTGGTATTTGGGTGCTGCACGATTCCGCTTACACTGAAAACCGTGGGAGCCGCGGCCGTCGTGGCGGGAAATGCAAATTGCGCGATAGGCTGAACGGCGCCTGTGCGTTTCCAGTAGTGACCCGCCGTGGCGCCTATTCCCAGCCCCAGCACCGCCAGTGCAACCGCCATTCCGGGAGCTGCCTGTAACTGTGCAAAAAAGCCGGAGACCCCGGTCTCAATACGCATCCAAAGGCTCGGCGGCGGTAACTGATCTAAAGCGTCATCCAGAAGAATACGGCTTTGCGCTACAAGATTGGCCGATGGCTCCTCGACGGGCGCCAGCGACATGGCATGGCGCAATGCCTCGTAAACCTGAAGTTCGTTGCGGCAACGCTCGCAACCGGAGACATGCTGTTCGAGATCGTGGCAACCTTCATCGGCCAGTTCCCCGTAGATGTATTGCACAATCAAACGCTGTGCGACTTCGCATTTCATGGCCTGCTCCTCAAAGTAAAACGATCCATTCTATTCTGTCCACCGACCTAACGCAATCCCGACAGCTGCGTACGCAACTTGCGCGTGGCGCGGAACAGCGTATTTTTCGCTGTTTCTTCCGTTGTGTTCAACATTTCTCCAATGGTCCGCAACCGCAGACCATGGTAGTGCTTCAGTTCAAATACCGTCCGCTCCCGCGGAGTCAATGTTTCCAACGCCATCTGGATTTGATTTCCGAGGATCTTGCGCTGGAGTTCGCGGTCCGGATTGGACATGGCCCGGTCGTCCGTCACATTGGTCATGGTGTCGTGCTCTTCGCCGGAAGCATCCACCATGATCGCGGAGTCTTCCCGCCGCGTCTTCCGGCGTCGCAGATGGTCCAGACAGAGGTTGGTGACGATCCGGTAAATCCAGGTGTAGAAAGAACACTCGAAGCGAAAACTTCCAATATGACGATACGCCTTCAGGAAGGCTTCCTGATGGATGTCCTGCGCGTCCTGCTCGGAACCGGTAAGGTGCATGGCCAGACGCAGCACCGCCTGATCGTACTGACGCACGAGCGTATCGAAGGCTGCTCGAGAGCCTTTTTGCGCCTCGCGGATCAGTTCGGCATCCTGCACTCGCGCTGAAGTAGCTGAGCTATCGGCGTACATCCGTGCTTTCGATTGTATGCGTGGAACGGTCGCTGAGATATGTGGGGAAGTGAGTATCTCCAAAGGTTGAATTGCAAACCGTCGCATCTCCATATAAGTCTCTCCATTAATTAAGACGGAATATGCAGGAAAATGTGAGCCTGCCGGCCCTTTTGATGCTGCAAAAACCGCTTTCCTCGCACAATGTTTCTTCCGCCGCTCCCTGGAGCCTTCCGGCGAACTTGATTCCGTTACACTGGGGCCAATGGCCTTCGCATCCGACCGCTCCGCTGGCAATTCGCAATCTTCCCTTTTCTTACGGGACTCCGCCCGTAATGCCACATCCGCGGGCTGGGTCGTCGCTTATACCGACGGCGGATCGCGCGGCAATCCCGGCCCTTCGGGCTACGGCGTGGTGATTCAGGACGACGATGGCGCAGTCCTGGCCGAACTCAGCGAATTTATCGGCATGCGCACCAACAATGTGGCGGAATACTCCGGAATGCTGGCGGCTTTGGAATATGCCCTGGCCCATGGACATCCCCGACTGCGGATTGTTTCCGACTCTGAGTTGATGGTGAAGCAGATGCGCGGCCAGTATCGCGTGCAAAGCCCGGAATTGAGGCCGCTCTTTGAGCAAGCCAAGCGCCTGGCCGGGAAGCTGGAAGCCTTTCAGATTGAGCACGTTCTGCGCGGAAAAAATAGAAAGGCCGACGAACTCGCCAACCTGGCCATGGACCGCGGAATGCGTCGCAAGTCGGAGAACAAGAGCGCGACTGCATCCGCCACCAGCGTCGTCACTCCCTCAACTACAGCCGCCCCGCCCGTGCGTCCCCTGCGCGGCATTGTGAAAGAAGGCAAAATCTCTCTGCTGGAAGGCTCTATTCCAGAAGGAACCATCGTGGTAGTGATGCCGGAAAAGGCGCTGGGCGAACGTGCATTAAGGCCCGACGGCAAATAGTCCGGGTGCCGCATCCTTGGCGCAGCCAAGGGTGGGATCAAAGTCTTGCTTCCACGGCGCTATGCCAGCGCGGCCTTCACCATCTCGCTGACTAGTTTGCCGTCGGCTCGCGCGCCTGCCGCCTGGATCTTCGCCTGCACTGCCTTCATCACGCTGCCCATATCTCTCGCGGTCGGTCGCGTTCCGGCGGCGGACATCTCGGCAATCGCCGCGTCCACCATGCTTCGGATTTCCTCTTCGCCGGCGGCCTTGGGCATGTAGCTTTCGATGATCGGAATCTCGGCGGCTTCCTTCGCGGCCAACTCCAGCCGGTTCCCTTTTGTGAACTGTTCGATGGAGTCCCGGCGCTGCTTCACCATGGTCACGAGGACCTGCCCGGCCTCGGCGTCGGTCAGCGGAGCGCGTTTGTCAATCTCTTTATTTTTTAGCGCTGCCTTCATCATTCGCAGTGTCGACAAGCGATCGGCGTCCCTCGCCTTCATTGCCGCCACCATGTCCTGCTGCACTTTGTCTGTCAAATTCATTTGAATGTCCGTCCAATCCTTAAGACTGCGAGGTTTTACATCACTCATGCCATTGAATGTTTTTATCGTCCAAGCACGATAGTATTGAGGTCGTTTCCAGCACACCCGCTAATCTCAGTACTTCCACATAATGCTTTTGTCTTATCAATAATGCAGAGATCATGGGACCTAGTAAAGAACCGGCCCTCAACATATACGGCATCCTTATTCGCAAACCGCAAGCTTAATGCGTTTCTGTCTTCCTGATCGGTCACGGTAAGTGTGTGAGGGTCGGGCCGCGACCACCGAAACACGTCATTCTTATTGATGTAAACCTTGTTGTCTTTAATCTCAGTAAGTATCCGGCCGTCCCGATCGAAAAGTTTGGCCTCAACCTTGAGCGACTTTCCCTTCCTCGAAACCGACAAATAATTCTCAGTGGGTGAAGACACGAGGTTCATGCTGCAATTGGGGTCGGTGCAATATGAGACGAGACCAGCGCCCAGCATTACCGTTAGCGCGCCTGCGGGGACGCCTCTCTTACACGCAGATACTTTGACGGCATCGTGCGCAGGAACCAAGATAGATCGCCAGTTGTCGGCACGTCCGAACTGCTTCCTTGCCTGCGCCTTAAGTTCGGCCTTTGTTCCGGATGTTACATCTGGATTTACCTGAATGATCCCGTTGTTTATGTTTACATTGACATTGTTGTTGCCATTCGAACCTATCGAGGGTTGTTGCGCTAAAGCAAAGGACGTAGCCAAGAGCACTAATAGCAAAATGCAATTCTTCATGGTTTTTGCTTCGCTTTCTGATCGCTAGCGTTCGTTCCGTTTCCCTCAATGATTCCATTGTTAGTATTTGCATTGACGTTACGGTCGCCGGAGGAAGTAATTACCTGGGTTTGCGGTGTTTCTGATACTCCGCTTTGAACATAGGTCCACTTTGCGACGTTAAATAATAAAAAAAGAAGGACGACTCCAACAATCGCACCAACCGCCCACGTCCGTAATGGAAAACGCGAGTATTGACCACCGACTACAATCAAAAGACTTTTAAGCATCTGTGTCACGACAGACTCCGCATATAATTCGCTTCGTTAAAAGAAATTAAAACCGAGTCGGCCTCCCTCGCCTTCATTGCCGCCACCATGTCGGTGTGTACTTTTTCCGTCAGGCCCATTGCAGTCTCCTAACTTCAAAATGCAAGAACATAAAGTCCAAACCTCCTATTATAGAAGGTCTGCATCGCTCGCGCAGCTTCGGTAAACTTAGCGCATGTTCCATAAAACTCGCCTCTTCACTCCTGGACCGACCCCTTTGCTGCCCGCCGCTCAGTTTGCCATGGCCGCAGCCGACCTGCACCACCGCACGCCGGAGTTCCGCGCGCTGTATCGACGCGTGCTCGGACAGCTCCGGACATTTGTGGGCACCCAAAATGATGTCATTCTGCTGACCAGTTCCGGCACCGGCGCGATGGAAGCGTCGGTGGCAAATTTGACCTCTCCCGGCGACCGCGTGCTGGTGCTGACAGCCGGTAAATTCGGCGAACGCTGGACGTCTCTGGCAAAGGCCTTCGGCTGTCAGGTGGATGTGGTCAGCGCGGCGTACGGCCAAACATTTTCACTGGATGCCGTACAAGCGGCCCTGCGAGAAGATACCCGCGCGGTGTTCATGCAGGCGACCGAGACCTCGACCGGTGTGCGGCACGATGTGCAAGCTGTGGCGGAACTGCTGCGCTCCACTGGCAGCGAAGCCTTGCTGGTTGTGGACGCGATCACCGGCCTCGGCACCACGCACCTCGACATGGACGCCTGGGGCGTGGACATCCTGATCGGCGGATCGCAAAAGGCCGTCATGATTCCGCCTGGACTGGCCTATCTTGCGGCCAGCGAGCGGGCATGGAAGCGCATGGAAACGACCAAAAATCCGCGCTATTATTTCGACCTTCGCAAAGAGCGCAAAGCAGCCTCCAACGGCGAGTCCGCCTATACTCCGAGCGTGGCGCTGATCGCAGCCCTGGGGGCCGCGCTCGACTACATCGGCGCGCAGGCGGAGGGAGACCTTGCTCGTGGACGTGAACTGCTGGTGGAGAATGCGGAACTGTGCGCCGCGATGACCCGCGCCGCAGCCCTTGCGCTGGGGATGCGCCTGTTTGCGCCCGCCGCGCCCGCCGCTGCCGTCACGGCCCTGCTGCCGCCCGAAGGCGTCGATTCCGGCGTCATCGTGAAGGAGCTGAAGTCGCGCTTCGGCGCCATCGCAACCAACGGACAGGGGGAAATGAAGGGCCATATCTTCCGCGTCGCGCATCTGGGATTTTTCGATCCCCTGGACACGCTGGCGCTGATCGGCGCGCTTGAACACGTGACGGCGGACTCTTTGCCAGCATCGAAGTTCAAACTTGGCGATGCGCTGACCGCCGCCCAACGAGTGTTCGCGGAGAGTAGACAAGCGGAAACTGCTGCCGTGGGCAGATAGTGCATTTCCAGAGTAGGGATAGCTGTATCCCACCTTAGCTTCGCGAAGGTGGGGCACCCAAGGATGGAATCCTATTGGATCGGTGCTCTCTAAATTGAAATCAGGACTCGGGGCGCGCGATGTTGCGCCCTGAGCATCACAATGATGGGAATAAAAAAAAATATGAAGGTCGTTCTTGCCGAAAAGGTCTCTCCGGCCACCCGGGCTGTGTTTACAAGTGTTGCCGACTGCAACGTGGTCACGCATGACCAGATTAAAAATGGACTTCCCGCCGAGCTCGCCGATGCCGATGCGTTGATTGTGCGCTCCGCCGTGCAGGTGGATGCCGCGCTGCTGGGACATGCCCCGAAGCTGCGCGTGATCGGGCGCGCTGGCGTGGGAGTGGACAACATCGACACAGAAGCGGCGACGCGGAATGGGATTGTGGTGATGAACACTCCCGGCGCGAACGCCGTGGCTGTGGCCGAACTCACCGTGGGACTGATGATCGCGCTGGCCCGCATGGTGCCGCGCGCCAACGCCACCATGCATGACGGACGCTGGGAAAAAAAGTCTCTGCAGGGTGCGGAACTGCGCGGCAAAAAACTCGGCATCATAGGGCTGGGTCGGGTCGGACTGGAAGTGGCACGGCGCGCTCGCGGCTTCGGTATGGAACTTGTCGGGCACGATCCCTTTGTTTCCTCGGCAATCGCCCGCGAGTATGGCGTGCGTCTGGCCTCGCTGGCAGATGTGTTCCGCGAGGCCGACTACCTGACGTTGCACGTAGGATTGACGCCGGAGACTGAAGGCATCGTGAATGCCACGTCGCTGGCCACCATGAAAAAAGGTGTGCGCATCGTGAACTGCGCGCGTGGCGAGCTGATTGTCGAAGAAGCGCTGACCGCGGCCCTGCAAAGCGGGCATGTCGGCGGAGTAGCGCTCGATGTCTTTCGTAAAGAACCGCTCAAGGACTCGCCATTTTTCGGAATGGAGAATGTGATCCTGACACCGCATATCGCCGGTTCGACATCGGAAGCGCAAGAGGCCGTCGGCATCCAGATTGCCGAGCAGGTACGCGCTTATCTTACGACTGGCGTGGTGCAGAACGCGGTAAACTTTCCCTCGCTTTCTTCTGAGGAATACACGGCGCTAGCGCCTTACATCGAACTGGGCGAGCGGCTGGGGAAATTTCTTGCCGCCACATTTGGCGCCAGTGTGGAGAGCATCCACATTTCCTACTCCGGCCATGTCGCCGAGATGCGTACCGAGCTGATCCGCAACGCCACGCTGTGCGGCATTCTTGGCAGCTCCGAGCATGTGAACCGCATCAACGCCTCTGCCATTGCCAAGGAGCAGGGCATTCACGTCCACGAACAGAAAAATGCAGCCGTCTCTGGCGGCGCTGGCAGCGTGCTCAAACTGACGCTGCACACCGGGCAACACGCGGCGCAGCGCAGCATGACGGTCAGCGGCACCGTGCTGCATGGTAAATCGCCGCGACTGCTTGCCTGCGACGGCATCGACATTGAAGCGCCGCTCGACGGAACGCTTCTGTTCATCCGCAATCAGGACGTACCCGGCGTCATTGGCCGAATCGGCACCATCCTCGGCGAGTACGCCATCAACATCGCCAACTTCGCCCTGGGCCGGGCGGAGGCCAGTCACGGCGATGGCCGCCTGGAAGCGCTCGCCGTGGTCCATGTGGACGCGGAAACCGCGCAGGCGCAAATCCACAAAGCGCTGGAGGCTTTGTCAAAGCTGGACGCCATTACCAGCGTCCGACTGGTTAAACTCAAGTAGGGATGATGCGGCTGCATCGATCCTTGCTGCCGTAGCATCTCCATTGCACCATGACGAACGAGGTTGTCATCCTTTCATGCCGTTATACGAGTACGAATGCAAACAATGTCGCCAACGTTTAGAGAAGATCCAGAGTTTCAGCGCGCCGCCAGAAACAATCTGCCCCAAGTGTGGCGGAGAGTTGGAGCGTGTCATCTCCGCGCCAGCGCTCCAGTTCAAAGGCGCAGGCTGGTATGTCAACGATTACGCAAAATCGGGCGCGAAGCCTGCTACCGCGAATGGTTCAGAGAGCAAGTCAGACGGCAAATCTGAGAGCGCTTCGGAAAGCAAGTCCGATAGCGGCAACGACTCTGGAGGCAGCAAGTCGGCTGCGTCGGATTCGTCGTCCTCCGCACCCGCGAACAACGCTCCGAGCAGTAGTGCCGCGCCCCCTTCCTCCGGCAGCGCAAGCTCCAGCAAAAGCGAGTAGTTTCAGGCACTCCAGCGGATTGACTACAATCAGCGTGTGCTGGAACACTCGCTTGCCATCCCGGAAGATGCCTTGCAACCCTGGCTGGAAAGCCTGCCGCCACGCGCCGCAGTCTTCGCGCTTTTCGGGGCGGAGGCGCAAAGTGAGCCCTACGTTTCGAAAACTGCGAACCTAAGGCGACGGATGCATCGCCTGCTTGCGCCTGCGTTTGCTGGAACCAAGCGTCTGCATCTTGGCGGCCGCGCGGTACGGCTTGCCTATTCGGAGGTTGGGTCGGAATTTGCCACCTCTTTCCTGCTACTCCAGGCCATGCGCGCCTACTGCGGAGAGCGCGTCCGAGAGCATCTCCATCTTCGTCCGCCCGCGCTGCTGCGGCTGGCCTCTGAAAATGCGTATCCCCGCGTGTATGTGACGAACCGTGTCACCCAGCGCGCATTGGCGTCCACTTATGGGCCGTTCTCTTCACGGACAGCAGCGGAGCGGTTTCTGGACGACTCGCTGAATTTTTTTGAACTCCGCCGCTGCACCGAGGAACTTCATCCCGACCCGGCATTTCCCGGCTGCGTCTACTCCGAGATGAAGATGTGCCTCGCGCCCTGTTTCAAGGGCTGCACCGATGAACGCTATGTCGAGGAGGCGCGGCGCGTGCGGGAGTATCTGGCCTCGCGCGGCGCGTGGACAATCGCGCAGTGCGAGCAGCAGCGCGATGCGGCCTCCGCTGCGCTGGACTTTGAGAAAGCGGCCCGGCTGCATCAACGTGTGCAGAAGATGAAGGCCGTCGGGCAACTGGCCGCGCCGCTGGTTCATCCGCTGGCCGAACTGGATGCCGTGATCCTGCAACCGGCAGTCGCCGACGAACAGCGCTCCACAGCCGCGCCCATGCCGCTACCAATAGGGCCGGAGAAATTGTCGGATCGCGCGCTTCGGACCGAAGCCAGCCATGTGGCCGTTTTTCTGGTGTGCGCTGGCAGGATCGTCGGGCCGGGGTTCTATTCCGTGGAAGGCATGCGTCATCCGAATGAACGCGCCGGTTCGACCTCGCTGTTTGCTCATCCAACCCTGCTGGAGCCGACGCCGTTAGTGACACCAGAGCAGTCAGAAACTGTCGCATCGTCACCAGTTACCACGAAGCTGACGCGCGGACACCTGGAACAACGGCTACAGACCGTTCTGGAGGAACTGGAAGCGCGAGCGCGCAAGAGCAAGTTTCCCGCCGACCAGTTGGGCGAGCATCTTTCGTTGCTGGCGCGCTGGTACTATCGCCAACCCGCACGGCGCGCAGGAGAAATCTTCTTCCGCGGCGAGGAGCGCGGCGGCGACAACGCGTTCCCGCTTTCGCGAATTCTACGTGGAATTTCCCGCGTTTTCTGTGGGCAGAAAGAGCAGATGGAAACTGCGGAGAGTGCGATGCCGCCGGTTGCTGAAAAAGATTTTTCGACACTGTGATACGCTTTTTCCACTCTTATGAGAATCGGCAAGTTCGATGCAAACTGCCCGCCTGTTCTGTCCAGGCCTTTTCGCGCTGCTGGTTCCAGTGAGGGCCCATCGAACATGCATCCAACTGCTCTTGCAGCCGGAAAAATATGACCATCCTGGTAAACAGCAACGCCAAGTCGCTCCATGCGCGGAGATTCTCTGAGTGAGAGCACACTACCCCACGGAGAAAAAAACTTCGCCGAACGAAGTCTACCCGGAAACCGCATGGCTGCGTTGGCGCGGGCCGCTGGAAGTTCTGGTGGGCATTCTGGCGCTGGTCCCGATCGTTCTTTTTCTGTTTGTCAGCCTGGGACGGCTGCGTTATCCGTTTCTGCTGGAGCAGTTGGAAGGCCCAATGCTGCTGGCTGCCGAGCGCGTCGCGCATGGCTTGCCCATCTACGCGCGGCCTAACTTCACGTTTATCCCGTACATGTACGCGCCTGCGTACTATTACGTTTCTGGATGGGCGGTCCGGCTGCTCGCCTCCAGCCCGTTCTCTGGTTTTGGCGCATTGCGACTGATTTCTCTGCTGAGTACCTGCGGGTCGTTTCTCGTCATCTACATTTCTGTTTTCCTGGATGGCCTCGGGACCAGAAAACGCAGACACCTGGCGGCGCTGGCAGGAGTTGGCGTGTATGCCGCCATGTATCCGTGGACACGAGAGTGGTTCGATCTAGCGAGGGTAGATTCTTTTTACATTTTTCTTTTGCTGATAGCTTTGCTGTGTACGCGGCGACTGCATCCTGTCTTCGCAGCGCTGGCCTGGACGCTGGTCTTCCTGGCCAAGCAGACCATCGTTCCCGTAGCGCTGGTGATGTTGTGCTGGGACTGGAAGCGACCGCGCAGGCTTCTGTTCGGTATCGGAAGTTTTCTGCTAATGGTGGCCGTCGCGACACGGCTATTAGACCACGCAACGCGCGGTTGGTTCTGGTTCTACGCCTTCACCGTCCCGCATGCCAACACGGACCTGCTACTGCGTCCTGCGATATTTTTTCTGCCCTCGCAAGTCTTCGCTCCCTTCGGCATCGCCCTGTTGATCGTCGCGATGGCCTGGAATCGCGCGCAGCCCTCCCTGCATAGCGCTGGCACTCGCTTTTACTTGCTGGCAGGGGCCTCCACCTTCGCTCTGTCCTGGTTTTTACAGGCCCACGGGGGCGCGACCGCTAACACGCCGATGCCCCTGTACGCGGTGCTCGCCATCATTTTTGGCATTTCTTTTGCCCGGCTGGACGCGTCGCTTGCCGCTCAATCGTGTCGCGAGCCCGCCAGGGTCCTGTTGCTGGCGGCGGTTGGTATGCAGCTCGTCAGTTGGGTGTATCACCCCGTTCCGTTGATTCCGGATCGCGGGCTGGTGGCCGCGCACGAAAATTTTGTCTCCTGGTTGCGGACATTTCCCGGCGATGTTCTGGTGACGGCCAATCCTTATGAAGCTGTTTTGGCAGGCAAGCCATGGCATCCGGACACGGCGGCGCTGCACGATACGCTGCGCCCGGAGGACGCTCAAATTCGTCAGCCTGTGCTGGCCGAGATTCGCGCCAACATCGACCAGGAAAAACTGGCCGCCATCGTCCTCGACGGCACCCCTGCCCAGGCGCTCCCAAATCAAACCTGGCTTCCGCCGGACTTGCAGAGCCACTACCCGGTAGTCGGGCTGGTGCCGGGCAGTGAATTTGGCGATCCCTTCGCGCCGCATCCCACGTATTTTCTTCTGCCCTGCCGGGAACAGGCATGGGCCGTTGCCAAAGGATGGACCTTGCTGCGGCCCGGCGGGAAACTTCCCTGTCCACGCTGACGCGGCGATTTTACCGACGAACCCTGCATCGCTGCATCGCTTCCTCAAGTTCGCAGGAAGGACGCGATCCGGGCCGCGCTGATAGACTAAAAACATCTTGATCGAGCTTGCACCCTCAATCCTTTCCGCAGACTTTGCTCGCCTGGCGGAGCAAATCCAGGCCGCCGAGCGTGGCGGCGGGACCGTCATTCATGTGGATGTGATGGATGGCCATTTTGTGCCTAACATTACCCTCGGACCGCCCGTCATTGCATCGCTGCGTAAAGTGACGAAGTTGCCGCTCGACTGTCACTTGATGATTGAACATCCGGATGAATTTATCCCAGCGCTGGCCGACGCGGGCGCGGACTGGATCAGCGTGCATTACGAGGCGTGCCGCCACCTGCACCGCTCGCTGGAACTGATAGCGCAGCACGGCATGCAACCGGCGGTGGTCATCAATCCGGCAACGCGCGTCAATCTGTTGATCGATATTCTGCCGATGGTGCATCACGTTCTGGTGATGAGCGTCAATCCGGGATTTGGCGGTCAAAAATTTATCCCCTTTTCCCTCGACAAGATCCAGCGACTCTGCGAACTGCGCGAAGAGATGGGCCTGCACTATCGCGTGGAAGTGGATGGCGGGATCGGACACGATACTATTGCGCAAGTGGTGCAGGCAGGCGCCGACCTGCTGGTCGCGGGGAACGCAGTCTTCGGCGATGGCAATGCGGAAGAAAATGCCAGAAGTCTTTTAGCGCTTGCACAAACTGTGTCGCGCGCGTCTAAAGAGAGTACACAATCGTTTCGGGCCACTGGAGATTCGCAGACCTCCGCTGGTCACAGGCAAGGGAAAGAGTCTGCTGAGGTGAAGTCACTATGAGCTGTTACAACCGTCGTCCTTTGTATCGCTACTCCGCTCTATGCGCGCTGATCGTGCTTGGCGGCAGCATCGCCCATGCCGGTATCTTCCACCGCAAGAACAAGCCTCTTTCGCAGAAGGACGATGCGCTGGCGAGCGTTACCTCCAGCCAGCCTGACAAAGAACTGTTCGACCGCGCCATGAAGGCCCTGAAGAAGGGAAAGTTCGACATTGCCCGTCTGGATCTGCAAACGCTGCTGAATACGTATCCCGACTCTGAATACGCCATGCGGTCGAAACTCGCGATCGGCGACACCTGGTACAAAGAGGGCGGCACAGCCGCCATGCAGCAGGCGGAAGAAGAATATAAGGACTTCATCACTTTCTTTCCCGACAAGCCGGAAGCCGCGGAAGCGCAGATGAAAGTGTCCGACATCTACTACAAGCAGATGGAAAAACCGGACCGCGACCCCACCAACGCTACCCGCGCGGAAGAAGAATATCGTGTAATGATCCTGCAATATCCAGATTCCAGTCTGATTCCACAGGCCAAGCAGCGCTTGCGCGAAGTGCAGGAAGTTTTGGGCGACCATGAGTTCGCCATTGGCAATTTTTATGAAACCCGCATGAATTATGCGGCAGCCATCGCCAGACTTCAATCCGTAGTCGATACGTTTCCCCTGTACAGCCGCATGGACCAAACGTTGCTCGATATCGGAGACGCCTATGAAGCCCAGGCCCGCAACATTCAGCAGATGAAGCTCGACCCGGTCGCGAAGGAACGCCTGTTCAAGCTCTATAACGACCGCGCCATTCATGCGTACGATCGGGTCATCCTGGAATATCCGATGGCCCCGCATGTCGATGACGCGCGAGACCGGTTGGAAGCCATGCGGCAGCCGATTCCGCAGCCCACCCAGCAGGAAGTTGCAGAAAGCGCTGCCATGGAGCAGAGCCGCGCTCCCATCAACCTGAAATACAAAGCAGTATTGCTGATTACGGCCCGGCCCTCGACCGTACAAGCCGCGCGCGTTGGAGAACCCAGCCTGGTTGACCCGACGCAAATCATGGCCCCCTCAGTGGTCAAGGAAGCCGTTGCCGACGTGGCCTGGGCGATGAAGCCCGATGGCAAGCCAGCCCCGGGTATTCCTGGCGGGTCAAACGACATCAACGCCATTGGGACTCTCGCTGGCAATGGAACACAGGGAGCCGCCGGCTCCGCAACAGGTTCTGGCCAGCAACCCGCGACTCCTGGAGCAAACAGTCTCCAGATGAACGATATCTCTGGAGACAACGACGTGAGCGGGTCGGTCATCCACAACAATCAGGAGCAACCGGCTCCCGAAAACGCCGTGCAACCGCCCGCTGGCACATCCTCGAACACCGCGCCGGGCGCAACGAGTGCAACACCTGCGGGAGCCACACCGGCAGGTCAGTCTACACCAGACGCTACCAGCGGACAGCCAGCGGTATGGCCCTCAGCCAAGCCTGACAATGGCGGGATGCCCACCGTCGCCCCTAAGAACAGCACGCCGCTGCCACCAGTAAAAGCGGCTGCGGATGCTCCGGCGCAGATCAATGACGTGACCCAGACCGGCCCCGCGGAGAATACTGCTGTCCAGAACACCGCAACAGGCAAGAAAAAGAAGAAGAACCCCAAACCGAAATTTAAGGGCAGCGAGGAATCTTCCAGCAAACACAAAAGGAAGAAGGGCCTGAGAAAATTGAATCCGTTCTAACTGGAACTCATAGCTGGTACTGATCCGGCATTTAAGCATTGCATTCGGGCGCTCCATCCTGGCCGCGTTGTTTGTGGCTTGTGTGGGAGAAACTCGGTTCATTTCAATTAGGTCCTGATCGCAAAGACCCACTTGCTCTCTCCAGCACACCGTGTCTCCGCATTTTGTGTATATTGAGATACCGTGATGACATCTCCATTTGGTTGTATCGCTCCGCTTCGGCGCACAATTTTGCGCATCTCCTTCTTCTTGCTGGCCGCCGGACTGTACGCGGCAGCCCAGCAGTCCGCCGTGCCTCCCACGCCCCACATCCATGCCGACGACCAGGTCACTTTTTATTTCCTCGACCCGGGAGCTAGCAAAGTCGAGCTGGGCCTGGAAGGTAACGCGCATCCATTGCCCATGATGAAAGACTCTCAAGGCATATGGAGTATTACCGTTGGCCCTCTTGCTCCGGAGATTTACAGCTACCACTTCATCGCCGATGGCGTGCCCCTGCTCGACCCTGTCAACTCGCACATCAATCCCAACCTGCACAGCCCTTCCAATGCGTTGGAAGTACCCGGGGCGACGCCGCAACTCTGGGACGTGCAGGACGTGCCGCACGGTATCGTACATCACCACTTTTACAAATCCGCAATCATCGGCGATCAGCGCGACTTTTTCGTATACACGCCGCCTGCATACAATCCGCGCTCTGGCAAGAAATATCCAGTGCTGTATCTGCTGCACGGCTATTCCGACGATGCGAGCGGATGGACGGCGCTGGGTCGCGCCAATGTCATTCTGGACAACCTGATCGCCCAGGGCAAGGCCAAGCCCATGGTCGTCGTCATGACACTCGGCTATGGCGCGCCGGAGATCGTCCTTGGCCCCCGCGCCAGCATGAACGACCCCACACTGCGCCAGAAAAATTACGACCGCTTCACGCAGGCGTTGCTCACGGAAGTCATCCCGCAAGTGCAGTCGACGTATCGCGTCTCCACCAAGCGCCAGGACCGCGCCATCGCCGGGCTTTCCATGGGCGGAGCGGAAAGCCTGCTGACGGGGCTGAACCACATCGACACCTTTGCCTGGATTGGCGCTTTCAGCGCCGGTGGGCCCTATCCACCCTTCGCACAGGACTTCCCTTCGCTGAATGCAAAAAATGCCGCGTCACTGCGGCTACTGTGGATTGCCTGCGGAAGCAATGACCGCTATGTCAGCAAGACGCCGCTGATTGAACTGAACCGCCAACTCGTCGCGTGGCTGCGTTCCAAAGACATTTCCGTCACAGCGGTGGAAACGCCCGGAATGCACGAGTGGCCCGTCTGGCGCGACAATCTGATTCATTTTGCGCCGCTTCTGTTCCAGCCGAAGTAGATCGGCGTCGCGCAACAAATTCGATAGCAAAGCGCGCTGTGCTATCGTGAAATTTGGCCGGATGATGTTGCGTCCGGCCCTTCCGACTCCATGCCACGCGACCTCCCAAAAGCCTACGACCCGACCGCCGTTGAAGATAAATGGGCAGAATACTGGGTGAGCGAGCGCATCTTCGCCGCTCCCACGCCCGAGCCGACTGCTCCCCGCCACGACATTTTTACCATGCTGTTGCCGCCACCGAACGTCACTGGCCGCCTGCACATGGGCCACATGCTTAACCAGACGGAGATGGACATTCTGACCCGCTGGCATCGCATGCGCGGCGACTTGTCTCTGTGGGTGCCGGGCACCGACCACGCTGGCATTGCCACGCAGATGATGGTCGAGCGCAAGCTGACGGAGGAAGGCACGAGCCGCCAGCAACTGGGCCGCGAGGCTTTCGTCGAGCGCGTGTGGGAGTGGAAAAAAGAATATGGCGGCGCCATCCTCGACCAGATGAAGCGACTGGGCGCGAGCGTCGATTGGTCCCGCGAATACTTCACCATGGACGAGCGGCTGTCCGTCGCCGTGAAAGAGGCATTCGTCCGCCTGCACGAGCAGGGACTCATCTATCGCGGCGCGTACATTGTCAACTGGTGCCCACGCTGCCAGACCGCCATCAGCGATCTCGAAGTGGTGCATCAGGAGCAGCAGGGCAAGCTGTATGAAATTCGCTATCCTGTGGTCGGCGAGGACGGCGCGTTTGTCTCCATCGCCACCACGCGACCGGAAACCATGCTTGGGGATGTTGCTGTCGTCGTGAATCCGACCGACGCGCGCTATTTGCATTTGCATGGCAAGAAGCTGCGCCTGCCGCTGGTGGGCCGCGAGATTCCCATTGTGCCCGACGACTGGGCCAATCCAGAGTTTGGCACCGGCGCGGTGAAAGTGACGCCAGCGCACGATCCCAACGACTTCGCCATCGCCCAGCGGCAAAACCCGCCGTGGCGGGCCATTGTTGTGATGGATGAGACCGCGCACATGAACGAAGCGGCGGGTGCCTACGCAGGTCTCGACCGCTACGAAGCGCGCAAGAGAATTCTTGCCGACCTCGAAGCACAGGGCTTGCTCGTCGCGGTGAAGGACCACGTCAATGCCATCGGCAAGTGCGACCGCTGCAAAACGGTGGTTGAGCCGCGCCTTTCAACGCAATGGTTCATCAAGATTCAACCGCTCGCCGACAAAGCCATCGAAGCGGTCGAGAGCGGGGCGATTCGCTTCACGCCCGAGCAATACAAGAAGACCTATTTCGAGTGGATGCGCAACATTCACGACTGGTGCATCTCGCGCCAGCTCTGGTGGGGCCATCGCATCCCCGCCTGGCACTGCGCGGACTGCAAGGAAATTACCGTGGCGCGGGAAACGCCTGCGGCCTGCTCGCACTGCGGGTCGCCGGGGCGACCGAAGCTCACGCAGGAAACCGATGTGCTGGATACGTGGTTTTCCTCCGGGCTGCTGCCGTTTACCGTCTTCGGCTGGCCTGCGCAGACGCCGGACCTTGCGGCCTTCTATCCCACGCAATTATTAGTTACAGGATTCGACATCCTCTTTTTCTGGGTGGCGCGGATGATTATGCTCGGCTGCCACTTCATGCTCGACGTTCCCATGCCCGACGGCTCGAAGCGCACGCTGGCGGACGCGGTTCCGTTTCGCGAAGTCTACATCCACGCGCTGGTGCGCGATGCCGACCGCCAGAAAATGTCGAAGACCAAGGGCAACGTCATCGACCCCATCGACATTATTCATCGCTACGGCACCGACGCCGTGCGTTTCACGCTGGCCTCCATGGCCTCGCCGGGAACGGACATCGCCTTCAGCGAAGCCCGCACCGAAGGCTATCGCGCCTTCGCCAATAAAATTTGGAACGCGGCGCGATTCATCTTCATGCAAATGGATCGGGCGAAGGAGGCCGGAATCCCAATCGGACTGAGCCGGAGCCGCCGTGCAGAATTTATCCTTCCTGACAGGGACGCACCGCTTGAGGATCACTGGATCGCCGCCTGCTTGAACCAATGCGCTGCGGATGTGAACCAGGCGCTGGCCGATTATCGCTTTGACGATGCGGCGAATCGGATTTATCAGTTCTTCTGGGGCGAGTTCTGCGACTGGTATCTGGAGATTGTCAAGCTCCGGATGGAGTTCGGCGAAGGCTCTGATCGAGATGGCGCAGCCCAGGCTTTTTCTACTCTGATTGACGTTTTTGAAGCCGCGCTGCGGCTGCTCTCGCCGTTCATGCCGTTTCTAACCGAAGAGATATGGCACGCACTCTATGAAAGACGGACCCCTCAGTTATCGATCGCCCTGGCGCAATATCCAGAGGCTTGCGATATGGATTCACAGGGAGTTGTATCGGTGATGGCGATGCTGCAATCCGTGATTAGCGATATTCGGAATCTGCGCAAGGAGCAGAATGTACCGGAGCGGGAGCCGGTTCCAGTGTTGCTGTACGCTGCCGACGTGCCCCGCCAGAGGATTGCCTGGAGCTCCGGATTTGTGCGGAAACTGGCGAAAGCCTCTGAACTTCGATTTTCCGAAGCTCCCCTGAACACTCCAGGAGTTCGCCAGGGTCTGGAATATCAGCTCACTATCGAGTACTCCCAGCATGTCGACACCCCCGCCGAACGTGAGCGCCTGACCAAAGACCTGGCAAAATACGAGAAAGAAATGCAATCGAAACAGTCGCAGTTACAAAATGGCGGCTTTCTCGCCAAAGCGCCCGCAAAAATCGTAGACGGACTGCGAACACGCGCAGATGAGTTGACCGTGCTGATCGAAAAAACGCGTGCGGCGCTGGATTCCCTCGATACCGTCGGGAGTCGATAAGCGATGGACTGGAAAACAAAGCGCGTCACGGCGATCCTCGAACAGGCATTGATCGAAGACCATGCTACGCACGACGCCACGACGGAACTGACGCTCGATCCCAAGATGCCTGCCTCGGCGACCATCCTCGCCAAGCAGGACTGCGTTCTCGCCGGGTGGGACGCCATTCCGCGCATTCTGGAAGTGTTCCGCAAACTGGATCAAAGCCCCTCACGACGCTTTGAAGTGGTACACCATCCAGAGATATTCGACGGCGTGCGCGTGCGCAAAGGGCAGGCGGTCGCGGTGATTCGCGGCAATGCGCGGACCATTCTGGCCTGTGAGCGCGTCACCCTGAACCTGCTGCAACGCATGTGCGGCATTGCGACGCAAACGCGCAAATATGTGGACGCGGTCTCAGGCACAGGCGTCCGGATTCTCGATACGCGCAAGACCGTTCCCGGCCTGCGATTGCTCGATAAATATGCGGTGAGTTGCGGCGGCGGCCAGAACCATCGCATGGACCTGGCCGACGGCGTGTTGATCAAGAACAATCATATTTCGCTGGGCGGCGGCGTTTCCAAAGTTCTGGCGCGGGCGACAAAGCTGCGTAAACCTGGCCAAAAGATCCAGGTGGAAGTGCGCTCCGTCGAAGAACTTAACCAGGCGCTGACGGGCGGCGCAGACTCTCTCTTGTTGGACAACATGACACCGGCTGAAGTAATAAGCGCAGTGAAGATTGCTCGTAAGCACTCCGAAAAAATTTCCATAGAGGCCTCCGGCGGCATGACGTTGGAGACGGTGCGCAAGTATGCGCAGACCGGCGTGAATTACATTTCGGTTGGCGCGCTCACGCACTCTGTCGCGGCAATCGATTTGAGCATGCGGATTACCGGGGAGATTTTCTAAGACGCTGCACTCATGACAGACCTGCTTGATTCCAACACGTTGCAATCCGCACTCGCAGGAACGATGTTTGCCAACAATATCCACTTGTATCCAACTATCGACTCCACGAACACCTATGCCATGCGGGAGGGGGCCAACGGCGCGCCGCATGGAAGTGTCTACATCGCAGAGGAACAGACAGCAGGGCGCGGACGCAGCGACCATACGTGGCATTCTGAACCGCACGCAGGTCTTTATGTCAGCATTTTATTGCGACCGCACATGACGCCAGCCGATGCATTGTGGCTTTCGCTGGCCACTGGCCTGGCCGTGCAGCGGGCACTCGAAAATGTAACTGCATTGGTTGCAGATATCCGCTGGCCGAATGATTTGTTGTTTGGAAGCCGGAAGTTCGGCGGAATATTGACTGAAATGAATGCTGAAGCTACACGGGTCCGTTACGCTGTGGTCGGTATCGGAATCAATGTGAACCACAGCCAGTTTCCCCCGGAGTTGCGGCAGGTAGCGACATCTCTTCGCATGGAATCGGACCGTATAACTTCCCGGCAAGGCCTGCTGGTCGCTCTGCTACAGGCATTGCATGAGGAAATGACAGGACTGTTGGAAGCCGACACTTTTGTCCAGGCCACGCGCAGCATTCTGGAGCGTATCGAACAGAAATCAAGTTGGATTCGCGGCAAGCGTGTCTCCGTCGATGAAGCCGGAGGGTACACTGGCGTCACGGCTGGACTGGATGCGCGAGGCTTTCTGCGCGTAGAGACCGACACGGGAATCCGTACTGTGCTCTCGGGTGGAGTTCGCCAGATTACGGCAAAGGATTAGGCCATGTTGCTTGTGCTGAACGTGAACAATACGAATACTGTCATCGCCCTGTATCCGCTGCTGGCGGATGGGCGTACTGGGGGCCTGCGCGCCACATGGAGAATCAGCACGCGAAACCCGCAGACAGCCGATGAATATGGCATTCTGATCCGTAACTTGCTACAGAGTGAAGGAGTGGACAGCAGAGCGGTGCGCGGCATTGTGATCGCGTCCGTGGTGCCTCCGATCGACTGGATACTGGACCAGTTTTGTGAGCGCTATTTCAAGCAGAAGCCTTTGTTTATCGAGCCTGGCATCAAAACCGGATTGCCGATCCTGACCGACAATCCAGGTGAAGTTGGCGCGGACCGTGTGGCGAATTGCGTTGGGGCCTTTGAGAAATATGGCGGCCCATGTATCGTCGTCGATTTCGGCACCGCAACAAACTTCGATGTGGTCTCCCAAAAAGGAGAATTTCTGGGAGGGGCCATTGCCCCTGGTTTGAACATATCGGCAGAAGCGCTGTTCGCTCGCGCTGCGCGGCTGCCGCGGGTGGAGATCAAGCGCCCAACCAAAGTGATCGGCACTAACACCGTCGACAATTTGCAGATCGGTCTGTTCTATGGACACATTGGATTGGTGGATAGCATTGTGGAGCGCATGATTGCCAAGCTGGGACCAGAAACCAAATGCGTGGCGACAGGTGGCCTGGCCCATCTGATTGCCGGTGAGTCGAAGTACATCAGCACCGTCGATGACATGCTGACGTTGGAAGGATTGCGCATCATCTACGAACGCAACCACATACCGAGCGCGCGCCAACGCGCTCATAAAACACAGCTACCTCCCGAGGCCTGAGCCTATACATTGCAGAATTATTTCAATTACTACACGGAGATCGAAGACCATTTTCAGCGTCGACGCGGCACGCTGCTGATGCTTTCCACGCTGGACTGGTCGCTGATCGCGACCTGGCAGGAGGCTGGCTTTCCACTGGAAGCGGTGCTTGCCGGCATCGATGCGACTTTCGATAAATATGAGGCCCGCAAAGCGAAAGGACGCGCTCGGCAGGTGAATGGTCTTGCATATTGCGCGCAGGAAGTTCTGCGCGCCGTCGAGGACATGCATGAAGCCGCGACGGGCGCCAGTAGCAAACAACCGCCAACGCCGGAAGAAAGCGGATTTGAAGCCACTCGCATCGCAGCCTATCTGCGCCACGCCGCTGAGCAACTCCGCGCAGCCACGGTGCCCGCGAGCGCGCAGCTTGTTTTCTTTGAAGCGACCACAAAATTGGTAGAGCTCGCCGCATCCATCGAAAACACCGAAGAATCGCCATCGATGGAAACTCTCGAGCAGCATCTGCTTGTACTGGAAGACCAGCTATTTGCAGCCTTGCAGACCTTTTCGCCAGCGGAGCAATTGCTTGCCTTGCGCGAGCAGTCGGCGCGCGAACTTGCCCCTTACCGCAGCCGCCTGCAGACCACGCAAATTCGACAGATCGAGCAACAGTTTCTGCGGCGCTGTTTATTTCAGCAAAACAATGTGCCGCGTCTGAGTCTGTTCTACATGCGCCAACAATGAAGCTCACGATTGAAAAAGTGATCTATGGTGGGCAAGGACTGGCGAAGGTCTTTGACGAGTCAACACCGCGCGACGGGATGCGAGTTTTTGTGCCCTTCACGCTTCCGGGAGAAATTGTCGAAGCTGTTATTACGGAAGAGCAGCGTGGATATTGTTTTGCGGAAGCCCAGCAAATCCAGCGCGTATCGGAGTTTCGCGTTGAGCCGCCGTGCCCCTGGTTCGGCGCTTGCGGGGGCTGCCAGTTGCAGCACAGCCTCTACAACTATCAAGTGGAATTGAAACGCGAGATGCTTGCGGAAAGCCTTACGCGGGCAGGCGTGCGCGAACTGCCGCCGGTTTCGGCGCTGACTGGCAAGCCGTTTGGATACCGGAATCGCATTCGACTACAGATCCAGTCCACTCCGAATTTTTCTATCGGTTATCGCAAGGCGAAATCGCATCTCCTGACCGCCATCGATCATTGCATGATCGCCGTGCCCTTGCTGGAGAAATGTATCGTTGCTGTTCGCGGGCTTGGGCAACAGGGTGTCGTTCCGACTGAAACACAGGAGATGGAGCTGTTCACCAACCATGACCAATCGGAGTTGCTCCTGACCATCTGGACGCGGCCCCACGCGCCTATTGCGCAAAATCTATATACGGATTTGTTGCAGCAGATACAGCAAGAAGTTCCTCAGCTAAGCGGCGCTGCGGTGTTTCCAGCGGAAAAAGATCGAGGCGGCGCAGCGAGGGCCGTAATGCAATGGGGCCTGCAAAGCCTGCGCTACACCGTGACTGCGCGAGAGTATACCGTCAGTCTTGGATCGTTTTTCCAGGTCAATTCCACACTGCTCGATCACTTTGTTGAAGACGCGACTAGCAGCGAAAAAAGCGCGTGTGCGTGGGACCTATATGCGGGAGTCGGTCTTTTTTCTCTGGCTCTGACCGAGCGCTTCGAGCGTGTCCTTGCCGTGGAGTCCAGCCCATCGGCCTGTAACGATCTTCGTCTCAATCTACAAGGCACAAAGGCCATGCCCATCCGATCGACGACACTGCGCTTTTTACAGCAGGCCGTACAACAAATTGTCGAGCGGCGAGAACCTGCGCCCGATCTCGTTTTGCTCGACCCGCCGCGTGTGGGAGCAGGCATTGATGCTTGTAATTTGCTGGCCCGCTGCAACCCGCGTCGTATCGTATATGTCTCGTGCGATCCTGCAACTCTGGGACGAGATCTCGCGGCATTGATACAATCCGGCTACCGCCTTCATCGATTGCAACTGGTCGATATGTTTCCGCAAACGCACCACCTGGAGACAATTGCCACGCTGTATCGCTGAGCGGGCGGCCTCAATCATGGTTCTCCCCGCCCCCACGACGGAGACATCCCAACCTCTGCGCCAGGCGCGCGGCTATCGACCCGCGCCTCTGCGAGCGACCCGGCACCAGTTGCTGCGCGCGCCTTTATCGTTTGCCACTGCCCCGATGCTGTTGGCGGCCGCTGGCTTCGCGCTTGGCATTCTGGATGCGCGCTGGGTCTGGCATCCGCCGCTTGTTCCTCTGCTGGCTGCTGCGCTTGCAGGAATTCTTACGTTCATGGCCGTGCGTCGCGCCGAACGAGTCGCGCTACTCCCCATGCTGCTGCTCTGGTTTGCGGCGGGACAATTCTGCGCCCTGGTGGCCCCGATACACTCGCCATCGCCCACACTTTTGCAACTTGCCGACGGCCTTCAGCGCGACGTATCGGGGACGGTCATCTCGATACACACGCCTCGCACACAGATACAACATCTGCTGTACAGTTCACGGGAAGAAACCGAGCAGACACAACAGGTCGACCTCGCGCTCGATCATGTGGAAGAGTTCACCTCGGAACTCGACTGGGAGACTGCCGTTACTGGCGGCTTGCGGCTGAATATTTACGCGAAATCGGGGGAAACGCTGCCGCATCTTCATTGTGGAGAACGGCTGCAAGTTGCGGTACGCTTCCACGCGCCAGAGCGTTATCTTGATCCCGGAGCATGGAACTATCCAGCCTATCTGGCGCAACATGGCATTGCAGTATTGGGCAGCGTTGACGCGACAAAAGTCCATATAGCAACGCCAGGACACGCTTCGCTGACATGTCTGGCGACTGCGGCGCAGACGTGGGCAGGTACGCGGCTGGATCGGATTGCCGACGTGAGCGCATCGCTTAGGTGGCTTCCATCCTGGCTTGCCTTGACATCGCAGGACAGCGCCGTGCTGAGCGCCATGCTGTTTGGCGATCGGACGCGGTTGCAGCACTCCATGCGAAGCGCCTTTGAGCGCACGGGGTCTTTTCACCTTCTCGTCGTCTCCGGGCTGCACATCACAATCATTGTGGGACTCATTTTTTGGCTGGCCCGCAAGCTGCGCATCGGTCCGCTTGCGGCCACATGCGTGGCGCTTTCACTTTCTCTCCCTTATGCGTTTTTGACCGGCTTTGCGCCTCCGGTGCAACGCGCGTTGTGGCTCAGCGCGGTCTATCTGTTCAGCAGGATTTTGTATCGCGAACGCGCTGCGCTCAATGCGATTGGTATCGCTGCCTTAGGCGTGCTCGCTCTCGACCCTGCGGCGCTGTTCAGTTCCAGCTTCCAGATGACCTTCCTTGCCGTGCTGGTCATCGCCGGTGTCGCTGCGCCATTGATCGAGGCAACACTGGCGCCGTATCTGCGCGGTGTGCGCCTGCCGCGTCAACTCTCCCTCGATCCATTCCTGTCGCCGCGTGTCGCCCAGTTGCGCGTCTCGTTGCGAATGTTTGTCTACGCTCTGCGGCCTTTGATTGGGCCTCGCTGGGCATGGCGTCTTCCGTTTGGAGCGGTACGATGGACGCTTCGATTTGCCGAGGCGCTGATCGTTGCGCTGATCGTAGAACTGGCGATGGTGCTGCCGATGGCGATCTATTTCCATCGCATCACGTTGATTGCTCTTCCCGCGAATTTGCTCGGCCTGCCGCTGTTGGCATTCCTGTTGCCGCTGGCGCTGCTTACGTTTCTTCTCGGCTGCATTCATCCTGCGCTGGCGGTCCCCACTGGATCGTTGACTGCGTTATTGCTGCACGGCATCTCCTGGCTGATCCATTTATTTGGAAATCTATCTGCTTCCGGGCTTCGCACACCGAATCCGCCTGCCTGGTCGTTGTTTTGTTTCGCTGCGGCCTGGATTGCCGCGCTATGGCTGGTTCGCAAATCTGCGCGCTGGCGGGTGGGCGCGCTCGCGCTGGTGTTCGTCGGCTCTCTGCTGGTGTTATGGCCGCAAAGACCCGCTTTCCATCGAGGAATGCTGGAGGTCACCGCGCTTGACGTTGGCCAGGGGGATTCCCTGCTCATCGTCACGCCCGATGGACAGACCCTTCTGGTGGATGCAGGTGGGCCCATCGGCGGCCCACGCACACAGGATTCGCAGTTTGATATTGGTGAGGATGTCGTCTCGCAATATCTCTGGTGGCGGCACATTCGCCGGCTCGATGCCGTCGCGCTGACGCACGCGCACAGCGACCATATGGGCGGCATGCCAGCGGTCCTGCGGAATTTTCATCCAAAGGTCCTCTGGATTGGCAACAATCCCATGACGCCAGACTATCGCGCTTTACTGGCACTGGCAGCACAGGAAAAAATTCCCGTCCAATCCGAAACCGCTGGCGAGCGCTTTCTGTTTGGCGGCGTCCACGTGCGCATCCTTGCGCCGCAACAGGATTATCATCCGGGCCGCCTCGCCTCCAACGACGATTCTCTGGTCATGCGCCTGCGCTACAAGACTACAGCCGCACTGCTCGAAGGCGATGCGGAGGCTCCCGTGGAAGAGCGCATGGTCGAGTCCGAGCCGCTATCGGCTGGACTGTTAAAAGTTGGCCATCACGGGAGCAATACTTCGACCACGCCGCTGTTTCTCGCAGCCGTTCATCCCACGTACGCAGTCATTTCTGTCGGTCGCCACAACCCGTTCGGTCATCCCCGCGTTTCCGTTCTGGATGCGCTGGGGGCCGCGCATGTGCGTGTCTATCGCACGGACACGCTGGGGCTCAGCAGTTTTTTGCTGAACGGAAAAACTATTCAACCCGACATGGATGCGGCGCGCTGACTCACAGCCGTATTTATGATGTAGCAACTTCAATTGCGAGAAAATATTTTGACATCGGGCAGCGGTTGTAGGATTCTGAGCAAGAAAGCGTTGCCGGTTCGAAGCACCTTCAACAGGACCAAAACGATCGGGAGATCCGCATGGGGTCAAACGTTACTCAATCCGACGCAAACGTATTATCCGATAGACAAGCTATATCTCCCTCACAAAGTGAAGCGGAAATCCAGGAAGAAGCCCGCAAGATTCGTCGACTGCAAATGATGATGAACATGGTGATGTCTGTGATCAGCCAGGATGCAAGCCTGACTGTAGACGAAGCGGCAGAGATGGTGGGCAATAGCCGACGCGCCGCATTGACCATGTTTCCAGATAAGGAGCTTGTCTATAACTTGATCTATAAGCCCCGGCTGCAACGGTTAATGCTGGAGAGGTTTCGTCTTCAATAATTTTCTGTTATTTATTACTGACACTCGTCAAACGCATTGTGACAGTGCCCCAGAAAAGATGCGCGCGCACCTGCACTGGAATGTGCCGTATATCATCGGAATACCAGATCAGAATCGTGCCGCGGTTCTTGACTACGCCCACGTCGGCTGTTGGCTGCACGCGAATAGTAGCGAAGGTTCCGGCTGGCGTCACTACGGATTCCCTCGCCTCCACCTTCATGGTCACGGCCACCACATGGCCCCCATCGGCCAGCGGGAAGTGCATATCGTGCCCAACCTGAAGCGGCTGTGTCGCGACATAGAAAATTCCTGACAGCACATCGGTGACGCACCCGGGAATCGGTGAGTTCTGCTGCTTGGAAGTTCCAGTGACAAGATTTTTTTCGTTCAACTTTTGCAGGTGGTGCGTGTAATCCAACTGCATCAGGCCCGTCAGGCGACGTCGGCCTTCCTGAATCTGCTTGCGATATTCAAACGAGCATCCCGTGTGTCGATCGAATACGCTGTCATATCGGTCAGCCACCGGGAACAAAAGATTCACAGTGCCGATGGAGGCCGCGGTTGCTGTCACGTGTTCATTCGGACCTTCAGCCTTCAGATGAAACGAGGCGGTCCCTGCTGGAAAAACGCGCCAGTCCACTGCATAGGTCAGGCTCTCGCTGGTCGGGACCGGGAACATCTGGCTGGGCGGTGGAAAGGCAGGCGCCTGCGCGTGCGATGTCGGCAACAAGTAAAGCCCTGGCAGGAATGCCAGCATGGAGATCGCTATAAATTTTCGCTTCATTCTCTTCAAAGAGGGAACCCATACACAACCACGAATCAGCGCCACTGGACCATCCGCCACAGGGCAACCCGTACGATCAGGGCAAGATAGATGCCGATGGAACCTAATAGCGAATTGTACTCGCGATGCTTACGATAAAGCTCGAAGGAAAAGCTGCCGACAACAACGTCGCGTTGAACTTTCAAGCGGGGGAACAATCGCGGAACACGCCGCGCATAGTCGTCGTAACCGGGGAAATGCGCGTGCAGATATTCTTCTTCTCCATAGATCACCGGCATGTAGATGGCGACAAACAGAAGCACCAGCGCAATGGCGATCCAGAAATTGCGCGCTGCCAAGGCAAAGCCGAATGCAATCAGGATCGATCCTAAATACAGCGGATTTCGCGTGTAGGCGTAAGGTCCGGTTGTCGTCAACTCGGCATTTTTCTTGACGTAGCCAGAGGCATAACCGCGCAGAACAAGCCCTGGCGCCACCAGTACCAGGCTCCCCAGCAGCGAGTCGAAGTCGGGCCGCGCCAGCCAAAAATACAGCACTGCAAAAAGGAACCCCAGCGGAACCCGAATCCGTCGCGAGATCCGTTTCCACTTTTGATAAAAATTCTGCTTGGCGTTTTCTTCAGTCATGCGGACTTCGATGGCCCCTCAAGAAGTTGTTGTGCCGCGTCCAGAACATCTTCCACTGTAATCGTCAACAGGCCTGCCTCAGGTTCATTTTTCCGGCTGTGGTCCCGCCTGCTGTCAGGATGCCGCAACACGCGCGAGCGCGTTTCGAAAGGGCCATTGCGCGCAGGATCGGTCGGGCCATAGATACCGACCACTGGAACTTGAAGCGCAGCCGCCAGATGCAGTGGGCCGGTGTCGCCACCCAGAAACAATTTAGCGCGACGTGTACAAGCGATGAGTTGTCCTATGCTTCCGCTCATGGAAAATGCGCGGGCCTGCGGAGAAGCGCAGATCGCTTCCGCCAGTTTCGATTCCCCTGGACCCACGTTCACAACAGTCGCGAAGCCCTTCTGCGCGAGTTCTACAGCTACCGCCGCATAGCGCTCCGCAGGCCAGCGCTTCGCGCCCCAGCCAGCACCGGGATTCACAATGGCAAACCTTTCAATTCCGCGCTCTGCCAGCCAGCGATCGCACCATTGCTCCGCATCCGGATCAACAGGTAATTCAGCAGCATGTTGCGGCAGTGCATTTCCCAACACAGCGGCGACCACTTCCCGGGCCTGTTCAACGACGTGGACTCCTACAGTTTCCACCCGCTCCCGAAAAAACCAGCGCGCCAGCGGCTCCCGTGGATGGGCCTCTCCGATCATGCGCGGCGGCGCCGCCATGCGCCCAATCCACGCCGAGCGTACAGCTCCCTGCAGGTCGATGCAGACGTCATATTGTTGTGCGCGCAACGCCCGTCGAACTTCGCGAATCCCGCTCAACGTCGAGGGCGCAAGCGGCAGGCGCGCCCAAAGCTTGGCTGGTACGGGATGCAGCACATCCACCACCGGCATCTGTGGCCCTCGGACCTTCTGGGGTGCGGAGGCGGCACACAAAAGCTGCTGCCACTGTGGCTCGACGGCCCATCCAAGCCAACACGCAGGCTGCGTTGCCTGCAACGCGGCCCGCAGCGCTGTCACTGCTGGCAACGCGTGCAGAATATCTCCCATGGCGCCCAGGCGCACGACCAGGATACGCAGACTTTGTAATTCTGTTGGCAAGCATCCATCATCGCACGTTGTTGTGCGGGACTTGAAGTTTCCACGCCAATAAAGCTTCGAGCATCATCATGGAACGAGCTTCTGCGCGGAGTGATATCTCCAGGCCAGCGACCAATAGTGGAAATTCCGCTTCGAGGTCCGCGCGCAAAGCGCCGGAGAAACGCACGCTGTCCTTCTCTGTGGTGATGAAACATTTTGCGCCAACACTCCGCGCCACAGTCAACAAACGCGCAACATCTTGTTTCGTGTAAACGTGATGATCGCGGAAAACGATTTCCTTTTGTACTGGAATATCGGCCCGACGAAGCTCCTGAAAAAATCCATCCGGATCGCCAAGCCCGCAGAAAGCCAGTGCGTAGGGAATGTCCCGCCCCATGCTGGGAAACGTAGTTCTCCGTTCGATCAGCCAAATACATGCAGCATCCTTCCGCCGCATCAGCAGTCTTACCCGGTCGGTCAGGTCCGCATCCTCTGCGCGCAAAACAACAATGTCCGCGCGCTCCAACGCCGAGAGCGGTTCACGAAGCCGTCCTACAGGCAACATCTCGTCCCGTAGATCGGCGCGCTGCACTAACACAATATCGACTGCGCGAGCCAGCTTGCGGTGCTGCAATCCATCGTCGAGAATATGCAGCCTGCGTCGATCTCCTTCCGCATGGTCGGGAGCTTTCTCTGCCAACAGGCCTGCCTGATAGCGGTCAGCGCCGACATATACGGCGATTCCGCTTCGCGCCATCAGAATTGGCTCATCGCCAAATTCCGTCGGACTGCCCTGCGGATCGACGCAGGCGACACTGTTGCTGCGACGCCCATAGCCCCGGCTTAGAACATCGACCGTCCATCCGCGTTCTGTCAGCAGGCGTGCCAGCAACATCACCACGGGAGTTTTTCCCGTGCCGCCGACGGAAAGATTGCCGACACTCACCACCGGCCATGACAAGGGCTGCGGCTTCAACCTGCGATAGGCATAGGCAGCGTTCTTCAGCCGAACACCCAAGGCGTATAGCAGGACGATAGGCCAGAGAAGCGGCGACACAGCCCGTCGCACAAAAGACTTCCGTGTCATGATTGCGCAGCCTTTTCCTGTGGCAAGGCGGTGCTGTTGTCCGCCAGAATT
>JAKAYS010000154.1 GCA_021826695.1 Acidobacteriota bacterium | reverse complement strand
AAACCGGGGCACCCATTCCGTATTCCCATCTGTACGCACGTATTTCCTCCCGCCACAGCACTCGACACGCGCTGAGGACGTTCCTTTCGGTACACTCAGAATCAGTTATGCGGACCCGTCTTTTTGGTTTTCTGCTTCTCTCTTTTTCGTTCCTCGCGCAGGCCCAGGGCACGAAGCTCTGGAAACAGTCGAGCTACGCCAGCTTTGAAAAGGGCACGCCGCGCGGTGTTGCTGTCCTCAGCGATGGCACGCTGGAGACATCGGCGGTAGCGCGAGATCTGGCGACTACGCCTGCCGCTTCCGTTTGGTCCGTCGCTGTGGACACGCGCGGCAATGCCTATCTTGGGACCGGTTCTCCGGCCATGGTGCTGAAGGTCACGCCAGATGGAAAGATCACCCGGCTGCTCGAAACCAAGGATGTCTCCGTGCAGGTGGTGCGCATGGGACCCGATGGAATGCTGTACGCGGCGACGCTGCCCAACGGCAAGGTCTACCGCCTCGACCCGAATGGCCAAGACATAAAATTGAACAACGCGCCGCATCCGGTGTACAAGCAGGCGCAGGGTTCAAAGGCCGATGCTGCTCCTCCTGTCGTGTTCGATCCGCTAGGACTCAATCCGAATCCTACGTACATCTGGGACCTGGCCTTTGACGCCGCTGGCCGCCTCTACGTCGCGACCGGAGGCCCGGCCGCCATCTATCGCGTCGATCTGAAAAAACCGGGCTCAGCGCCAGAGAAGTTTTTTTCCAGCAGCGAGCAGCACATTCGAACGTTATTGTTCGCCAAAGATGGCACCTTGTATGCGGGTAGCGATGGTCGCGGGCTGGTCTACCGCATTTCCCCGGATGGAAAAGGCTTCGTTCTGTTTGAAGCGCCGAAGCAGGAGATCCCGGCGCTGGCGCTCGACCCGGAGGGCAATCTCTATGTCGCCGCGCTCGGCGACAAGACCCGTTCCAATCTGCCACCGCTCACCGTCCACAGTCAGCCAACCATGACGGCGACGCTGGTGATTATGACGCCCGGTTCCGTCGAGTCTTCCAAAGACAGCACCATCATCCCCAATGGCACAGTGATTTATCAGATCGCACCGGACGGCGCTCCGCGCGAACTGTGGACTTCCCCGCATGATGTGGTGTATACGCTGGCGTGGCAACCGGCGGGCGATGGGCATTCCGGCGGACTGCTGGCAGGAAGCGGCAATCAGGGCCATTTGTACCGCATCGCAGCCGACGGGACCTACGCGGACCTGGCACATCTGGAGGCCAAGCAGGCGACCACCTTTGCTGCCGCGGGAAACACTTTATATGTGGCGACCAGCAATCCGGGGAAACTTTACACCATGGCCTCGGCAGCAGGTAAGGGTGACAGTTCGACCTATGTGAGCGAAGTCCACGACGCGCAGTTTATTTCTCAGTGGGGCCGCTCCCAGGTCCGCGGAGTCGGGAACTACGATCTGTTTGCGCGGGTGGGCAATATCGAGCAGCCCACGGAAGGCTGGAGCGACTGGCAGAAGGTCACGCCGGGCATTAGCGCAGTGAATTTTCCGAAAGCGCGCTTCTTGCAGTGGAAGGCTGTTCTGCATCCGGGGGCGAGATTGAATGCTGTCGGCTTCTTCTATCTGCCGCAGAATGTTGCGCCGGTCGTGGATGAAATTGTCGTGCAACTACACGCCCGCGTGACCGCCTCAACGAACCCAGAAGCGCAATTCAGTCCCGTGCCCATCAATTTTCCCTCCAACACAACCGATGGAGTTTCGTATCAGATCGAGCAGGCGTCCGCGTCGTTGATGGCGCTGCCGACGCGCAGTTGGGCCACGGTGCGCTGGAAGGCGCATGACGATAACGGCGATCAACTCCGCTATTCCGTCTACTATCGCGGAGACGGCGAAGCCAACTGGCAACTGCTCCAACAAAATATCCGCCAGACTTACACTTCTTTCGATCTGGACCGTATACCCGACGGAGGATATACGCTGCGCGTGGTCGCGAGCGATGCGCCTTCACAACCAGCGGGCGCCGCACTGACCGGCTACCAGGACAGTGGACATTTCCTGCTGGACACCACGCCGCCCGTCGTCTCGCCGTTGCAAGCAACCGCGCAAAACAATTCCATCCACGTAGTCTTCGACGCGAAGGATTCGCTGTCTGCGGTTGCCCGAGCCTATTACTCGGTGGATGCAGGACCGTGGCAGTATGTCGAACCGGTGGGAAAGCTAAGTGACTCGCAGCAGGAACACTATGACTTTATGGCTCCCGTGCCGCAGCACCAGGCGGATGCGAGCGGCGCATCCGGAAATACAGCGCCAACAGCCTCGCAGCAGCACGTTGTCGCGGTAAGGGTCGCCGACCGCGCGGGAAACGTTGCCACAGCGAAGGCCGTTGTGGAGTAGGCCCTGTAGCAATTGCAGTCGAGGCAATTCCGATGCGCTTTGAACTTTTTATCGCCAGCCGTTATCTGCGCGCCAAGCGGCGGCAGGCTGTGGTTGGCGTCATCACGGCGATCTCCATCGTGGGCGTCGCGGCGGGCGTGGCATCGTTGATCGTTGCGCTGGCCATCACCAACGGGATGCGGCGCGATCTGCAACAGCGGCTGCTCGGCTCAACCGCGCACATTTCGCTGATGCGCGTTGCTGGCGATGGCATCGACCACTGGCAGGCATTGACGGACCGGTTGCGGCATCTGCCGCATGTAACGGCGGCTGCTCCCGCGCTGTACGGGCAAGTCCTGATCTCGCGCGGCGCGCGTTCTGGCGGCGCTTTAATAAAGGGGATTTTGCCACAACAAGAGCGCACGGTCAGCACACTGCTCGACAGCGTGAAGGAAGGCAGCGCGGCTGCTCTCGCTCCTTCGTCATCTTCAGGCAGTCCCAGCCCGAACGCTGCCACGCCTCCACTGGTGATTGGCTCGGACCTTGCCCAGCAGATTGGCGCCGGCATCGGCGACACCGTGCTCGTAACCAGTCCGCAGGGTGAGTTGACGCCGTTCGGTCTGGTCCCGAAGTATCAAAGGTTTCAGGTGACTGGCATTTTTCATTCCGGTTTTTACGATTACGATTCGTCCTATGCATTGGCGCGGCTGGCCGATGTGCAACACCTGTTCGGCGAGCCGAACTTGGTCTCCGTCATCAGCTTCAAGGTCGATGACCTTTACCACGCCGACAGCATCGGGCGCGAGATCGAGCAGGCCGCTGGCAAGGGCTTTATGACCACCAACTGGATGGAGCAGAACCGCGAGTTGTTCCGCGCGCTTCGGCTAGAGCAGGTCGTCACCTTCATCGTGATTGGCCTGATCGTGTGCGTGGCGGCGCTGAACATCCTGATTGCGCTGACCATGATGGTGATGGAGAAGACGCGCGACATCGCCGTGCTGATGTCTTATGGCGTGCGCCCGGCGCAGGTGCGACGCATTTTTCTATGGCAGGGGATGCTCATCAGCATTCTTGGAACGACGATTGGCCTGGTGATCGGGTATGGACTGTCCTGGGCTGGCGGCCATTACCGCTTCATCCATCTTTCAGCGCAGGTTTACTCGCTGGACTACCTGCCGTTTGCCCCGCGCTGGGAAGATGGCGTCATCGTGACCCTCGTCTCGCTCGGCGTGGCACTGCTGGCAACTCTGTATCCCTCGTCCTCCGCCGCGAAGATTCTGCCTGCCGAAGCTTTGCGGTATGAATGACATCGTCAACAATACCGAGTCACATTTCTTGCCGCCGGGTTCTATGATAGTGACAGGGTATGCCTAGCGAACCTAGCAGCGTCGTCGAACAGTACTTCCCAATCGAGGGAGCTACAGAGGCTGCGCCTTTTGCCCCTGCTATGGGCCCCGATGATTCCGTCATGCTGCGCGCGGAAGACCTCCGCAAAGAGTACCGCAGCGGGTCGCAGCCCCTGGTCCTTTTCGATGAGCTGAATCTGACAGTGCGGCGGGGTGAAATGGTCGCCATCGTTGGTGAGTCGGGTTCCGGCAAAAGTACATTGCTGCATTTGATGGCGGCACTTGATCGTCCTACTGCGGGTGACGTATACTGCGCCTCAACTTGGCTTGGAAAACTTACAGCAGCGCAGGCGGCTGCATTTCGCAACCGCGAGATCGGCTATGTGTGGCAATTGCACTACCTACTGCCGGAATTCACGGCGCTGGAGAATGCGGCCATGCCTCTTTTGGCGCGTGATGAGCCCCGGTCAACGGCCTTTGCCAAAGCGCGGGAGATGCTGCGCGAGGTAGGGCTGGAAGCAAGAACGCATCACCTTGCCGGGGAACTTTCCGGCGGGGAACAACAGCGCGTTTCGCTGGCGCGGGCACTGGTGACCCAACCACGTCTGCTGCTGGCCGACGAGCCTACCGGCAACCTTGACAACCGTACGGCTGAAGCCGTGTTTGGCCTGCTCGAACGGCTGCACACGATGCATCGGCTGACCTCCATCCTCGTCACCCACAATATGGAAATTGCTGCCCATTGTGGACGCACGCTCCGGCTGCACGAAGGCCGGTTGCACGAAGTCCGGCTGCAAGCAGGCAGATCGGAAGACACGTCTCGGCAGATGGCAACTGCATCTTCAGAGACCCCGGGGCATCCAATTGTTCGTACCTCATTTCCGGGTGGAAACACCGCTGGAACGGCATGAGCCAAGGAGGGAATATGTTTGAACGGTACACAGAGAAAGCACGGCGCGTGATCTTCTTCGCCCGTTACGAGGCCAGCCAGTTTGGCTCGCCCTATATTGAAACAGAACACTTGCTGCTGGGTCTGTTGCGTGAGGACAAGGCCCTCAGCAACCGCTTCCTGCGCTCGCATGCCTCGGTGGAGTCTATCCGTAAGCAGATTGAAACGCACACCACGATTCGCGAGAAAGTATCCACCTCAGTAGACCTTCCACTGTCGAACGAGTGCAAGCGAGTGCTCGCCTATGCGGCGGAAGAGGCCGAGCGGCTGTCGAACAAGCATATCGGGACTGAACATCTGTTGCTGGGACTACTGCGCGAAGAAAAATGCTTTGCTTCCGAGATTTTGCTGGAGCGGGGATTGCGACTATCCACCGTACGCGATGAGTTGGCGCGGACTACGCAGGAGCGCGCTCCGCAGGCTGCTCGCAATCGTGAATCCAGCATGCTGGCTGAATTTTCCCGTGACCTGACACAGGCCGCGCTCGACAACCAGCTCGATCCACTGGTGGGCCGCGATCAGGAAGTGGACCGCGTCATCCAGATCCTTTGCCGACGCACGAAAAACAATCCAGTGCTGATCGGCGAGCCGGGCGTGGGCAAAACGGCCATCGTCGAAGGGCTGGCACAGCGCATTTCCGACGGCGACGTGCCGAGTTTTCTGGCGGACAAGCGCGTGCTCGGCCTGGACCTTTCACTGATCGTTGCTGGAACCAAATATCGCGGCCAGTTTGAAGAGCGGCTGAAGACCATCATGAAAGAGCTGATGGAAAATCAAAATTCCATCATCTTCATCGATGAACTGCACACCCTGGTGGGTGCGGGTTCCGCGGAGGGTTCGCTGGACGCTGCCAATATTTTGAAGCCTGCATTGTCGCGCGGAGAAATCCAGTGCATTGGCGCGACGACGCCAGCGGAATATCGCAAGTCCATCGAGAAAGACCGTTCGCTGGAGCGGCGTTTTCAGGCTGTCAAAGTACCGCCTCCGAACGAGGAAGATGCCGTCAAGGTCATCATGGGCATCAAGGACCGCTATGAAAAATTCCACGCGGTCAGCTATACGGACGACTCAATCCAGTTTGCCGTGTATCACTCCAGCCGTTACATTCCAGACCGTTTTCTGCCGGACAAGGCCATCGACCTGATCGACGAAGCAGGCGCGCGCGTCAAGCTGCGTCAGACTTCCCTGCCGGAAGAGATTACGGAAATCCAAAAGCGTATTAAATTTATCGTGCATCGCATGGACAACGCTATTGCAAACCACGAGTTTGAGAAAGCGCGCTTTTACTCCGACGAAGAACGCAAGGAACGCGAGAACCTGCGCGCGCTGCGCGACAAGTATCATCTGGATGATTCGACCGCTGGCGTCGTCACACGGGAAGACATTGAAGATGTCGTCAGCCGCTGGACGGGCGTGCCGGTCACTTCCATCAAGGAGGAAGAGACACAGAAGCTGTTGCGCGTGGAAGAGGAACTGCACAAGCGCATCATCTCGCAGGAGAAATCCATCTCCGCGTTGGCGCGCGCCATTCGCCGCTCCCGCGCTGGCTTGAAATCGCCGAACCGCCCAATTGGATCGTTCCTATTTCTCGGCCCGACTGGCGTTGGCAAGACCGAAGTTGCGCGTTCGCTCGCGAACTTCCTTTTTGGCAGCGACAAAGCGCTGATCCGTTTCGACATGTCGGAGTATATGGAGAAGCATTCCGTCTCCAAGCTGATCGGTTCGCCTCCGGGCTACGTCGGCTATGAGGAAGGCGGTCAACTCACCGAGCGTGTGAAGCGGTCGCCATATTCCGTTGTGCTGCTGGATGAGATCGAAAAAGCGCATCCCGACGTCTTCAACATCCTGCTACAGGTGTTTGAAGATGGCCAGTTGACGGATGGGCTGGGCAACACGGTGGACTTCAAAAACACCATCCTCATCATGACCTCGAACATCGGCGCGCGGCATCTGCAAAAACGCCAGGGGCTGGGCTTCGCTTCCGATAAGGAATCGACCGTTGCCGAAAAGGTCGAGGACCTGGTGAAGAACGAGGTCAAGCGCACCTTCAATCCAGAGTTCCTGAACCGTCTGGATGAAATCATCATCTTCCAGGCGCTGACCGACGCCGACCTGATCCAGATCATGGAACTGCTGGTACAGCAGCTCAATGCCAACCTGGCGCAGAAGGCCATTACGATCTCTGTGATGGAAGACGCGAAGAAATGGATCCTCGACCGCACGCTGGTGGACCGCAGTTATGGGGCTCGTCCTCTGCGTCGCGCGCTGCAACGGTACGTCGAAGACCCATTGTCGGAGGCGCTGATTGGCGGCCAAATTCAGGAACGGCCCGCATTCCTCGAGGTCTATCTGGATACCAACCAGCTCTTTTATCGCCCTATCGGCAAGGAAGGCGAAGAGCGGACCGCGGAAGGGATTTTGCTCTATAGCAGTTAGCTTAAATCTGAACCTACGCAAAAGAAGCTCCGCCACGGCGGAGCTTCTTTTGTGAGGCTGTCAATCTGGCTCCATGCTTCGGTAGGCCACGACAGCCAGTTGCGGGCTTGCGGCCCGTACCTGTAGAAACAATTCCTGCGTTAAATGAATCCCGCAACTTTGCTTGCCACGGAACTTGCTCTGGTCACTGTCTCATCGACAGCTTCACGTCCGCGACGAATCACGCGCTCGGCCTGCTTGCCATAATGCTCGGCCTTGCTGCCGATCTCCTCAGCGGTATTCTGTATCCGATCGGTCGCGTCTTCCAATCCACGCTTCAGTTGCTTGCGGGTCCGATCTCCAGGCTGTGGAGCATACAGCAGCGCCACGGCAGCACCGGCTGCTACGCCCACGCCAAACGACATCCAGAATTTCCATGTATTCATGTAATCTGCTCCAGACTCGCAGGCCATCTTAACGGCTTGCGCACTAACTTGATTAGAGCACCAAATCGCCGAAACGGTTGCCAATATTTTCGCTCCTCTCAGTAAGATGAACAATAGATACCAATATGCGGCAACAATTGCAATTCGCTCTGGTCTGGCTTGTGGTGAAGCTGCTGGGACTGTTGCCGCGCGCGGCGGCACGGGCGGTTGGCGCTGCTATCGGTGAGATTGCATTCTCGGCCACACCACGCCTTCGCCAGGTAGGAATGAAAAATCTGACGATTGCGTTTCCGGAAAAATCCGATCGGGAACGCGAACAGATTCTTCGCGCCATGTATCGCAATCTCGGCTGGCAGCTTGCAGAGTTTTGCCAGATGCCGCATTACACGCTCGACCGAGCAAACCAGTTTATTCGCTATGAAGGTTTGGAACACTATCTCGCGGCGCGCCAGCGCGCGCAAGGCGTGCTGATACTGACCGGGCATCTGGGCGCGTGGGAACTGTCGAGCTTTTACCATTCGCTCGCTGGGTATCCGATGAGCATGATCATTCGCCGCCTGGACAATCCCCTGATCGATCAGTTGGTCAACGGCATTCGTTGTCAACATGGCAACCGCGTGCTGCATAAGGATGATTTCGCGCGAGGGCTGATCGCCGCCATGCGAGCAGGAGAAACGGTAGGCGTGTTGATGGATACCAATATGACGCCGCCACAAGGGGTTTTCGTGAACTTCTTTGGATACGCAGCCTGCACGGCTTCGGGCGTGGCTCGCGTCGCCCTGCGCACGGGAGCTGCGGTACTGCCGGGTTTTCTAGTTTGGGAGCCTACAGAGAAGCGTTACCTTCTGCATTTTTTGCCGGAACTTGCGCTCGTCAACACCGGCGATGAAGATCGGGATGCCATCGCGAACACACAACTTTTCACCAGTACGCTGGAGAACGTCATCCGCCGCTATCCCGAACAATGGCTTTGGGTTCACCGA
>JAKAYS010000153.1 GCA_021826695.1 Acidobacteriota bacterium | reverse complement strand
ATTCGAGTTGAAAATTCCTCCGGGCACCAAGATCAAGCGCCTACCGTAAGGCGGATTGCAGAAATACGAAACTACAGGGAGTCATTCTGAGGTCGCCGCGCCTGCCCGCCGCGGAGGGGCGACCTCAGAATCCAGAGGGTAATGGCAACGCATTCCAAGCAAACATTCTCTGGATTTTTCACTGCGGTCGGTCACTGCGGCGACCCACGGCGAACTACCTCATTCATAATGACTACTGCCGGGTGTCAATCCTTGCGCAGCAAGGGTGGGATGAAAAAATCCATATACAGTTAAACCGCGCCAACCCTTACGCCGCCGCAGGTGTCGGCACTTCGGGCTTTTTCTTCAGCAGCTTGAGAGAAGGCGCCGTCATCGCAGTCGTAATCAACGCGACCAGAACCAGGATCGTAAACAACTGCGTATTGATGGCCCCAGCCTGGAATGCAAGGTTCACCACTACCAGATCGACCAGTCCACGAGTATTCATCAGGAAACCGAGCAGCAGCGACTCCTGCTTCGGCAGGTCCGATTTACGCGCCGCATAATAGGTTCCGCCGACCTTGCCTGCAATGGCCAAAACCAGCAGGACCACGAACCAAAGCAACACGCTCTTGCCGCCAAGGTCGCGAAATTCGGTATGGATGCCAGTCATGGCGAAGAACACCGGCAGCAGCAGAACGGAAACCAGCGGATGGATGGTCCGGTACAACTGGCGATGCCAGTGGTGCAACCGGGGAATGCACATGCCCGCGAGAAACGCGCCGAAAAGAGCATGAACTCCCAGCCGCTCCGTAACAAATGCGCAGCCCAGGATGAACACCAGAAAGGCCGCCAGCAGCAGTTGAGAAATATTCGGAGCGCCCTTCCAGCGCACCAGTTTGCCCAGAAGCGGACGCACCACCCCCAGCAGAAACGCGCCAAACAACACCAGCAAAAACATTTTGAACACCAGCATCCACAGCGACACGCCCACCGTGTTGATCATCAGGGCGACTGCCAGCAGCATCCAGCCCATCACGTCCGCAATGGCGGCGCAAACCAGCGCCAGCGTGTTGAGCTTCGTGTCGCCGGTGCTTTGGTCCCGCAACATACGGGCCAATACCGGAAATGCTGTCGTGCTCAGACTGACCCCGAGAAAGATCATGAACGCAACTTTGTTTCCGCCTGTCCCATGAAAGTTTCGATACAGGAGGAGTCCCAGACCGCAGCCAAGCACGAAGGGGATGGCCATGGAAGCCACGCTGATCTTCAGCGCTGTGTGTCGTTGCTGCCAGACCGATGCAAAGTCCAGATTCATTCCTTCTAAAAACAGATACAGCACCATTCCCAACTCACTGACCAAAGAAAGCGTATGCAGAGAGGTGGGTGGGAACAGTTGCGAGATCAAATGCGGCGCGGCATATCCGAAGACGGAACGGCCCAGAAGAATGCCACCCAGCATTTCTCCCACCACGCGCGGTTGGCCCAGCTTTCCCAGCAAGACGCCGCACAATCCCGTGACCAGCACGATGACGGCGATCTGCAAAAGAAACAGGGCGAGAGAGCTCATAAGGATCAGGGAGATACCTATTTAGAATGCGCTATCTTCCGCGTTTCGTGAAGTCTCTGAGAGGAATTCTCTATATGTCCGCATAGGGTAAACGCATAATTACCGAAAAAATAGATGAATAACTATATGAAAAGTAACAGTTTAACTTATATATGATAATAGCTAGCTCACATAATCTTATTTATATGATATAGTTTTCTTAGGGCAAAGCAGACGCCCAACATTATCGAGCCTTCGTCCTCCGCGACGTGGCTCATCCTCAAGGAGAGAAATCGATGGCCATTACACGTTGGAACCCATTTCAGGAGATGTACACCATGCAAAACCGGCTCAACTCGTTATTGCAGGACATGAGCCGCAGCGAAGATGAGACGCTGGCCTCCAGCGCCTTCGTTCCGCCAGTCGATATTTATGAAGACGCCAACCATGTTGTCCTCAAACTCGAAGTTCCCGGTATGAAGCTGGAAGACTTCGATGTCCAGATGGAGAACCAGACGCTGACCGTTCGTGGCGAGCGGAAGTTTGAAAAAGAAACCAAGGAAGAGAACTATCACCGTGTCGAGCGCCGGTATGGCAGCTTCGCGCGCGTCTTTTCCCTGCCGAACTCGATCGATCCGGACAGCGTGAAAGCAAACTACGACGCCGGTCTTCTGACTGTGCAGTTGGGCAAGCGCGCCGAGGCGAAGCCGAAGCAGATCAAAATCTCCGTCAGCGGCACGCATTCGGGAGAAACTGGCCGGACGTTATCGGCCAGCGAAAACAAGCCTGCGGCCTGAGGCATCCGGCACCAGCGAGACATGTTGCCGACATAACGGGCAGGATTCGCGTAAACATTGCGACTCCTGCCCAAATTTTTCCATCTATATTATTAAGGTCGCAATTAAGGTCGCATTCGTAACCAACATAACCAAAAGGAAGTGAGGCCATCGCCATGGCGGTCCGTTGGGAAAAGCTCACAGTCAAAGCGCAGGACGCAGTCCAGGCTGCCACCAGCCTGGCGCGCGACCACGGCAATCCAGAGCTGCAGCCGACGCACTTGCTGCTCGCATTGTTGGAAGACAAAGAAGGCATCGTCGCTCCCGTCTTGCAAAAGACCGGAGTGGCGCTCGATCCGCTGCGCGCGCAGTTGCAGAAAGTTGTGCAAACTTTCCCTCAGGTCTCTGGAGACGCCAATCAGGCCCAGCCCTCCAAAACATTTTTGAAGGTCGTCGAGCAGGCGTTTCAGGAAGCCGCAAATTTCAAAGACGACTACATCTCGACCGAGCATCTGCTGTTGGCGATCTCGCAGCAGAAGAGCGATCCCGCGCAGTTGGCGCTGGCGGCCGCTGGCGCCAGCCATGACGCATTGCTGCGCGCATTGACCACGGTGCGCGGCACCCAGCGCGTGACCGACCAAAATCCCGAAGCCAAATTTCAGGCGCTCGAACGGTATGCGCGCGACCTGACAGACCTGGCGCGTCGCGGCAAGCTCGATCCCGTCATCGGCCGCGATGAGGAGATTCGCCGTGTGGTGCAGGTGTTGGCGCGCCGCACAAAAAACAATCCTGTGCTGATTGGCGAGCCGGGCGTCGGCAAAACCGCCATCGTTGAAGGACTGGCGCGCCGCATCGTTTCCGGCGATGTGCCGGAGGTGCTGAAAGACAAGCGGCTCATCTCGCTTGACCTTGGCGCGATGCTGGCCGGAGCGAAGTTTCGCGGCGAATTTGAAGATCGCCTCAAAGCCGTGCTGAAAGATATTGAGGACGCAGCCGGCGGCATCATTCTTTTCATCGACGAGTTGCACACGCTGGTCGGCGCGGGCGCGGCGGAAGGGGCCATCGATGCCTCCAACATGCTGAAGCCCGCATTGGCGCGTGGCGAACTGCGCGCCATCGGCGCGACCACATTGAATGAGTATCGCAAATACATCGAGAAAGATGCGGCGCTTGAACGGCGCTTTCAGATCGTGTATGTCGGCGAGCCGAACGTCGAAGACACCATCGCCATTTTGCGCGGCCTGAAAGACCGCTACGAGACGCACCACAATGTGCGCATCAAAGACGCGGCCATCGTCGCCGCGGCAACATTGTCGCATCGCTACATCTCCGACCGTTTTCTGCCCGACAAGGCCATCGATCTGGTGGACGAGGCCGCCGCATCTCTGGCGATCCAGATCGGCTCCGTCCCCACGGAGATCGACCAGTTGGAGCGCCGCGCTACTTCGCTTGAAATCGAGCGCACCGCTCTGAAGCGCGAGAAAGATGCCAACTCCAAAGAACGACTGGAAGAAGTGACGAGGGAACTGGCTGCGCTGCACGAACAGGTTGGCGCTCTGCGCGCGAACTGGCAAAACGAGCGTCAAGATATCAGTCGTCTCGCCGAGTTGAAAAAGAAGGTGGAAGCGCTGCGGCTCGAGGCCGACGAGCAGACGCGTCGCGGCAACTTTGAACGCGTCGCGCAAATCCAATACGGAGAACTCCCGCAACTGGAAACCGAGTTGAAGAAATTGAACGCCACGCAGGACGGCGCTGCGACCGGTTCGCGCATGTTGAAAGAAGAGGTCGATGAGGAGGACATTGCTCGCATCGTGAGCAAGTGGACCGGCATTCCCATTTCAAAAATGCTGGAGGGAGAAGTCCAGAAGCTAGTGCAGATGGAGGCCCGTCTGCGCGAGCGCGTTGTCGGCCAGGACGTAGCGTTATCGGCGGTGGCGAATGCGATTCGCCGCTCGCGCGCCGGACTCAGCGACCCCAAAAAGCCCATCGGTTCTTTTATTTTCCTCGGACCCACCGGCGTCGGCAAAACAGAGACCGCTCGCGCGCTCGCCGAATTTCTCTTCGACGACGAGCAGGCGATGACGCGCATCGACATGTCCGAGTATATGGAAAAACATGCCGTCTCACGCTTGATTGGCGCGCCTCCCGGCTACGTCGGCTACGACGAGGGCGGCCAGTTGACAGAGGCAGTGCGTCGCCGCCCATACTCGGTCGTCCTGTTCGACGAGATCGAAAAGGCGCATCCCGATGTCTTCAACGTGCTGCTCCAGGTGCTCGACGATGGCCGACTGACGGACTCGCGCGGGCGCACCGTAGACTTCAAAAACACCGTGCTCATCATGACCTCGAACCTGGGCGCGCATTTGCTGAACACAGAAGCGCTGCAAAGCGAATCCTCGTTCGACGCCGCTCGCGAGCAAGTCATGCAGGTGCTCCGCGAAAGTTTTCGTCCAGAATTTCTGAATCGCGTGGACGACATCGTGATCTTCCGCCCGCTCGGCGAGGAGCAGTTGACGCACATCCTGACGCTGCGCATCGCGGACCTGAATCGTATGCTGGCCGACCGGCGCATCGTCGTGGAACTGACCGACGCAGCGCGACACCAGCTCTTTCTCATGGGCTTCGATCGCGCCTACGGAGCGCGTCCGCTGAAGCGCGCCATCCAGCGCCTGATCCAGGACCCGCTCGCCATCAAAATTCTCGACGGCGAAGTCCTCCACGGCGACCACGTACTGCTCGACGCCGACCCGCTGAACAATCGATTGGAGATCAAGGTCTTGGCACGCACAGAAGTAAATTTGGGATGAGAATAATCCCATCTCAGAGTGGATTGTTGGTTAGTGCAGCGGATGTTAAAAAAGAGTCATTTTGAACGGAGCGGAGTAAAGAATCCAGAGAATATTTGCTTGGATTGCGTTGCCAACATCCTCTGGATTCTTCTCTGCGTTCAGACGCCGGGTGTCCTCGATAAGGTCGAAGTCTTTGTCAAGGCAAACTTTTCCTGTGCGGTGCATCCCGCTTGTCGGTCTTCTGCTTGCGCACCCTTCGGCAAGCTCAGGGCAGGCTCCACTGGCACGAATTTGCGCCACATTCCCTACCCACACCTCGTGACCCAACCGCTCCGCCTCCCCGTCGCCATTGACCAACCCCTGCTCGGTCAACTCGCCGGTCTCCGCATCGAAAACCGCCACTTGCTGCCAACCCGGATGAAAATCACAACCTACAATTTTCATTGAAGGCTTCTCCTGATCCAGCAGCTCATGGTCCTCAACCACAAACTACTCGACCATCGTAGAAGCCTTCGTCCTTATCCCATCCATATGCGCCGCGTTCTTTGCGGCTCATATGGGAGTAGGACAATGCCCAAGTGAGCTTCACGCACCTGGGGAACCCGGCCAGAGATTCTGATTTTTCAACCGGTGGCGATCTGGGTGGTCAGGCTTACAGTGGCGGCACGCGCCGGTTCGCTGGCCGCCAGGCGGGTCAGCGTCAGTACAGTGATATCGTCCTCCTGCCCGAAGGCGCTGGCTTCGTCCACGATCTGCACGGCGGACGACCCGGCGCGCGACAACTCCTGCACCCGGTCGAACCCAAAGAGCTGGCCCTGAGGGTTCCGCGCTTCCACAATGCCATCCGTGTAGAAGGTCAGTGTCTCGCTTTCCTGCATGTGAAAGGCAACGTCGTCATACTCCGCATCGGGGACGATGCCGAGCGGCAAGGATCCGCCCACGGGGAGTTCCTGGCCATCGCGGTAGGGAGCAAGATGACCGGCATTGGCGATGACCGCGTCGCCATTGGCTCCAACGCGCAGCACCACGCAGGTGGCAAAGCCAGCACTGATGCGGCCAATCAGTCGGCGGTTGAGTCCGCGCAGGATCTCCGCCGGTTCCTGCGTGTAGTCGACCAGCGTTCGCAGCGTGCCGACGATCAGCGAGACGACCATGGCGGCCTTCAACCCTTTGCCGCTGACGTCGCCCAGCACCACCAGCGCGCCGGAATCCGGCAGCGGAATCACCTGGTAGAAATCGCCGCCCAGTTCGGTGGCGGGCTTGTAGATGCTGGCGATGGAATAACCCGGAATAGCGGGGACCTCCTGCGGAACAAGGACCTGTTGCACTTCCCGCGCGGACTTGATTTCCATCTCAACCTGCGCCTGGCGGCGGCGCTCCAGGAACTGCTGTCGGGTCACGGTAACCAGCAGGACGACGAACAGCAGCGTGTCCAGCAGAAAGGTCGCGCTGAACGTGTAGCTGCCAACGTGGATACCCCAGGCAGCCAGGGGGACGGCAAGCGTCGAGTGCGTGAATCGTTGTCCTTGCCCTGAGAGCTGGTACACCGAGTTCCACACGCCATAGAGAAACGCCGCGATGGCCACCGGCCAAAGCTCCATCTGCTTCCTGCGCGCCAGTCCAAAGCCGACGATGAAAAGGATATAGAGCGGGGTCAGAGTATAGATCGCCGTGGTAATGGCGTCGGTCCATTGCATGCCAAGGCCGACGTACTGCCAGTTGTAAAGAACTGTAACGTCCACGGCCTGCGCGGTCAGGTATAGAGTGGCAAGCGTCACAGTCCAGCGCCGCCAGCGCCGCTCCCGGCTGAAACCGAAGAGCGTGAGCAATAGCAGCCAGAGCGAGATGTCCTGAAAGGATCCCACGAACTGCAGGTAAAGCTGCACGGTAGTAAAGTGCAGGCCATAGCGAATTACGTCGAGGACCCGAAAGGAAAGCAAGCCCTCCGCCAGTAGATAGATGCCCATCCACAGGAACAGCCATTGATTGCGCTCCCGCAGAAAAAGCAGCAGCGCCAGCAGACCGGCAACCAGCACCACCGCTCCGATGAGCAATTGCGGAAGTTGCCGGTGCTCCTGCAGGTAACGTGGCGCCATCGCCTGCATGGCCAGCACGGACGGGTTGCCCAGTACTGGCGCCGCATGCAAGCCGCCCAGTTCCCACGGATCGTTCGAGGCAAGGGGGGCCTTCCACACCCGTAGCGTCAGCAGGCCGCTGACGGGCGTTGTTCCCAAGTCATACACGGCGCTGTGGCCGACACCCCACCAGACGGCATGCATCGGCAGGCTGCCGTAGCTGCCGATCTTGCGGCCATTCCAGTAGATTTCGTACGCGTCATCGACCGGCGGAATCAGAATGGCGAGCGAGGAACCTCTGCCGGTGACTTCAATCCGTTTGCGATACCAGGCGGAGCCGGTGTAGCCGCGATGGGTCTGCTCGCCCCAGGTTTTGTCGCCGCTCAACTGCTCCCAACTGGAGCTGTCATAGGATGGATTCCTCCAGACCAGGTTGTCGCCAGTGTGGAATTGCCACTTGCCGCCAACTGCAACCGAGCCTGGGCCGGGGTCTTGCGTCTGGAAGGTTTGAGCGAGGGCTGTCGGCAGCAGGAGCAGGCAGGCAAGCAGTGTGAGCAATTGTGCCCGCGAAAACATCCGAAGCGAAGAGATCCAAAATGGCGAGTGAAAACTAGCAGTTCTACAAACCATCAGGCGGACCCTCTCATATACAGGAGTAAGGAGGAGACGGACCTATTTCCGCGCCCCAAGCATAGCAGCTTCCTAAGACCCACCACAAGAAAGGATTTACCGTGACTGGGAATACACCTGGGTGCCCAGGTTTCGGATTCTCGGACGTGGGTATCTACGACGAGAACCGGGTTGCCATCCTTTGCAGATTCATCGCAAGGGATGGGAGTGCATATTCCTGGGGACATTTTTCATCCCACGTTAGGTCGCCGCGGCGCCCGAACGTGGGGCACCCGATGTGTTGGACGCGCTATAGTGCGGCGACGGCCTGCGAGAAGCGCGCCAACTCCTCTTCCGTGTTGTAGTAATGCGCCGACGCACGCACTATCTCCGTCAAGCCGCGCTGTTCCATGTCCAGCCGTGTCGAGCCGACGGCGGTCACGCGTACATTGATCTGCTGGTCCCGCATCCGCTCAAAGATGGTCTGCGCCGCATGGCGTTCGTGCGTAAAGGTCACGATGCCGCAACGGAGCTGGTTGGCTTTCCCCGGCAAATCGTGGACGGTGACGCCGGGAATGCGCGCGAGCTGTTCCTGCAATTGCTCGGCCAGCATCGCGATACGCTCAGCGATCTTGGCCAGACCCACAGCCATTGCGTATTCCACCGCGACGCCCAGGCCCAGTCTGCACGCGAGCGAGCTTTCCCATGTCTCGAAACGCCGCGCGTCCTTGCGAATTACATACTGTTCGCGCGCGGTCCACGTCGCCGAGCGCATGTCCAGAAAAGACGGCTCCAACTTTTCAAGTAGCTCCTGAGAT